>NZ_ANOH01000464.1 GCF_000346505.1 Aporhodopirellula sallentina SM41
AAGTGGCACCCGCCGTACGTGTTCGGCACTCGACTGAGCTCATTGGGCGAGGCTCATTTGGCGAGTATCAACGGCAAGAGGCAACGGCAAAGATCAGCGGCGACCGGAAAAACCAAGCGAAGGCGTTACGACTGGAATACACGCACGCGAAAGACGCCAATCGGAACACTCTCGGATGCCCCCTCCAACTCGATTCGCAGTCTGTCGGTTTCTACTTGGCGAATTTTGAATTCACAGCGTGTTTGGTGATTGTCTGAATTCTCTGCGAGCAAGTTCCCATCACGATCACGCAGGCGAATTACCGAGGCGCAGAATGGCATGCGAGCTTCAGGGTGCCCCATTAGGGCTGACTCCATCGGGTGATCGAAGTCATTGTCGAGTGCAACAACCACGCGACTGATCGATTTTGGTTCGCTCCACGAAAGCTCAATCCATGGAGACTCATCATCGCTATCGGCGATCCAAGCGTTGGCGGACGACGTCGGACGCTCTGGCCCATGAAGCACCGCCCGAGGCTCAAAGCTCTCCAGTGGAGGGTCAAACTCCATCGCTATGTTCTTCCCGCCGGGCCGTCGTTCAGGCAGCCAAAACTCAAAGCTCTCAATGCCAATGCCTTCTGGTGGTTCCTGGATCGCACCTCCACGACTCACCGCACCGTGGCCACGTTGGCACAGGGATAAAACACCCGTCAAACGAACATCACTCAGCGCGACTTCGACCTCCGCGTTCTCCATCAAGCAGACCATCACATACCTTGGGGCTTCGATGACCTCGTCAAGGTCGACATCGATGGGGCGAAATGTGGCCTGCATGTATGGTCCGGTCTCTGCACTCGCTATAACCGATGGCACTATATGTTTGCTCGAGTGATTCAATCGCGTCCCTCCAGCGACAAGAGCCTGTGGTTCCCGATGTTTCGTTCCGACGAAAACCTCATGCTCCGCAAGAATCTCATCGGGAGTGAAGCTGTCAGGGCGACTGCAAGCGCGAAGTTGGATTTCCAGCTGCGCATCTTTGTCAGATCGCACCCAGAAACGAATCTTCGGCAGCTTCCCAGCGTTCACGGGCAGTAGCATCGCCCGCGATCGTTCGAGTAAAACAAACTGATCACTAGGAGGGAGACGATCCAATTGCAGCACGCTACTCGCCGTGATCCCCGCCGTTTCAGCCAAGTCATCTTCATCGGGGATTCCCACATGCGGAATGTGTTGGCCGGTGCGTAGCAAGTCTCGCTGCAACCGACCGATCATGCTTGGTTGGGCGATGTCTCGCGGCAGCAGACTTTCCTGGCTGCAGATCGCCGCGGCGATGCCAACGGCCTGCGCGTTATGCGCACATGTAGCCATCACCCGCGTCGATCCGAACGCAACGTGACTGGCACTGATGATGCGTCCGGCAAGGAATAAATTGTTGATGTTTCGGCTATACATCGAACGGTAGGGAATTTGGTAAACGCCCTTGCTGTGCCACTGTGTGCATCCTGATAGCTCTGAGAACACGCCATCGGCCGGGTGTAAGTCGACGGCCCAACCACCGAAACTCACCGCGTCATCGTGCTGACGTTGCTCAATGAGATCTTGCTGGATCATCATCGTATCGCCTTCAAACCGTCGGCTCTCTCGTTTGCCCGGAATCTGGCCGACCCATTCGAGCGTCAGGTTTTCCGCTTCTGGGAATTGGCCCGAGTTTTTAATATGATCCCAAACGCCATAGATGACCTTCCACAACTCCCATTTGATCTGTTCTGTTTGATGAACCGTATCGAGCCGTCCGCCATACTCGATCCACCACAACTGACAACCGTGCTCTTTGGCGTTGAAGCTTCGCCATCGTGGAATCTTGGTGATGTCCTTTAACGCGTAACTCGGCGGCACGAAGCGAACGGACTTCCCAACGTCTTTGGTGTAGAAGTACATCGAGTGCCCCAGCAGTTCGCCGTACTCCTGGGCAGGAGCAAAGCCTTCACCAAACTCGTCACGCGATTCCGCCCCCATACGAAATGCCGCCCCCGCCATAAATCCGAGGATGCCGTCACCGGAGGCGTCGCAAAACAGCGGTGCCCGCACGTCGTACATGGTACTGTTCTGACTGCAGAAGGCGCGCACCGCCTCAATAGAATCCGAATCGTGCTTGCTGGCTTCAAACACAGCGGTGTTAAGTAGCAACGTGATGTTTGGTTCTTCGACCACCTTTTCCAGCAAGATTGTGTCGAAAATCAGCGGGTTGCCTTCGGGGTTGCGGTACTGATTCTCGACCAAGATTTCGTCGATCACGCCGCCTTCACGAGCCCAACGATTGTTATTTCCCATATGGGAAGTGGCACCGAGAATCCATAACCGGACTTCGCTCGACGCGTTTCCACCCAAAACGGGGCGGTCTTGAATCAACACGACCTGGATGCCGGCGCGTGCTGCAGTGATTGCACAACAGGTCCCTGCCATGCCGCCACCAACAACAACTAGATCGGTCGAGATGGATCTAGTTAAAGGCTCACGTTGGTTTTTAGGTTCAGAAATTTTCACAATAAGTCCTCACGCCGTTTTTCTTGCTCACGGTTATAGCTCGAGAAAGAGACCCACAAAATCAAAATCGCTAATGCAACCAAAACAGAGCCGAATCCCCCGAGCGTCATTCGGCTCTGGCTGTTTTCGGGTACCAACATCAGCATGAACATCAACAGTCCACAAACCGCGATGGCACCCCCAACAACGACTGCCGGTAAACGACTCGAATCCACCGGCATGCTGGCTTCGGAATTGTGCTGTTTGGCTAGGACGCGATCATGCCCCGCCGCGACGCCGCCTGAAAAGAACTGCATCACAGCGAGCACAAAAACAGGGATCACAACCCCGGTAAATGTCTTCGCTGTGTTGGAATTGGCCTGTACCCACTGGGCCAGTGGCTCCAATACGGCGATCGAGGTGAACAAACCTCCGGACTGCAACCCGAAGCGGACGACCACCCCAATCGCCAGCGAAACACCGGCCGTGATCCAGACGCCGCGAGCGGTCATGGTGCGACTAAACAGGGACCAAAGCGTGGGTGCGAACAATGCCACCACAACCATCTCGGTGATATTGATGATCACTTTCTCGGCGCCGCCCAGTGATTCATAAAACAACGCAATCGCAATCAGCAGAGCTCCCAGCAAAGATGTGACTACTCGGCCAACCCAAACTAGATAGGGATCACCTTCAACCGCTTGAGCCAGTGGGCGATAGATGTCGTGCGTGATCACGCCGGAAAACACATTCAACTGCGAACTGACCATGCTGGCGGTGGCCGAGAACATGGCCGCGACCATCAGCCCAACCATGCCGACGGGCAACACTGACTGGCAGGCGTCGATATAGGCGGTCTCGCTCAAACGAAGCACGATGTCTTCACTAGCACCTGCCGGAATTGGTGTATGCACCCGCCAAATTAGCGGCGGAAGCAGCCACAGCAGCGGACTCAATAGGTACAAACCTCCGAATAGATAAGTGCTCTTCCGCGCCGCGTTCGCGTCAGGCACGCAAATGAAACGCTGCACGAATGCCCACTCGGCACCAATCATGAAGAAGTGAACCGCACACCAACCGGCCAGGAAGAACCAGGTGTAGTCACCGGAGATCACACTCAATAGGTTTCCGCCGGCGACGACCTTACCGGCATGGACCTGCAGAGCCGGAGTTGCCAGTGCTGCATCCCAAAATGCCCCGACACCTCCGACTTTCGCTAACGCCAAAGGGATCACAAACAAAACAGCGAGATTCAAGATGATGAACTGCAGGACGTCGGTCATCAGCACCGCCCACAGCCCACCGATCATGGTGTAGATGACCACGATGCTACTGAAGATCACGATTCCCCAAAACAGAGATAGCGTCCCGGTGGCCGGATCACGCAAAGGGTTGCCTTCGGCCAATGGCATTAAGCTGACCAGGACGCGTCCTAAGGCATAGAGCGCGCCTGCAGTCGTAACGATGCGAAAGACCGTCATGAACCAAGTGTAGAAATGCAGAACAGAGTGTCCAAAGCGAAGCTGCACGTACTCTGCGGGTGTCTGCACGCCAATCTGTTTCCAACGACCAGCAACGAAATAGCCAACCAGCAGCGCTGCCACGCCGTACATCAAGTTGATCGAGACGGCAACCAAACCTTGGCGATAGGCGATCCCACCCCAAACGACGAATGTATTGGCTGAGAACATCGTCATGAACGCACTCAATCCGCTCGCCCACCAGGGAGACTGCCCTCCGGCAGCGAACATATCCGACGTGCTCTTGTTTTTCGCTGCGAACAGGCAGCCGACACCAAAGACGCCGGCTAGATAAGTCAACAGGACCGCGTAGTCGATGCTAGCCATAAATCATTTCAAATAGTACGAAGAGGAGCGTCCATCGAAGTGAGCTTTCGTGCTGAGGTTGTTCAATTTGCCAGCAGCCTCACACCGATCGGCCTTTCTCGAACAAGTCAGTGTGTAAAGAATCGCCCGCGTCAGATAGGAGCATTTGCGTTTCTTTTCGTTGCAAATGCGGTGGCAGGTGTTAGAATCGCGGGAGCCTCAATCGTTTCCTTCGATGATCTGACCATGGCCAAACAGCAGCCGCGCCGTGCCCCTAACCGAATCCCTCAGGTCACTGTGTTGGTAGACACCTCAACCGATTGGGGGCGACAAACAATAAGCGGCATCCTTCACTACGCTCAAAAGCATGGTCCCTGGCACATGTCGGTCGAACCACGCGGCCGAAGCGACCCCATGCATCTACCGAGTGACTGGGACGGCGATGGCATCATTGCACGCATCTCGACGACCAAACTTGCGAGCGAATTGCGTTGCAGGAACGTTCCCGTCGTAAACATTTCCGGTATCGAATTGGAGGGAATTCAATTTCCGCGAGTTTCGACCGATTACGGTGCCACCGCCGAACTTGCCGCCGAGCACTTTCGAACCCGTGGATTTCGGCGTTTTGCATATGTTGGCCCCTTGGACCTCACCTATGTAACGCAACACGCAGCCGAGTTCGAGCGGCGAACGGCTAACGACAACCTACCATTGAAACAATTCAACTACGCGCACGAATCCATGGCGAGCCAGCGGTGGCGCCGGCAGCGGCAAAGGCTGGAAAAATGGCTAGCCGAACTGGAGAAACCGATCGCCATCTTTTGCTGGGGCACGGCGGCCTCTTGCCAACTGCTCGACGTCTGTCGTGGTCAGCAGATCATCGTGCCCGATCAAGTCGCCGTGTTAGCTGGCGATAACGACGATCTCATCGCTCAGGCCACCGTCCCGCCGATGTCAGCGATCCTGAATCCGTGCCCGCAAATCGGCTTCCGCGCTGCTGAACGCTTGGAGGAATTAATGAGCGGAGGGTACGACAACGGAAAGCCAATGCAGATCGCTCCAATTGAAGTCGTCACTCGAGGTTCAACAGATATCTTGGCGATCGAAGACGAGGAACTGTATGCCGCAGTACGATTCATTCGAGAAAATGCATTTGGTGAATTGACCGTCGAGCAAGTCGCCCGTTCCGTTCCCATGGCGCGTCGTGCACTCGAGCGAAAATTTGTCGAGAGCTTTGGACGCTCTCCGCTTTCGGAGATTCGGCGACTCCGCATTGCTCGCGTCAAACAACTCTTAGCAACGACAGATTTATCAATTTCGAAAGTAGCCGACGCCAGCGGCTTTGGTACCCCGGAATACATGACCAGCGTTTTTAAGAAAGAAACGCAGTTGACTCCATTGCGTTACCGGTCCAAGACGCGTGCACGATAACCGGCTTCATTGCGATGCCGCTGCTCGCGTCGCATCTGGCTGCACCAGAGGATAATCCGCTTCGTAGACATTAAGAATGCTCTTCATCCACCCATTACTGCTGAACCACCGCGGTGTATGCTTGAAGCTGGACTCCCATTGAGCCAGTTTGAGCATCAATTCGCGAGTGACTTCGGGACGGGTACAGGCAAGGTCATTCACTTCGCTGATGTCGTTCGACAAATCATAGAGCTGCGGCGGCAAATGAGGCGTGCGCACCAACTTCCAATCACCATGACGCACGGCGGCACCGCGGTGCGTGATTCGCCAAAAAAGAGTCTCGTGAGGGTGCTCCCCTCCCCGCTCTCCGCGAAGAAACGGCAGCAGGTTGACTCCGTCATAAATTTTTCCGTTTTCTTTGCCAGCCTTCAATTTCCAAGGTTCGCCTGCAGCGGCAAGGAAGGTGGGAAGCAGGTCGAGTGAAATAAACGGCTGTTCATATAGCTCACCTCGCGGAATTCCGCCGGATGGCCACGAGAAGATAAACGGAACGTGCATCCCGCCATCAGTGAACATCGATTTTTGGCCACGCAGCGGAGCATTGATAGAATGATTCGTACTGTTCACGACTCCGCCATTGTCGCTGCAAAAGACGATCAACGTATTCTCAAATTGGCCCGTGTCCTTAAGGTGCTTGATAAGGCGTCCAACATTCTGATCGAGGCAATCCTGCATTGCACAGAGCGTTCGTCTAGCCTTGTGTTCGATATGCGCGTATCGCGCGAGATCTACCTCTTTCGCTTGCAATGGAGTGTGAGGAGTGTCGTGAGCCAGATACAGGAAAAACGGTTTGTTTCCCGGGGTTCTTCCGATGAAGTCGATCGCTTCTGCCGTATACCAATCCGTTGTGTAGGGAACATCAATGCGATCAACGGGGGCACGCTGGCGATAGATGGATTTGTCTTTGACCTTTGGAAAGTAGCCATGCCCTTTGAGTCGACCAAAATAGTAGTCGAAACCTCGTGAATTGGGATGCATGGCGTCACGGTTGCCGAGATGCCACTTTCCGATGCAGGCTGTCCGATACCCGATGGCTTTGAGTCGGTCTGCGATTGTGATCTCATCCGTAGGCAATCCAACGTGATCGGCGTTGTAAT
Organism: Aporhodopirellula sallentina SM41; assembly: GCF_000346505.1. Lineage (GTDB taxonomy): Bacteria > Planctomycetota > Planctomycetia > Pirellulales > Pirellulaceae > Rhodopirellula > Rhodopirellula sallentina. The sequence goes on from NZ_ANOH01000464.1 coordinate 6,895, forward strand.
AGTCTGCCGCCCCCACAATGTTGTGCTCAAAGCCGAAGCGATTCTGGTAGCGACCGGTCATCAGCCCCGCGCGCGACGGAGCACAAACAACCCCCGAAACATATCCGTTGGTACAACGCACGCCTCCGGAAGCCAGGTCATCAATATGCGGAGTGCGGATCTGCTGAGATCCATAGCAACTCATGTCGCCGTAGCCCATGTCATCTGCGAGGATGATGACCAAATTCGGTCTCGGGTTCGCGCAGGCAACCCCGAACATGCCCACGTAGATTAAAAACATCAAACTGTGCCGAACAAATAACATTACATTAACCTCAGATATGCTGGCCGTCCCGCAGGCTCGAAAACTCAATTACCCCAATGACAGTCAATTCGACGCATCACTTGACGGCGCATAGTATCGAAAATAATCATATTCGGCCCGACTCAATTCGGGATCTTTGTCGCACCAATTGGCGGCAATTGCGGTCAGCCAAACGTTGAGTCGATCATGTTCAAACTCTTCGACTGGATATTCACCGTAAACCGTCGGTTCGCCATTCACAAAGAATTGCACGCCTTGCGCAGTCCACTCGAAGGCATAGGTGTTCCACTTCGTTGCATCGAATGATTTGCCCGCGCGTCTCTGAGGCTCAACGTGATCTGTTGGCGGCTTAGGACGACGTCCGTGTTCCTTTCCGTTCGGTTTCCAAATGATGACATGCTGGGTGAAACGGTTGTAGCCGCCTTTCCCATCTGCGTTTTCATAGCAATCAATCTCGGTACGACGCTCAGGAGGATACGTGGTCAGTATGGAGCCCGGCGGATCCGCGTTGGCCATTGGTTTGGCAAACATGGCCCAGAAAGCGTGATGCCAACCCTCATCAACCTGACCATCCTGATCATGATCGATACCATCGCCTAAGCGAGCTCGGACTTCGTAGTAGCCGTAGTGAAAACGCTCGAGTGTGACGATGCCTGCCCCCGCGTTCGCCTTACCTTGGATCCGCTTTTCAAGCGGTGTCAAGTGCAACCTTAATGATCCGTCGGCAACATGAATATTTTCCGCGCGTTGAATACTACGGTGCTTGGCATCAGCCCGGTACGCCCAACGGTTTAGGTCGAGCTGGTCCCCGTCAAACTCTTCGGAGAAAGACAATTGGTAACCTTCGGGCGCATCTGCCACGATGGGCCGCAGAGGCCACACAGCGACAGCGAACGCCCAAAAGACCAAAGAGTAGCGTTGATTCGAATAAGGAGTCATAGAGAACATTTTTCCAAGTAAGTGTTTCGCTCTCGGGCGACGACGTGGTGAATTCATCCCGTCCGCACTGACACTATCGCGTTTTGCCGCCAGCCTTCATTTCCAGAAGACCGGTATCTCCCGTTAGTTCAATCCATAGGTCGAGCTGCTGAGCTAAACGATGCTTCGTTTGCTCGTGAGCGTCGTCGGACGCTAGGTTGCGTATCTCGTGCGGATCACGCTCAAGGTCATACAGTTCCTCGGTCGGTTTGGTATCCGCGAGTACAAGCAGTTGCGCGGCCGAGAGCTTTCCGTCTGCCTTCATTTTCAGCATGATCTTCCGCATTGGTCGGTGCGTCCGGGTGTACTTGCTTTCGGTGTAACCGATACTCGGTACGTAATTGCGGATGTACTTCCAGCGCCCATCGCAGACACTACGGATGTGATCCGCAATTTCGCCAC
>NZ_ANOH01000465.1 GCF_000346505.1 Aporhodopirellula sallentina SM41
GACCCTGAGCGTCAAAGCCTTCAACCTGAACCGTCGTCAATCCAACTTCATCGACGCCGTCACCCACGAACTGAAAAGCCCGATCGCGTCGCTCAAGCTGTATCTACAGACAATGACACGGCACAGCGTCAACGCCGAGCAACAACAGGAATTCCACAAAATCATGCTCGACGATGTCGAGCGACTCGACTCCCTGATCAATCACCTGCTCGATGCCGCACGAGTCGAACGCGGGACCGAACCGGAGGAGGCAACCGACTTCTTGCTCTCAGAACTCCTCACCCAAGTCAGCACGGCCGCGTGCGTGCGATACAAAATGCCCTCCGAAACTGTCAGCATCGAATGCCCCGCTGTCACGCTGCACGCACCACCAGTCCAAGTCGAAATTTTGTTTCGCAACTTGATCGACAACGCGATCAAATACGGCGGCAGTCCTCCCCACGTCCGAATCATCGCTCGGATGAAAGCCGTGCCTACCGGGGAAGTCACCGTTTCGGTCTGCGACAACGGGGCCGGCATTCCCGCCAACCTCCGCCGCAAGGTATTTGGACGATTCGTAAGACTCGGGAACGAACTCGAACGCAGCAAACCAGGAACCGGACTCGGACTCTACCTCGTTCGCAACGTCACCCACGCGCTCGGCGGACGGATCAATATCGGCGACGCAACCGATTTGCCCGAAACGGCTACCGACTCATCGACCAAGCTTTCCAGCGAAACGGATTCGAACACGCCGTCGCAGGCTGCCCAGAATAGCCCGCCAGGCGATCTCGGCGATCCGGAAAACGCCGCCCCGACTCAGCCTCGCGAGACGCTCGAACAAACCGAAGCAACGGCGCCAACACAGCCCAACCCAACGAGGCCGCTCGCGGCACGCCGGCGGATCTCCGGGACGCGGTTTGACATCACTCTTCCCGACGCCACGCTCGCCCCGCCGACCACCGCCGAATCGAGCTGATCCTCGCGAGACAACTCCTTCGAGGTGGACACTTTGCCAACATCCACGGACGAGCCCGCCACGCAAAAATCACCCCGGTCAACGCGTCGCTGACGTCGCGTGCCGCATTCGCATTTGACCGCCTAAAAAACACGGCGGTACGCTGATCGTTAAGGTCCACCGCACCGGAACGAGCAGTGTCGCCCCGACGGGCTAACGAGTGAAAAAGCTGATTTAGTCGACAATCTGCATCCGGCGTGGTTATACTCTCCATCGACGCTTTTCCCCGACATTTCTTATCCCTCGAACGAGCGCAGGAAGTTTTCATATGTCCGTCGAAGACAACCCACTGTCGCCCATGTTTCGCATTGACGTTTCGGCAAAATCCGAGTCCAGCCCCTCGATGTCTAACGAAGAACTCACCGTCCAGTTGCTTCGGCAGATGCTGATCGGTCAACAAAAACAGACCAAACTTCTGTCCGAACTCGTCCAGCAAAACGCCGCGATGCACAAACAGCGTGCTGGCGAACTGCAACAGTGGAAAGATGCTCACCCTGAACTCTCGCGTGCTTGCCGACGCGCCGCCGAAACGCTGAGCGAAGTGCAAACGGAATTCCTGCAATCGATCACTGAGGAAATCGACGACTCAGGTGAACACCTGATCGAGGGCGAGTACATGCTCAACGAATTCATCGATCGCTTCGGACCTCGCATGGCTCACCTCAACGGGATCCTGCAAGTCCTCGCGCAGCTCGGTACCGGCGAACCAGTCGCCGAACAACAGGAACTTTAAACGCGACGACCCGCGTAACCGGAACCGAAATTCGCTTGCCGAACAACTCTCCAAAAAAAATCGCAAGCGTATCTTTCCACAAACGGCTCCGTCCGCTACTCTCTGGCGACTTCGCGGAAGTGAGCGATTTTCTCGCCCTCCGCGACCGAGTCTATCGGTGGACTCCCATAGAGAATTAAAAAATACCGGGGCGTAGCTCAGCCTGGCAGAGCGTCTGGTTTGGGACCAGAAGGTCGCACGTTCGAATCGTGTCGCCCCGATTTTTCAAAATATTGTCTTTCTCTTATAGCCGAAACACCCTCCGGGGTGACCGCCTTGTGAAGGCGTGCGGCGCTTTTTTCGAACGAGCCAAAACGGTACATACCGTTTTGGCGTTCACAGAGCGTTGCACCCATGCCAAAACTCACAAAGTCTCTTCCCAAGTATCGTAAGCACAGACGCAGCGGCCAGGCCGTCGTCAGCATTGCCGGGCATGACGTCTACCTCGGGCCCTACGGAACCAAGGCTAGCCGCGCTGAATACGATCGCGTGATTGGTGAATACCTCGTAACCGGCCGACGGGGATCAGCCGAAACGAACAGGAAACCGCTCACGATCAATCAGTTGATCTTGGCGTACTGGAAACACGCCAAGTCCTACTACCGCAAAAACGGCAAACCGACCAGCGAATTGTCGGCAGTGAAAACCGTGCTCGGTCCGGTTCGGAGACTCTATGGCCGCCAGCCGGCATGCGAGTTTGGCCCACTCGCATTGAAAGCGATCCGTGAAACCTGGGTAACTGCGGGGCATACGCGAGGAACGATTAACAAGAACGTTGGTCGAATCGTCCGAGCCTTTAGGTGGGCGGCGTCAGAAGAGTTGATCCCGGTCGAGATCCACCAAGCACTGGCAACCGTGGAAGGACTCAAGAGGGGCCGCACCCTGGCCCGCGAGTCTAACCCGATTCGACCTGTCGATGTGGAAATTGTCGCTGCCACGCTTGAGCAACTCTGCCCGGTTGTCCGAGACATGATCCGAACCCAACTTCTCACCGGGATGAGGCCAGCAGAGGTCTGCTCAGTCCGCCCCTGCGACATCGACCGAGAAGGTGATGTCTGGGAGTTTCGGCCGGCCAGCCACAAAACCGAACACCACAACCGTGAGCGCGTTGTGTACATCGGACCGGAGGCACAAGCAATCTTACGGCCCTACCTCCTGCGAGCCGATACGGCGTTCTGCTTCTCTCCGGCCGAAGCGGTCAAAATGCAGCAAGACGAACGAAATGCGAAACGTGTTACTCCCGAATCGTGCGGGAATCGTCGCGGGCACTGCAGTGAAGGACTCAAAAGCAAGGCCGCGAAACGAAAACCCAGCGAACGCTACATCACAGATTCCTACCGAAAAGCAATCCATCGCGCATGCGACCGCGCCTTCCTGCCCAACGAAAAACTCGAAGGGGATGCTCTGAAAATTTGGCAATCCGAGCACCGATGGTCCCCCAATCAGTTGCGTCACACAAAGGGGACTGAAATTAGAAAACAGTTTGGACTTGATGCCGCCCAAGCCGTGCTCGGTCACTCCTCGGCCGACGTCACGCAAATCTATGCGGAGATCGATGCCGAAAAAGCGCGTGAAGTCGCAAGAAAAATCGGCTGAAAGGCAACTGGACTGGAGTGCGTCACCGTACGCCACAAAGCTATCGCGTGGGTCAGAATGTTCTCCTGAATCCACACCGTATCAAGTATGGGAGGCAAAATGACCGCGGGAATAACAGTCGCCAAAGCTGACAACTCCAGGGTTCAACAGGAGGCAGAAGAGATCGCGAGAATCTCGCTCAAAGCCTCGAAATCGATGAGGGAGATTATCGCATTCGAGTGGGAAAAGCTCGCCACGGAACAATTCGGTCTCGTGCGACCGACGGAGCCTCATCTCACGGAGTCGGCCGGCACTCTTCTTGATCATGCGGAATCGATTGCGGTCGCGGCTGAATCGCTGCAACGCCCCTTCAAAGACGATGCGATCAACATCTTATTAAGACCTCAGCTTGAGGCCATGTCCGACAAGGATATCGCCCCGCCGGCAAACCTGTCGTGTTGGGCAGAGCACGTTGCCGCAATCTGTCGCGCCTACGCCGATCGGTTGTGGCCAGCGGTGGAAGAGGAACTCCGCGCGAAATCCTTCGCCGACGTGCGCGGCTTCCTCAGCCTTCGGCGCATCACGCCGTTCCAAATTATTGAGCTCGTGCAATACCCACTGAACGCTCTCCGAATTGACATCGACGAAGCAAATCGCCTCACGAGATTCTGTCGATTTGAATGGAACGCTGCCCTGCAAGAAAACACTTCTCGAGCGGCAGTGGTGCGTGACCGGACTGCCGCCGTTGAATCCGAGCGAACTGAACCGAGTCCGCCCGCGAACGATATCAACTCGCGCAGGCCAGTTCGCTTCGCCAACGTCGCACGTAGCCACACTCACCAAGAGACAACGAAAGAATCAGGCGACCTTCCGTGGCGCGAAGTCACGGCGAATCGAGACGCGATCGTTCGAACGATGGTTGAAAAACGGGTCATACAAAGCAATTTAATGACTCGTGGCACCATCGTTAGACTCGCTGGCTTTGACCCTGGTGACGATCTCGACAGCGTCTTTCGTTGGCTTCGCAAAAAAGGATTTACCGATTCGGATCAGGGACACAATGGAGGAACGTTTCTTACAGAAGCAGCATTTCACCAGGGAATAATGTTGTATTCCGAGCCATCTCGTCAGGCGCATTTGGAACAATCCCCTGAGACTTAACCGGAGAAACACCTCAGAGAAACCTTAGAGTTCCTGCGAATCCTTACCAGAATCCGTTTCATAGTCATTCATGACGTCGCACGGATTCACACCCAACCTTGCGGCGTCTTACCCAGACCCGTGAGGTTTTTTAATGCAACTCGACAATGACCCATCAATCAAGCTGTCCGTGGCATGTCGCGAATACAAGCAGATGACAGGCGACACGATCCACGTCTCGTCAATGCATCGCTGGGCAACCCGCGGACTCAAAGGCATCAGACTCCGCACCGAGTACGCCGGCGGGCAACGCCGCACAAAACGCAGGTGGCTCCAAGAGTTTTTCGACGAAGTGACCGCGGTCGCCAATGGCTCGTCAGCGCCCCGAGATCCGTCCTGTACCGAGACATCGGTTGAACGCGAGCTCGATGCGGCAGGTATCTAGTCAACCAAATGCAAAACGACCACACCGAAGTGTGGTCGTTTCGCGTTTTCAGACTCTCTCTTCAGTGTCGTCAGTCTTGCCGGACCCGAGACGACACCAAATTAAATTTGGAGCAATCAAATGGTACCCAATACAGAAGCTCTGGCAACCACTTCCGTCTCAATTTACTGCGGAATCAGTCAAGCGAAATTACCGCCCCAGTCTTGGACTGAGATCGTGCAGATCGAGGGCCGCCTCGGCGAGCTAGCGAAGCACGCCGAGGCCAGCGGAAAGCAGTTTCGCGGCCGACGATCGGTTGCTTGGTGGCGACGCTGGGAATCGATCAAACGCGAGGCGTCACGCCATGTAGGCTGGAACGCTCAAAAACAACCACTTGCGACATCATCGGCCTACGAAATCTCAATCGCCGAACTGTTTGCCGCATTTTCGGGCCGGCGAGAGGCAGGCCGATAATGGACTACCCGAAACGAGAATCTCATTACGCCCACAAATTGACTCGGCTGCTATTCAAAACCTGCGCCGCGCAATCAATGGGACCACACGCGATCTGTTTGATTATCCACGTCGCGCACACCGAAGATGCGTCTCGATACCAAGGGCCAGTGCGGTTTTGGAATTCCCAGTTGATGGAGGTGCTTGGACTCACGAGTCCGAAGCAGCTCAATAACGCCAGGCAAGCGGCCGTCGACGCCGGGTGGCTCGTCTACGGACGAACAAACGACCGTTCGGTTGGCCACTATTGGACCAGCATCCCGGAGTCTGTTGCAAGCTTCGACACTCCCCCTCTTGAGGCGATGCATTCCGCATACGGAACACAAAACGGAACACAAAACGGAACACAAAACGGAACACAAAACGGAACACGAAACGGAACACGAAACGGAACGCAAAGCGGAAAGCCTTCTAACCCTATCCCTAACCCTAAGAAAGTGTCCGCACTCCGTGCCGACGCTTCTGACGTTGAACTCGCTCGATGGATGTTTGATCGGGTGCGTCGAATCGCGCCAAAGGCCAGAGAACCCAATTTTGCAAAGTGGGGAAACACCATCCGACTGATGCGTGAACGCGACGGGCACTCGCTGGCCGAAATCAAAGAAGTATTCCAATGGGCTAACGAGCACACCCAGTTCTGGGCCGTCAACGTGATGTGCCCGGAAAAGCTCCGCGAGAAGTTCGCGCGGCTCCACGCCGAATCGCAAACCGGGAATCACTTCATTCCCTTGGTCTCAAAACAACCTAAACGCAGAGCAAAGGTCATCAGCGCATGAAATCCTGTCAATCCAACAGCAATACAGCTATGGTCCCGCAAGACAGCGAGGCTGAAATGGGAGTGATTGGTGCCATGCTTCTCGAACCGACTATCGTCGATGAGATCTTGGCATTGGTGAGGGCGGCTGATTTTCACGTCGAAGCAAATCAGATCGTTTTTCACGCGATTTCACTTCTGCGAGCTGATTGCAAGCCGATCGATATCACCTTGCTGACGACCCATTTGCGTGACGTCAACCAATACGATCGGGTAGGTGGCGGTGCTTACCTGGCCAAGCTATCGGTATCGGTGGCCAGCGTCAGTAACGCACCGGCGTATGCCCGAATCGTTGCAGACCGAGCCAAACTTCGACGACTGATTGAACTCGCTAATGAGACAATCGCAGATGCCGTGACACCCGGGTCCGATCCGATCACGCTAGCAGAAACCATGCGAGCGAAAATCGATCAAGTCGCGGCCGATGCATCGGGCGGCGGGGGTTGCATGACGTTGCACGCCGCCGCCTGCCAACGCCTCGAACTGCTTGAACATCCTGAGCAAAGCAGCCTCGGACCGTTGCTCCCGAGTGGAATCGGATGCCTCGACGACACCTACGGAGGATTTCGATGCGGTGGTTCCTACGTGATCGCGGCACGTCCGGGAAAAGGCAAGTCTGCCCTGATGAAGCAGATTGCCAATGCCCTAGACCTTCGCGGCCGAGCGACCCTCGTCGTCAGTCTCGAGATGGAAGAGCACGAAATTGCTGCACGAATCCTGTCCGAACGATTGAGCATCGACGGCAAGCTATTCGAGGTCGATGAAGCCGGCGTTTGCCAGATCCCCGAACCCGAAATGCAGAGCCTTCGCACAGCAGTGGAGGACTGCAAACACTCCTTGATGAGACTTCACGCTCCCAAGGGGCGGCAGGCAACGATCGGTGGCATTGCCGCCCTCGCCCGGTTGATGAAGGCGAAGTACGACATCAAAGTGGTTGCGATTGATTATCTGCAACTGATCCACAAGAGCGATCCGCGGCAGTCTGACTACGAGACGGTGACCGAGTGTTCAAAAGCGTGCAAGCAATTAGCCCGAGAACTTGGAGTCGTCGTTCTGTTGCTGTCACAACTCAACCGCGACAGCGAAAAGCAGATGAAGCAACCGCGTCGTCCGAGGCTATCTGATCTGCGTGACTCCGGCAGCATCGAGCAGGATGCTGATGGAGTGATCTTCTTGCACCAACCCAACGAAAACAGCGACGACTATGAATTGGTGATTCCAAAATGGAGAAACGACTCGCCCGGGATGTTCAATGTCCGACTGGTGGGCGAATTCACGAAGTTTGATCCGGGCAATTATCACTCTGAATTCTGCGAATACTCGTCGTGAGTAACACAGCCATCCTCGACGACGACCAGCCCACCCTTTTCCTCACCATGCGAGTCGATGTCATTTCCCGCGATTGGCTCGCTCATAATTCCGCGTTTCCCTCCGCATTGATGGGCGACCTCCACAGAGATCGACTCAGACTCGATTGTCGCACCTCGAGAGATGTTCGCGACCAGCCGTTCCCGTCCTACCTCACACCTTCCTTGCCACCTCGGTAAATGTCAGCCGTCAGTAGTATTCTCGCAAAAGGTATTGCCGGGTAAAACTTGTTCAACAAGTTTATTCAATTCAACCTTCACTGGGACAGATGTCGTCATGGCAAAGAAAAAAGCAGCAAAGAAAACCGCAGCGACGAAGAAAGCACCAACGCTCAACGATATTTACAATGAGGTCGCTCGCAAGGCAGATACCGATGGCCTGGAAATCAACGTCGCAGAAACGAAGCGAGTCCTGGCTTGTTTCTTCGATGTCCTCGAAGACTACAAACCCGCCGAAGCGTTCGATATCGTCGCCAAAGGCCTGAAACGAGCCGGAACTCGGCGGCGCTAGGAAACACTCGATAGCAAATTCATTTGCTCCGTCAAATGAAGCCCAGGTCGCAGTGCCGCTGAAAAGCGACACGCTCCATATCTACTGCGATGTCGGAACGCATCACGAGTACAAATGGCGAATCATCACGTTTGGGGAGATAGCATCATGGTCTCGCACATCTCTTTTCTGTTGAAATTGAGATTCCCAGCGAACCATCTAGCCGCGAGAGAGTCTATCTCTCCGAACACACAAGTCACATTCACAGACGAGCGAGTAACGAGCTTTCTGATGTTTTCAAAAAATCAATCCAGTCGACTCGAACAGATACACGAAGGCAGTCTCTTCGGCGCCCCTGTCCATAGTGACAGCCCGTTGAATACAGATAATGCCCCGGCGTATCCGCGTCTGATGTGACACTCGCTTTCATAAGCGAACGACTTCTTTATGAAGGCTCGGTGTCACGCAGACATCGAGCCTTTTTTCGTGTCCGCATTGCAGCGGGCAACCCCAACAACGAACCCAATATGGGCTGGTAGCTGAGACGGTCTAGCGGCGGTCTGAAGAACCGCAGACGAGGATTCGAGCGCCTCCCGGCCCACTGACAAGGAAGATATGCGCCGACGGAATGGTCCGCGGCGAACACTAGCAACAACATCGGATACAGGTGCAGATGGAAGCACGCCTGCTTTGGGAGCAGGAGACTGTTTTCGTTTGTGGGTGGCTCCGCCACGGGCGGTTCGACTCCGAGGTGTCCGACTTTTGAAACGACAACATGGTAGTCGAGGGCTGGTCGCCCCCGCGTCAGCCAAAGGGAAAACCCGGCGCCTGATACGCGGGTCGCGCTGAGTTCGATCCTCGGGGCTACCACTTACGACAACGACTCGAAAGGAAACCAACATGCTGCCTGCACTGCGATTGAAACGCATAGCCGCGACTGAACATCGGGGCTGTGGTGTAACTGGCAGCATGACGGACTTTTAATCCGTTCGGTGAGGGTTCAACTCCCTTCGGCCCCATCGCTACACATCGGCGTGTAGCTCAGGGGTGAGAGCGGCGTCCTTATAAGGCGACGGTCGCGGGTTCAATTCCCGCCACGCCGACTGAAACGAAACAACGACAACACATGGGATTGTGGCAGACAAGGTAATGCATCGGACTCTTAATCCGAGCGATGCGAGTTCGATTCTCACCGATCCCACTTGGAAATAGCGACTAGCTATTAGCCGTTAGCGATTAGCTCCAGCACGGAAAAGCTATTTGCTAAGAGCTAACCGCTAGATGCTACTCCAGCACTGATGGTCTAACGGCAAGACTCCTCCGTCGTAACGAGGTGATGCGGGTTCGATTCCGGCTCGGTGCTCTTGAACGCTTCGGCGTATTGATCTTTGACAATGTGGTAGTGATGCATTTTTGCGCCCATGATGTAGCGGTAGCCTGCTGCCTTGCCATGGCGGAAGTGTGGGTTCGACTCCCACTGGGCGCTTGCAAGAATCCGGTGTGGCCCAATGGTAAGGCGGCTCCCTGTTAAGGAGACGAGTGATGGTTCGAGTCCATCCGCCGGAGCTTCGCGAAGTTTGAAGGGCAGAAAGAAGTTTGAATGGTGAAGGGTGAAGTTTGAAACAACGAACCCGAACTACAACTTTCACCCTTCTCTCTTCAAACTTCATCCCGTGTCCTTGGCCGAGCGGCAAAGGTTCCGGGCTTCCAATCCGGCTAGGTGGGTTCGACTCCCACAGGACACTCTTTCGTTGTCGAAAACTCTCTCCGGCGCGTCGTCGCGACGTGAGCCTTTGAAGCTCGCAGGTCGGGTTCAATTCCCGGACGGAGTGCTTTGCATTGAAGACTAAACGCCGGAGTAGCAGTTGTTGGTCGCTGCACCTCGCTCTGAACGAGGAGTTCATTGGTTCGATTCCAGTCTCCGGTGCTGATGTTTTTCTCGGGTATAGCTTGGAGTAAGCGGTGTGGTTTGGGACCACGCATGGACAGTGTGCGACTCACTGATACCCGACTGTGGCTAGATCTGGTGCTGGTTTCCAGAGACTCACTGTGAATGAGTTTGTCGCCGGTTCAATTCCGGCTAGTCACCCTCGCGAACATTTTCGGTGGCAAATTCCTCTGGGAAGGAAGCTTGATTGTCTATCAAGTCGCTGCGGGTTCGACTCCCGTTGCCATCGCTTTGCAAACGCCGCATTCGACTACTGGCTAGGTCGGCTGCTTCTCAGGCAGCAGGAAGGAGATCGAAACTCCTATGCGGTACTCGCTTCGATCGAAGCAACAAAACGGCGTGGTAGATTCTGATGGCAGAATCGTCTGGTTTTCATCCAGGAGTCCGCGGGTTCGATTCCCGCTCACGTCACTGCGTTCAATGACGCACTACGGAAGTCACCCGGCCGGATGAGGACACTGTCTTGAAAACAGCTGCGGCTAATTACCGTTGTGGGTTCGAGTCCCACGGCTTCCGCTTGTTTGACGAAATCTTGGGAGCGTTTCCACACGGGAGGTTGTAACCCTTCTGCCTTTAATTGTGTGGTAGTCGGCGAGAGGTGCGATTCCTTGCGTTCCCACTTGTTTTGAAAAGTTTCACACGTCTCTGGTGTAACGGTAGCACTGCTGATTCCAAACCAGTTAGTCAGGGTTCAAATCCTTGGGGACGTGCTCTCCGGATCGACAAACGCAGTCCTGTGGTCCAACGGCTACGACACCTGTTTTACACGCAGGAAACGATGGTTCGATTCCATCCAGGACTACTTTTTCCAAACGCCCAGATACGCCAATCGGCAGAGCGACTCGGCTTAAACTCGAGTGTTTGCAGGTTCGACCCCTGCTCTGGGTACTGAAAAGTTTGAAAGAGGCGAACCCGCAACGGTGCAAGGTCCTCTTCAAACACGAAACATATGGGGCGCTCGTCCAACGGGAAGACGTCTGTGTTGCAAGCAGAAAATCAGGGTTCGATTCCCTGGTGCTCCACTTATCAAAACGGCTCGGTAGGCAATTGGCAGACCACTTTGGCTT
>NZ_ANOH01000466.1 GCF_000346505.1 Aporhodopirellula sallentina SM41
CGCGCCGGCACATTTCGCTGAACTACGCCGTCGAAGTTCCCAAACTTCACGCAATGCTTCGCAAGGCAGCTGTCGAAACGGGGAGTCGTTTTTGTAAGCGGATAGTGTCGTTGACGTGCAGGCCACGCCTCAGACACGCAAGGGCATCGAAACATTCCAAAGAATGGAGGTCACGTTCAAACAACCAAATGATCGTCTTGCGATGCTGACTATGGATGATGGAATTCGATCGAAGCGTGGATGGGTGATTTCCGACAAACTAGCGCGTCTAGAACTGTTGGAAGCCGTCACAAGCGAGCCGGACACATCGACGTGGAATCTTTCGGGAGGGCAGCGTCTTGCTATTCCACGAACGAAGCTCATGATCAACGTTCCAGGGGATGCAGATCCCACTGTCGAATCGATTAGCATTGAGACCGATGAGGGGACCGTGATAGCCGATGTCCTTTTCAATCGTGCTCCTGGCGTGGAGTTTATTGTGATGGTGATCGACTACAAAAAGGCACGCGGCGGAGAACGCACAGGTGCATCGGATGAAGATCGAGTGAGAGGAGCGTTGGCGGGTGGCCTTTCTGCAGTTGACGGAGCTACTCTCGTCGAAGAGTACCCTGCACCGCAGTACGTGGGAGGAGCAACTGCGGGACAGCTTATGCTGTTGCCGGCCAAACGTGGGCTGCCTGAACAACACGTGATGTTGTTCGCGAACGTACGAAACTCTGTATTGAAGTCCTACCAAGCGACTTACGATGCACGCGTGCCTGTCGAAGTGCGAGCGAAAGTTCGCAAGCTGCTCGAAGGCATGATGCGATAACGACTGTCGATCGATACGCGTTTTGCTGTCGCTGTCAATCGAATCCATATCAACGTGCGTGGGTTCCTCGGCCAGGAAACGTGCCTCTCACACGTTGAGATCGATTCGTTCTCTTCGATCAATTCGAGACGGAGCTACCGACGTTGATCTCAGTCCTCGACCGGTTCCAGCATATCCAGGCCGAATTGTTTGCCTTTGTCCACGGCTGGGACGCCGACGGCCATCCATTCGGGTTCGGGGGCGTCTTTAAGGTAGTGGTCAAAGAATTGTTGCATGCGGATGGCGAAGTCGCGACGGTTGTATTCGCCCATGACCCAGTGTGGGTCGCCGTTGTAATTCAACATCCAGGCTGGCTTCTCCAGACGTCGTAGTGCGACAAACAATTCAATACCTTGGTACCACGGCACTGCACCGTCTTCGTCGTTGTGAAGGATCAACAACGGGGTGTTGATTTTGTCGGCAAAGAAGATCGGTGAGTTCGCGATGTACTTCTCACGGGCGGACCACAAGTCTTCGCCGATCCGGCTTTGAGTCCGCTCGTACTGGAACATCCGGCTCATGCCGCTGCTCCAGCGAATCCCGCCGTAGGCACTGGTCATGTTGCTGACCGGAGCCCCTGACTCGGCACAGGCAAAGCGATCGGTTTGCGTGACCAGGTATGCGGTTTGATAACCGCCCCAACTGTGCCCCTGCATCCCGATCCGATCCTCGTCCACGAAGGCTTTCGCGACCACGTGATCGACACCCGGCAGGATCGAGTTGGCGGCACTCTGGCCGGGCTCGCCGGTTTTGTAAGGGATGTCCGGAATGAACACGAGGTAACCGCGACTGACATAGAAGCTGAAGCAGATGATCGAGCGACTCGGTGCCGGTTGGTAGTAGCTGTGCAGACTGTCCGATTTGCGTTCGTAGAAGTAGACCAGCATCGGGTACTTCTTCGACGGATCGAAATCGTCGGGCTTCATCAGAATCCCGTCGAGTTGTTGACCGTCTTGAGCTTTCCAGTGCGTCAGTTCAGCGGTGCCCCACGAGTATTCGTCTTGCTGTGGGTTGGCGTCGCTGACGCGTTGAATCTTTTCAAATTCAAGCGTGCTGGTCCAAAGATCGGGGAATCGCCGAAACGTGCTGCGGGTGAACAAGACTTGGTCACTGTCCTTGGCCTTCTTCAACCCCGCCAGATTTTCATCCAGCATGATCAGCGGACGCAGGGCGTCTTCCTTTGCGTTTTGATTCTTGCCAGGCAAATCCAACCGGTAGAAACCGCTTGCTTTGGTATCGAGCCGAAACGCACTGAGAAACATGGTTTGGGAAGGATCGATCGAACGTTGCTTGGGATCGAGTCGGAGATAACGCAGCCGAAGATCGTTTTTGCGTCCTTCGCCCAACGTGATGCAGATCGGTTTGGATTTGCCGGTGGGATCCAGTTGCCAAATGTCGTGCGCGTCATAGATCAGGAACGCTCGATCATTGTCCAACCATCCTGCCGTTCCATACGACGACGGCAACGTGGGGCGATCGTCCAGTTCATCGTACAGCGGGTGTTTGATTCCCTTGCTGATCTCGATCGGTTTGGCGTCTTTGCCCTTGGTCGCTTTCGCGAACCACTTGCCATTTTCGGCATCGAACCAAACGATGAATTTTCCTTGTGGTGAGATCGACGCGTCCCAACGGACCTTTTCCAAGATGCGATCACGGCGTCCCGAGTTCAGGTGAACGAGGTAAACGTCTTGGAATCCAGGAACCTCCCACGAGAGAGTCTTCTGGTAGCGAACGTTGGTGTTTGCCACCGCGATGTTGGATGGCGATCGCAGGTCAACACGAACGGACGGGAGTACACTGTCCTCCAGTTGAACGACGCGTTCTGTCTTCAGCACGTACGCCGCGCGGTAGCGACGATTGCGTTCCCGCTCTGCCTCAAGCAGTTGCTGCGGTTGCAATTTTGGATCCTGCCAGTGCCAGACATCCAATTTGGTTCTCTCGTCGGAGTCTTCCTCGACTTCTCGCCCCTCTGCTTCCGCGATGCGTTGCTTTTCGACCGCTTCAGGAACAGGAGTGGTCGAGAAGTACAACCGTCGCTCGTCCTCTGAAAAACTCAAACTCGATTGCGGCGCGATCCACCATCCAACAGGCAGACCCGCGTCGCCTTCGGCAACCAAACGCTTGGCCTTCTTGGAATCCGCCGTCCATTGGTAAACAGCCCACGACGGCGACTTGGCGTCATAATCTTCTTGGTTGCTAAGGAAGGCGAGTCGCGAACCTTGCTCGTTGAAGGCCAGGTTCTTGTATTCACCTATCCCGCTGGCGATTGTTCGCTGCTTCAACGAATCGAGTTCGATCACGTGCACACCATCGCTGGGGCCGCCTTCGTTCTTACTGGCCTTGGCCTTGTCTTCTTTCCCTTCCTTAGGTTCTTCCTTTTTTGGCTCTGGCATCTCGACCGATGTCACGAATGCCAGACGCTTGCCGTCCTTCGAGAACCGAAACGAACGCACCAACGGAAACGTCCGCAAGACTTCTGAGTCGAGGTGGATCAACTTCAAATCCGTCCCAACCGGTTTGTTCTTTTTGTCGTTGGTGTCTTTTTCCTCGTCCGGTTCTTCTTTGGATTGGGAGCTCTTTTCTTCCGGTTTCGATTCACTCGCTTTGATCACGGACTCAATGCGTCCTCGTTGGCGAGCCACCTCTTCGCGGCTTTTCAGTTTCAATTTCTTTGCCGGGCGCTGCAGTCCTTCCGGTGTGACATCGTAAACTTCGCGATCGCCACTTTTCTTCTTGAGCTCATCGGGGGTGGATGCTTTTTCCATCAAGCAAGCCAGCCAGTCGCTGTTCTCTTCCGGCAATCCAAACGAGCGGACTCCTGTGAGTGTTCGCAATTCACCTGAATCCAGTTCCAGGATCTGTAGGACCGGCTGCGGCATCTCTTCGGGTGGCTTCTTTTGCTTCCGCAGTTCCTTCAGTTTCTTCTTTGGTGGCGTGATACGGTAGATTACAAACCGGTCGTCTCGAGTGAAGCGTGCTCCGGTGCCTCGCTCGATGACATATTCTTGGCCGGTCTTGGCGTGATGGATGTGCAACGTGCCTTCCCCATCGATCTCGCCCGTTCGGATGGTGTACAGGATCCAACTGCCATCGTTGGAAAGGCCGGACCCAGAAAGCGTTTTCCAACGGTCGTAGTCACTGTGATCCAGCATCCGACGAGTGATGTCTTGCGAATGCAGGCTGCTGCAAGCAACGAAGACAGCGACAGTGAAAAACAATGCTTGGATGCCAGCACGGCGACCAAGATCAAAAGCAGAAATCATGGAAAGGAATCCCAGGAAGCAAGTCGAACCGAGCGTCCAAGGATAGTCACGTTTCAAAAAGAAGGAAACGTTTTGCTTGTCCGCATGGAGACTTCGGCATAACTTCGCAATCGTCATCTCGATTGCGCATACAATGCAATGCGACGCGACCATCCTCCTCGAGTCCGATCGTTTGCTTGCGATCGTGTGGTACCAAAACTGAGGTAGTGGAAGAGGCAACGGGCTGTCTGTTACCCGCAAGTGTCTTCACGCTGAAGGCGTTTTAGCAATTCGCCGGCGGTAGAGCGCAGTGACTACCGCCGGAATTGATAGCAACGCTTGGTTTCGACCCCGAAGGTGGTCGCAGACTCGTCCAGGCGGTTGTGCTGCGACCACCTTCGGGGTCGGGCAGAACTTTGTCGGATCGATCTCCCCAGGTGCGCTAACGCCACCTGGGGCTAATTGCGTGAAATCCCTCCGGGATAAAACAGACTTGTGGGTAACAGACAGGAGGCGACGAGCCTCACCTTCAACACCAAAACCTGCGAGGCAATATGACGAGAGGGGCTGTCCCGAAGATCGGGACTCCTCGAGTCGTCCACTACCATACTCGCTACATGTTTCTGTCGCGATGCTTCACAGGAAACGTCTTTGGCGGGCTGAGTCGAGCGACGGTCATCCCCTGTCTGGATCTCATTCGCCTCGTCGCCCCAAGGACACCCCATGCAAAATCGTCGTTCGACCATCTGTCTGTTACTCACTCTTTCGTTCGTTGCATTGTCGACGACCGCTCAAGCACAAGGTCGCCGGAAAGCTCAGCCTGGGAAAGAGCCACCACATCCACCCAAGGTTGGTGAAGTCGCCCCTGATTTTGAACTGATGAATCAAGATAGCGAAGTTGTGTCGCTGAAGTCACTGACGGCGAAGTCGCCCGTTGTGATGCTTGTTCTGCGTGGATGGACCGGCAAACAATGCCCGTTGTGCAATCGTCAGGTTGGTGAATTCTTGAGCAAACAGTCCGCTTTGTCGGGTGTTCAAGTGGTGCTGATCTACCCTGGTCCCGCCGAGATGCTCGGTGAGCACGCGAAAGAATTCCAAGGCAACAAGTCGTTCCCAGCGAACTATCACTTTGTACTGGACCCCGACTACAAGTTCACCAACGCTTGGGGACTTCGCTGGGAAGCTCCTCGCGAAACCGCTTACCCGTCGACTTTCGTGGTTGGCCAAGATCAAAAGATTGTCTTCGGCAAAACGGTTGTCTCTCACGGTGACCGGGCGGATGTCGCCACGGTTGTCGCAAAACTTCCCTGAGTCAGGTATCAGACAACGTTGGTCAATCCAACGCTAGCGAAGCCGAAGGAGCCTTCCGGTGACCCACCGAAAGGCTCCGCTCGTTTCGCTCCATCAATTTCTGTACGAACAGTTGTTTCGCGGTGCGGGATCGATCAGAGTGGTCCGTATAGAATTCGAAATCCCGTGCAAACTTCAAAGCATTTGCGCGATGATGGAACGGAATTGACCACATGAATGACGCCGGACGACGTGCACGATGGGTGTTGGGATTTGCATGGTTGTTGCTCCCCGTTCACATCGCAGTCGCCCAGCAACGCGAATTCGTGACCAGCGAACGGCTGACGTTGGGGACCGAGCGTCTTCGGTCCGCTTCCGTTCGCGTCGGTGACATTGATGGCGATGGTGACCTGGACATTGTCTCCGCCAGCGGCCGCCATTGGCCTCAGCAAAACCAGTTGTTCGTCAATCAAGGGCGAGCCAAGTTTTCGATCCTCCGTCCGCTCGGCACGGACCAACGCACCTCTTACGCGTGCGAATTCGCTGACTTCGACGGCGACGGTGACTTGGACATTGCAACCGGCAATGACATGGCCCCAGGCGAAATCTTTCTGAATGACGGTGGAGGTCACTTCACACTTCATGGCGAGTATGGCGACGTCACCAGCCTCCGCAGCCTTCTCGCGATTGACCTGGATGTCGATGGAGACGTGGATCTGATCGCAACCTGTCGCGGTCGCCCCAATCACATTTACCTCAATGACGGTCAAGCCAACTTTGAGTCCGGTTCCACGTTTGGAAAGAACACCGACTCGACGATTGACGTTGCTGCAGGCGACATCAATGGGGATGGGCATCTCGATCTTGTCCTCGCCAACCGTGACCGCCAACCCAACGAAGTGCTGCTAGGCGACGGTGAGTTGCGATTCACTCGGAGCATGCCGTTTGGTTCCGGTGAAGATCATTCACGTTCTGTTGCCATCGCGGACCTGAACGCGGATGGTAATTTGGACTGGGGGATCGCCAACATCGGAAGCAAGAACCAAATTTTCTTGGGGGACGGTTCCGGTGGCGTCATGAGAGTCGTGGAGTTTGGATCGAGCGACAGCCAATCTTACACGTTGGCAATTGCCGACATGAACCAAGATGACATGGCGGATCTGGTCGTCGGCAATTTGAACCAACCCAACGCAGTGTTCCTTCGCACCGACAATGGTTTGAACTTCCAAGAAGTTTCGTTTGGAAAAGCCTCCGCAACCTATGGCCTTGATGTTGGGGATCTGGATGGCGACGGCGACGCTGACATTGTCGTTGCCAACTCCGATGACCTGAACCGCATCTTTCTCAACCGTGTGAACAGACAATGATTCCAACCATGCCGAAACCACAAAACAGTCTGTTGGTGTTGCTGCTCTTCGTGATGGCTCCTGCAGCGAAATCGCAATCCGAAACGACCACCGATTGGCCGTCTTTTCGGGGCCCCGGGGCTCGCGGCGTTGCCGAGGGGGCGACGATCCCAACGACCTGGAACGCGGATCCAGAAAGCGAAACCAACGACGGCATGCTCTGGGAGGCGGACGTTCCTGGGTTGGGACATTCCAGCCCCGTGGTTGCCGGTGATCGAGTGTTCTTGCTCACGGCGGTTCCCGATGAAGGGGAAACGGAATTGAACATCGCCGCGGGGGGAAACATTGATGCGGCAGAGGACAGCGGCGCGTACAGTTGGATCGTGCTGTGCTACGACGCTGAAACGGGAAAGGAACTTTGGCGACAAACTGCACATCACGGAGAGCCCAAAGCGACTCGGCACAGCAAGGCGACTCATGCCAATACCAGCGTTTGTGTCGATGGCGATCGAATGGTGGCCTGCTTCGGTTCGGAAGGTCTGTATTGCTACGACCTGGACGGAAAACTGATCTGGGAGCGTGACCTCGGCGTGATCGATGTCAGCAAGTACGGGATTGGTTGGGGATACGCGAGTTCGCCCGCGATTCACGATGGTCGCGTCGCTGTGATCGGTGACGATCCGGACCATCCTTTTGTGACCGTTTTGCAACTGTCCGATGGCGAAGAAGTGTGGAGGTCGGATCGGTCGGAGGTTTGCGAACGCAGTTGGGGATCCCCGTTGATTCACGAAGTGGACGGCGTCGCCCAAATGATTGTGAACGGTTTTCCTTGGATCGTGTCTTACGACTTCGCAACCGGAGAAGAAATGTGGCGACTCGAAGGCGGAGGGGACAACCCGATTCCGACTCCGTTTGTTTCCAATGGTTGGATTTACATCACGAACGCACACGGTGGGAAGGCACCGATCTATGTGGTGCGTCCCGAC
The DNA here is from genome assembly GCF_000346505.1 of Aporhodopirellula sallentina SM41. Taxonomy (GTDB): domain Bacteria; phylum Planctomycetota; class Planctomycetia; order Pirellulales; family Pirellulaceae; genus Rhodopirellula; species Rhodopirellula sallentina. Next base: position 7,715 of record NZ_ANOH01000466.1, read on the forward strand.
GCTCGCGGAACGATCAAGCTCGATGCGGAAGAGGATTCCGATTCGCTGGTATGGAGCGTTGAACGCGGTGGTTCGTACATGTCGACGCCAGTCGTTTCGGGCGACTACTTGTACCTGGGCAATTCCAACGGTGTGGTCCGTTGTTTCCACGCGAAAACGGGCGAACGAGCCTTTCAAAAGCGATTGGGGAAGGACGCCGGTGTGATCGCTTCCTTGTTGGCCGTGAATGGCAACGTGGTTTGCGCATCGGAAAATGGCACGGTCTACGTGTTGAAGACAGGACCGGAGTTCGAAGTGTTGGCAGAAAACCCAATGGGCGAACCGTGCTTCGCAACACCGGCCGTCGCGGATGGAGTGTTGTTCATTCGCACCACGAAACGATTGGTCGCGATCAGCAAACCTGAATGATCAGCATCCGAGCCGCATTCACTGGCGAGTGGTCTGTCACGACGTATTCTCAGGGTAGTGGAGGAGGCGACGAGTCCTGAACTGGCGGCAAAACCAAGGATCCGTCGCCTCGTCCACTATGATCAACCCGAACTTTTAGCTGTGACAGATCACTAGCGTCTCGTTGGATGACGACCGTTTCGTTCGGTTTGGACAGCGATTGAATCTGTTGGATCGTTCCGTCGTGGCTTTCCAAGACATAGACCGAACCGGTTCTTGCGTTGAGCGTGATCTTCCCACCGGGTTGAATGCGTTTGGCTTTGCCACGTCGGCCGGCGGGCAGGATGGGATGCACCCGGACCAGCGTGTCGGTTGCGTTCTCAAAAGTGAGCTTGCCTTTCGAACCGTCTGGCGACCACTGAGCATGAATTGCTGGTGTCATCACCAATCCTTTGCGAGGGTGAGTCGCCAGCAACAACGCCGTCAGTTCGTCGACGACTCCTGGTTCCGCGGAATCGATGATGCTTTGCGTTTCAGAATCATCCGTGCGGTGATCGTAGAGTTCTTGAGCGGTGACTTCTCCCGTGCGGAAATCTCGCCATTCGACCAACCGATAATCAGGCGTCCGAACCGAATACCCCATGTACTGCTTTCCTTCATGTCGGCGGTAGTATTGGTTCACGGCACCTTGGTGAACCGTTGCATCGACATCTTTCAGGATCGGAACCAAACTCGAGCCGTCCACGAACTCAGGCACCTCAATCCCTGCCATCTCGCACAGCGTCGGAAACACGTCGAGCAACTCAGCCAACTGGTCGGTTTGCTGACCAGCACATTCGACGCCGGGACCAGCGATCAACAGGGGCACGCGAGCGTCGATTTCATAGTTGGTCATTTTGCCCCAACCTCGGTGTTCGCCGAGTTTCCAACCATGGTCGCTCCATAGAATCACGATCGTGTTGTCGGCCAAACCTTCTTCTTCCAGTGCCGTTAGCAATCGCCCGATTTGTGCATCGACGTAGCTGACACACGCGTAGTAGGCGTGCATCAGGCGGCGGGCGTCTTCCGGCTCAACGACACGATCATCCCATGGTCGCGGCAGATCGATCAAATCGACATAGTGCGTCAGTTCGCTGTTGTTGTGCATCGCGTAAGGGGGCGCGTTCTTCGGCATTTCTTGGTCGGTGAGCACCGGCAATTTCGCCGGGTCGTGCATGTCCCAGTACTTTTTGGGTGCGATCCAAGCGAGGTGCGGACGGATGTAGCCCATCGCCAAAAAGAACGGCTCATCGGCTTTTCCGAGTCGACGCAGGTCTTCGATCGCCATTTTCGTGCGTGCTCCGTCAAGCACCTGATCATCTGGAAGATCCGGCGCCGCCGTGCTGGGGCCGCGAAGATTGTTCTTTCTCCAATCTCGCTGCGGCAATGCTTCTTGAGCCGTTTGAACGCGAGACCGAGTGCCGTCGGGGTAGAACGCCGGCAACCGAGGAAGTTCGCGAATCGGTTCGCTCCACGATTGCGGATCCGGCGTCGGGTTGTGGTAGATCTTTCCGTGACTCACCGCGGTGTAACCAAACTTTCGAAACCACTGAGGCAGCGTCACCGCATCGGGCATGGCTTCTCGAAAGTGAATTGGCAGTGTCCACACGCCCAAGTTGTCTGGCCGCAAACCCGTCATCAAACTGGCTCGCGAAGGATTGCAGACCGCGACTTGACAGTACGCTCGGTTGAACTGCACTCCCTGCGCTGCCAAACGATCCATGTGTGGAGTGATCGCGTGGGGATCGCCAAAGCATCCCATTGAAGGTCGCAAGTCATCGACGGCGATGAACAAGATGTTCGGCCGCTGGTCGGCGAAAGTCTGGACAGAAAAGAACGCTGGCGTGACGATCGCGAAGATCATCGAAATCAAATGACGTTGCATAACCGAGCGTGCAAAACGTGGATGAAAGAGAGATTGCTGCAGTTCCGTCGCTGCTGCCAATCACCACATTTGTTTCAGGCCACCTTCCAACGTCTGGCAACAGCACTCGACGAGTCACACGATACCAGCTTCGGCCCGCCGATCGACGGTTCGTTCTACCAGTGGACGCAGGATTGCCTTCATCTCGAGCTAACGGATGGTGGCGAGCAATGCCAGCATAGAATGCGGGATAGGATTCCGGGGGATTTTGATTGCAATGACAACCTGCATACCCATCGTTGGTCACGTTGGGCCGGTTCCGTGTTTCCACCGGAGGGATTTTGCTCTCGGTAGACACAGTTGGTGGCAAACGATTGCTATGAGGTAGACGTCGAATTTCTCGGGATGATTGCGTCAGGTGGAAACCGGCCCAACCTGACGAAATCACGTGGCTATCGCGTGGTAGGCTTTCGTTTGGGGAGTGTCCAAAGTAGCAAAGCGATGCCTACTATCGCGCTGGCTGCGGAACCGAGCAGGACTCCCGTTTTCGCGGTGTCGAGCCCGTCGGCACCGAATGCCAATCCGTCGATAAAGAGCGCCATGGTGAAGCCGATCCCCGCCAGAAAACTGCCGGAGATGAACACGGGCCAACTCAAGCCACCAGGTAACTTTGCCATTCCAACGCGGATCACCATCCAACTAAACAACACAATCCCAAGCGGTTTGCCGACAACCAATCCGAGCACCACGGCGAGGGCAACGGAATCAGTGATGTTGGTTGGCTCAATCAGCACGCCCGCATTGGCGAGCGCGAACACGGGCATGATGACGTAGGCTGTCCACGGGTGCAGTGTCATTTCCAAGTACTCGAGCGGTGATACCGTTTCTCGGGTCAACTGCTGAACCTCCCGGACCACTTCCACACGATGACTGCGTTGGTTCCAACGTTGTTGCTCGAACTCGTTCTCCTTTTCATGCAAGTATTCGCGAAACCGTTCTGGGACGAGTGTCGGAGTGGCCGGTGTCATCAACCCCAAGATCACACCGATCAACGTCGCATGGACGCCTGATTCATGCAGCGCTATCCACGCCAGTATGCCCACGACAACATACGGCGGAAAACGCCTCACGCCGACTCGCGCGAGAACATGCACCAATCCGATCGCGCAAGCGGCCAACAACAAGTACCGCCCGTCGAGTGATTCGGTGTATCCGATCGCAATCACCAAAATGGCGCCGATGTCGTCGACAATGGCCAGCGAAAGCAACAGAATGCGAAGGCTGTGAGGAACCCTCGAACCGAGTATAGCCAGACAGCCAACGACGAACGCGATGTCGGTCGCCATCGGGATTCCCCAGCCCTGCATTCCCGGTTGCCCGTACTGCATCGAAAGGTACAACCCGGCTGGGACGATCATCCCGCCGATGGCGGCCGCGATCGGCAAGGTGCCTTGCCGGACGTCGGAAAGCGATCCGTGAGCGAGCTCGCGTTTCACTTCCAATCCAATGACGAAGAAGAAGATCGCCATCAACCCATCATTGATCACGTGATGAAGCGAGTGATGGAACACCACGTCCCCTATGGCGAGCGTCAGATTGGTTTGCCAAAAGGCCAAGTACTGGTCCGCCCAAGGTGAATTCGCGGCGACCAGAGCAATCGCGGTGCAAAGGACCAATACCACACCGCTGGTCGCTTCAATGTGGAGAAACCGAGCAAAGGGACGAAGCCATCGGTCGATGGGTTGAACAGGCAGGGGTAGTCGAGTGTCAATACGATTCATAGAGGTTGGTGTGCGATGTCTCGTGTTCGAATTCAATTGAGAAAGATCTGCAAAGTGGTCGACCGGGTGATCGACGCTCGTCTGGATGCAGCCGCCGAAATGACCAGTTAGGCCATCGAAGCAACGCGGGGGCCGGCGTTTGCCACATCCTGCAGTTGTGGTGCCGTCTTGAAAATGAAATCTCTGTGTGTCAGACCGTTCCGTTATTCGGGGCGTCCAAAAGGTTCCCAACGTGGCCCCGCGTTCCCGTGTCGATTCGCTTCGTTGTCAAACGATCCGTCGACTATTTCAATACTTGCTCAGAAATCCGAATGTTCGATGACCAGGGATTTGCCTGTGCGTCAACACGAGTTTCCGATGTGTCAACGAAAGTTCACGGGTGGCGATTGGGTGCGTTGTGATGGAGGCTGGTGGTTTGTCGTCGTTCGGACTCCCCTCAATTCGCTCGACCATCCTGTCAGGAGGGTGAAGGAGGTGTTGGGACTCGCTATCCTGTATGTCACTGGGGGCGGTTGGCATCAATGACTCCTGGAGCTCGTCGAACGTCGCCATTCCAACGGAACGATGGACGTGGTGCGTTTGACGGATTTCGTCGCAAATCCACGATCGTTTTTTAGGAGTATCGCGTTGAACTTTCGCATTCCGTTTGTTGTCCTCATCGCATTTGCGTTCCCATTCATGGGGTGCGATTCAACGAATTCCCAATCGAACGTTTCTCAACAGGTCGTTCCGATTGATGATGAGGACGAAGAAATGAACGCGGCAATCGCGGAAGCCAGGAGGACGCTTCCGCAGTTCGAAGCGAACTGGAAACGACCGAACGTCGAGGGCGTCAGCGTTAAGCTTGCGTTCGATACGGTTGATGGCGAGCACGAGCATATCTGGTTCACGCCGATCGAAATGCGAGAAGACGAAATCACGGCTCGCTGTGCAAATGAACCACAGTCCGTTGATGGACTTGCGTTCGGCGACGTCCGCACGGTTGATCAGTCGTCGCTAACCGATTGGATGATTCTCGAGAACGGCAAGTGTTATGGAGGGTACACAATCCGCGTTCTTTCCAAGCGGGATCCAGGGGCGGCACCTAGCCTCGAGTTCGCTGACTACTGAGGACGGATCCATACCTGCGAGATCACGAATCGGGGCCGCAGTACCTTCGGGGCTTACCTCGGATTTGCCGCGTCCCTGAGGACTCGCAAGTACGGGTTTTCGGTTTCATCAAAACGCACCGCGTAGTCCGAGAGTTGTTTGTTGGCGACCGGGAAGTCTGTCGATATCCATTGAGCCCCCGATGCGAAGGCTTTGTCTCGCCGAACGGTTGAGTTCACGCGTGCCTCGCGACCGCCGGCGTCGGCCCGTGTTCGTACCATAAAACCAGCTTTCGTCAGACGCTGAATCAAATCAGAACGCGAGACGGGATCGTTGATCTTGAACCATGCCGCGGACGGATGGCGCGAAGTCGGGCAGGAAGGAAAGAGCAATCGCCCGACAATTGTTTTGTGAGCGCCGAGGTAATTGGCTCGCACGTGATCCGTGTTGTCGAGCCCCAAGATTAGGCGACCTCGAGTCTTTCGTAGCGACGGCCATCCATCAGTTGTCACGGCCGTTCGTAAATTTTCATGCGTTCCTCTCACATCGTCCGGTGTTAACAACCGCTTGCGTGGAATCGTTCGAAGGATCTCATCTTCGAGTTCACGCAGATGGGCGTCTGTCCATTCGTTGTTGTCCCCTTTTAGTTCTAGCAGGACAAAGATCGGAAAGTGATCGGGATGCTTCCGCGACCAATCAAGGATCTGTTCCAATGCCTGCGTGAGGGTGTAGACGTTGGAGTGAAAATCAACACCGGGCACATGCAAAACCTTCGTCCCCGGATGGTTCAGTCTCCCGTCAGGATCAAACTTCTGTTTCGCACCACCACCCTCAGCCTCCGGAATCCATTTCGTCAGGGACAGTAGCGTGGGGTGTGCGAACTTGCCACCCTTGGGGTCTCGGTAGAGGTCCAGCTCAAACTGCCGAATACCGGACTGCAATTGCTGTGGCAACGGCGGATGAGTGTACTCCCACGCCCCGGATTCGGAGGGTTTCACGGTCGACACCACCGAATTCACTAATGCGTCCGGCGCCACGTGATATGAATTGTGTGTTCCGATTGCCTGAAATTTGCTTAGTGGCAGGTGGTCGTGCTCTTTGATGCTATGGCGAGACGACTTCTCCGAGGACATTCCGTTCAGTTCTGTTGCGTTCCGCTTGTTCGCGATTCGTTCGCTTGTGTGCATCGACGCGTTCTCGGCAACGGTGCTGTGATTGCGAACCTTCGTTCTCGATCGTTCGTCATCCGCAATCGCGATCGTGACGAGAACTCCGAACCCGATGCATACTATCCCAAACATCGCCGCAAACCGGGCGAGCCCGTCTATCAATTCGTCGAACCGGTGTACTGCGTCGGTGAACATGCGAGAGGAAATGTTTCTTGGGGAAGAGAGTGTGGTCGCAACATGGTAGCAACCCAATGGCATCCTTGTTGATTTGACCTTTGCCGCCGCGTGTGTGAATGGAAAGAACGGTACTGAACGCTTAAGCAGTCGACGGTGCGTTCGATCGGCATCAAACTGTTGCTCGAATGAACGCCTTACCCCACAACGGAGGATTAGTTTAGCTGTGTCCGAGTACTCGTTTTTGATGGTTGTTATGGTTACCGTTGCGTTGACGGCGGGACCGGCCCATAGTTGCACCCGCTATCTTTGGAACACCAATAGTCGCGGCGTTTACGTATCGCGAACGATGGATTGGCCGGAGTCGACGGAGCCCAAGTTGACGCTATTCCCTCGAGGAATGACCAGACATGGCGGAGAGGTCGGTGGGCACCTGGTCGTGAAAGACAATCCTGCGAAGTGGACATCCCAGCATGCTAGCTTAGTCACGACGGTTTACAGCATCGGAACCGTCGATGGGCTGAACGAAAAAGGGCTGTGCGGGCATGCACTCTACCTGAAAGCGACGAACTTTGGTGAGCGAGACCCGAGCAAACCGGGCGTGCAGGCAGGTTTGTGGCTGCAATACCTGCTCGACAATGCCGCCACAGTCAACGAAGCGGTCGCGATTCTCGATGACATCCAAGTCGTCATGGTCGAAGCACGCGGACGAGCCGCAACGATCCACCTCGCGATCGAAGACGTGACAGGTGACTCAGCCGTGATCGAGTACGTGAATGGCGAAAAGGTCGTCTACCACGGCGAGCAATATCGGATCATGACGAACGACCCTCCGTACAATGAACAACTCGAATTGCTTAGCAAACTCGACTTCTCCCGCCCCAGCCGCGACACGCCTCTGCCTGGAAACGTTAACCCTCGAGACCGTTTCCAGCGTGCCGCCTACTACGGTGAGCTATTGCCTGAACCCAAAAGCGAACGCGAGGCGATCGCGAGCGTCCTGGCCATCGCTCGAAACGTTTCTGTCCCTTTTGGAGCACCGTACGGCGAGTTTGGAATCTACAACACGGAATACCGTACGGCTGCGAACCTGAAGGACCTCCGCTACTTCTTCGAACTGACAACCAACCCCAGTGTGATCTGGGTGGAAATCGAGAAGTTTGATCTCAACGAAGGGGCTCCCGTCATGGTGTTGGATCCGAACGACATTGGGTTAGCGGGGGACGTATCTGCGAAGTTTGAAAAAGTCACCCCGCCGCCATTCTGAGTGCGAGGCTTCGACGCGAGACACTTGGGCGATAGTCAGCTATTGAGCGATCTATTAATCTGGAACGCGGCTCCTCGGAGCCGTTACCTGTTTGACTATTTTGATCCACTTCCTCGAGCTCTCGTCTCGCACCATGACCGTTCCGACCCTCCGTGACGCTATCGCATCGCTGGACGCTGGCCCGATCCGGCGAATCTACGCTCACTACGTGCTTCATAGTTCGGCGACGTTCGAGGAAGTCCCGCCAACCGTTTCCGCGATGCAACAGTCGATCGAGTATGTGCAGGACCGTCAGTTACCGTTCATCGTGGCCGAGTTCGACGGAAAAGTCGTGGGATACAGCAGCGCGAAACCATTCTACGGCCGGAGTGGGTTCTTTCCGTCTGTTGAAAACAGCATCTTCATCTCTCCGGATTTTGCGGGCCGGGGAGTCGGCAGCCTGTTGATGCGTGAACTGATCAAACAGTGCGAACAACGCAATCTGATGAACATCATCGCGTTGATAGGTGGCGGAGATGCGAACAACGGCTCAACCCGTTTGCACGAAAAATTCGGTTTCCGGCGAGTGGGACAACTCGAGAATTGCGGCCGCAAAGTCGGTGAGTATTGTTCGATGTCTATCTATCAATTGACTCTGCCGAGTCAGGGCAGTGCAGAACCCACTGCTTGATTCTGATTCGCGAGCGGACACGCGTTGATTAGCCCGTAATCTGACCACCGCTGAGCACCACGCCTCACAACGGGGACACCCATACTCTCCAGTGTGTCACGGACGAGCCTTCGAGTACCGAAACACTCACCAATACTTTCGCATGGACGTCGCTTCCGTTGTCGAGGGTGTGATGATCGGGCAAGCGTTTCCTGTGAATTGATCAACCGGCACAGAGGTCTCGCATTCGAAATCGTTTGGCCATCGTTTCGGAGGCGACTCGCGATTTCCCTGACGACCTGCGACGATATGAAGCGGGCACCCAAAGCGATCTCCCCGCATCTTGGTGCGCGACGCCACACCAAGAAACGGTATGATTGAGGATTGTCGTCTTCAGTTGCCGGTCAAACGCAGGGAAGGAAATCCTGATGGGACAGAACGCATCCCAAAGCGACTATCAACACTCGTGGAAATCCCGCGAGATGCTGATAGCCGTGTTTGCGGTCGGAATGATATCGCTGCACCTGTATCTTCGCTTTGGAGCTGCAGTCTCGGCTCAGTGGCAAAACGTCCCGCTGCTCGCGGTTTTGCTCTTTGGTGGCGTTCCCCTGACGTGGGAATTGCTAAGACGCCTCTTCCACCGTGAGTTCGGTTCCGACCTACTCGCCGGTATTTCGATCGTCGTTTCAGTTCTCCTCGGCGAGTATCTCGCCGGTGCGTTGGTCGTTCTGATGCTGTCGGGCGGTGAGGCACTCGAGAACTTTGCCGTCAGCAGTGCGTCGTCGGTGCTGCACGCACTCAGTCAACGGATGCCATCGGTCGCACATCGTAAAACGGGAGCTTCAATTGATGACGTCGCTCTCGAGGAGATCGCGATCGGTGACCAAGTCGTCGTATATCCTCACGAGGCATGCCCCGTCGACGGTACAGTGACGGAGGGGCACGGGGTCATGGACGAGTCGTACCTGACGGGCGAACCCTACATGATGTCCAAGACGCCGGGAGCGGCGGTTTTGTCGGGTGCGGTCAACGGCCAGTCCGCGTTGGTGATCCGCGCCGACAAACTCGCGATCGATTCCCGGTTCTCAAAAATCATGGAGGTGATGGAGCGATCCGAGGAGCAAAAGCCCAGGATGCGGCGGTTGGCGGATCAGCTCGGCGCGTGGTACACACCGCTCGCGATTTTGATTGGAGTCGGTGCATGGGCTGCCAGCGGCGATCCGGTTCGCTTTCTCGCCGTCATGGTGGTTGCCACGCCTTGTCCGTTGCTCATTGCGATTCCCGTCGCCATCATCGGTTCGATCTCGCTCGCGGCGAGGCGTGCGATCATCGTTCGCGATCCTGCCGCTCTCGAAACGGCGGAAACCTGCCGCACAATTATCTTTGATAAGACCGGTACGCTCACGTACGGGGAACCGCGATTGGTAGGGGAATTCGTCCGTGACGAGAGCCAACGTCTGCAGATCCTCGCGTACGCGAGCAGCCTCGAGAAATACTCGAAGCATCCACTCGCTGACGCGGTCGTTCGCTACGCAGCCGATGCACGGGTTCATCAGTACGATGTCGTCGAAGTTGACGAACGGCCGGGACACGGTTTGACCGGTATGATCGACGGACACAAAGTCGAGTTGACCAGCAGAAAAAGGATGCAGGCAAACAACGCCGAGAGCCTCGAGCATTTGCCGCCTCAGGCGAGTGGTCTCGAATGCGTTGTTCTGCTCGATAATCAATACGCCGCCACCTATCAATTCCGTGATACGCCAAGAGCCGACGGGGCCTCGTTCGTCAGGCATCTCGAACCGCGACATCAGATCAAGAGAACCATGTTGGTTTCCGGTGATCGCGAATCGGAATCACGATACCTCGCCGATCAGGTCGGAATCCATAACGTCTATGCCAGCCAAACGCCTGAACAGAAACTGGAGATCGTCCGTGAGGAAACGCAGACCGCAAACACCATCTTCGTTGGCGACGGGATCAATGACGCTCCCGCGTTGATGGCAGCAACCGTGGGCGTTGCGTTTGGGCAACACAGCGACGTGACCACCGAAGCCGCCGATGTGGTCGTCCTGGACAGTTCGTTGCAAAAGATCGACGAGTTCCTGCACATCAGCCGGCGAATGCGATCGATCGCCCTGCAGAGCGCCTTGGGTGGGATGGCGTTGAGCGTGGTGGGAATGGCGATCGCGTCGGCGGGATACCTGCCGCCGGTTGCGGGGGCGGTTTGCCAGGAGGTGATTGACGTGATCGCGGTACTCAATGCGATGCGAGTCGCGATACCACCGAAAAGCTTGATCGACTTTGATCCGCATTCAACCGCGTCGGGAGTTGGTTGAATTCAGCGGGAGAATCGTTGGCGGTAGCGAAACTCGCGGAGAGTTTCGGTGACGTTCCGCGGAATGCCGAACGTATTGGCGACGTTCGCTACGTTGTTGGTGTACGAACTGGGAAGTCGGATCCAACTGTTCTAACTAAATTCCCCACGGATGTACTGCTTGGTGAATTCTTCTTTCGGATCTTGGAAGAGGCGATTGGTGTCTTCGTACTCGACCAAATATCCGGTGCGTCCGCCCTGCGTGGTATCGACGTACATGAATGCCGTTTTATCGGCAACACGTTGCGCCTGTTGTAGGTTGTGAGTGACGACCGCGATGGTGTACTTCTCTTTGAGTTCCGTCATCAACTCTTCGATACGACGAGTCGCGATCGGGTCAAGAGCCGAGCAGGGTTCGTCCATCAACAAAACGGTAGGTTCGGTTGCAATCGCGCGAGCGATGCAGAGTCGTTGTTGCTGTCCGCCGGAAAGCGACAACCCACTGTTCTTGAGTTTGTCTTTGACTTCGTCCCACAGAGCGGCGCCACGCAGAGCGCGTTCGACTCGTTCGGGGATGTCATCTTTGACGCGGTTGAGCCGCAAACCGAAAGCGACGTTGTTGTAGATACTCATCGCGAACGGGTTGGGCTGTTGGAACACCATACCGATATAGCGACGCACGGCGACCGGGTCGACACTGCGGTGATAGATGTCTTTGCCGCGGAAGTGCACGTGGCCGTCAAAGCGGAAACCGCGAACCAAGTCGTTCATGCGGTTGAGGCATCGCAGCGCGGTGCTCTTGCCACAGCCCGACGGGCCGATGAACGCGGTGATCTCACCCTGTTCCACGAGGGATATGAGCGTCGCGCACGGCGTGGAAGTTGCCGTAGTAGATGTTCTTGATGCAACAGTCGATAACGACGTTTTTACCGTTTCGTTCTGTTGCCATGTTTCCGGGGCTCATGATGTCTGCTGTGGCCATTGTTGTTATCTCAAAACTCGTTTGCGTGAGAGTAGTTGACCACCAATATTGATGATCAGCACGATTAGCACCAAAACTAACGCCGCTGCCCACGCGAGTTCGATTTGACTCTCAAAGGGAACACCGGAAAAGTTAAAGATGAGGACTGCGAGAGAAGCGGTAGGTTCCATCAACGCCAACTCACCGTCTTGGACGATCCAGTAGTTGCTGTTCAAGGCCGTGAAGAGCAGCGGTGCAGTCTCGCCTGCCGCCCTGGCCACTGCCAACATCACTCCGGTCAACATACCGGGAAGTGCTGTTGGGAGGATGACTTTCCAAACGACCTGAGTCTGAGTTGCCCCCATTCCGATGGCCGCTTCTTTCATCTTTTTCGGCACCATCTTAATTGATTCTTCGGCCGTCAACAGAACAATTGGCAGCATTAGAATTGAGAGGGCGATTCCCCCGGCAGGGGCCGAGTATGTGCCTGTCAGCAGCACAACGGCCGCGTAAGCAAACACACCTGCGAGGATCGATGGGAACCCCGTGAGCAGTTTCGCACAAAACCGAACCGCAGAGGCTGTCTTGCTCTTCGGGCCAAACTCTGCGAGAAACACTGCGGCGAGGATTCCGAACGGAACGGCGATCAACGCAGCAATACCCACCATGGTGAGCGTACCGACGATCGCGTTTCCGAAACCGCCGCCACTTTCGAAAGCCGATGGCGGAGTTTCCGTTAACAGTTCCAAGCCCAATCGTTTTCCGCCGCGATACATCAACATGATGAGCACGGAAAAGAGCGGGATGCACGCGACCACGGTCACGATCCCCGTCATCAGGCTCAGGCCTGAACTGAACAACGTTCGTGGATGGCGTAGCGAACGTTCGAGTCGAGGGAAATCGACGTCGGCAAATGACCGCGTCAATTCGATCTCCTCACTGTCACTATCGATGCCGGCGCTGTTGTTGCTGTCGCTGTCGTTCACTTCACCTCTCCTGAAAGGTGACTCGAAGCTCGGTTCATGATCGCGGTTCCGACGAGGTTCACCAACAGGGTGATCGCCATCAGGATCAACGCCGCGTACATCAGAACGCCTTCCTCTTGCTGTCCCGCTTCGGGGAAGTTGTTCGCGAGCAAAGCGGCGAGAGTGTTTGCGGGCGAGAAGAGTGACAAGCTCACCTGGTTCGAGTTCCCGACCAACATCGCCAGGGCCATCGTTTCACCCAAAGCCCGACCAAAGCCGAGGACGAGGGCACCGAAGATCCCGGTCGCCGAGGTTGGAAGGATGACCCCTAGGATCGCCTCCCATCGAGTGGCCCCGAGACCGAACGCGGCTTCTTTCAGTTTGTGCGGGACACTGCTAAGTGCGTCACGCGATACCGCGGAGATTGTCGGCAGCACCATGATGGAAAGCACCAACGCGGCTGGCAACATTCCGGGACCACTGAGCGATGTTTTGAAGAACGGAATCCAACCGAGATGCTCGTGCACCCAATTCGCGGTCGGTCGCATCGCAGGGATCACGACATAGATCCCCCACAATCCGTACACCACGCTAGGGATCGCCGCGAGCAACTCAACGATGTTCTTGAAAACCAGTTCCAACCGTGGCGGCAAGAAATCTTGCGTCAGAAAGATCGCGATTGAGATTCCGAAGAAGCCCCCAATCGCCAACGCCAACAACGAGCTGTACAGCGTTCCCCAAATTTCAGGGAACACACCAAACTCGCCTCGGTTCGCGTCCCAGGTAGTCCCTGTGACAAAACTGAGTCCGAACTCCTGGACCGCGGGGAACGCCTTTCCAGCAATCTCGTACAGGATGTACAAGACGAGAAAGATAGTCATCCACGAGAAGAAACGTGTTAAACCTCGGAACGTCCTGTCCCAAGAAATGTCAAAGGTCGAAGGAGGTGACGCGACCGAATCGCTTGGGACGTCACCCTCCAGGGAGATAGCCATTCAAGTAACCGTTTGAACGCGTTGCGTGGCAAGTTTCAAGAGTAGTGTTTGATCTAACAGGCGACTACTGGATGTTATCCAACGCAGCGGAGACCTTCTCGACGACGTTCTCGGGCAACGGAACGTAACCCATTTGATCGCTGATCTTTTGGCCTTCGGTCAAGCAGTAACGGACGGCGTTCTTGATCGCCTCGGCTTTCGCAGGATCGTCGTACTTCTTGTAGCACAACAACCAAGTGTACGAGACGATTGGGTAAGCGTCCTCACCTTCGGGATCGGGCAACCAAGCACGAAGGTCTTCGGGCATTTCGACTTTCGCCAAGGCTGCTTGACCGCTCTCGAGCGAAGGCTGGATGAATTTGCCCGATTTGTTCTCGAGGCTGACCATTGGGATCTTGGTAAGCTTGGCATAGCCGTACTCGATGTAGCCGATCGCACCAGGTGTTTGTTTGATCGTGGCGGTGACCCCGTCGTTCTTGGGAGCCGCGATGAACTTATCGCTATCGGGCCAAACAACCGTCTTGCCGGTTCCAGGTCCGTTCTTCCAATCTTCGCTGACTGCACTGAGGTGCTGTGTGAACACGTAGGTTGTTCCACTGCTATCGGCACGACGTGCGACGGTGATGTCCATGTTAGGAAGATCAATGCCTTCGTTGGTCTTCGTGATCGCAGGATCGTTCCACTTGGTGATCTTGCCGAGCAGAATGTTGACGTAGGCTTCACGCGAAAGCTTCAACTCGTCGACGCCGTCGAGGTTGTAGGCCAGAACGACTTCGCCAGCCGTCATCGGCAGCAATTGAACGCCCTTGTCGACTTGAGCGATTTCGTCGTCCTTCATCGCCGCGTCACTCGCACCGAAGTCGGTTGTGCCGTTGATAAAGTCTTTGATGCCAGCGCCGCTACCCTTCGCTTGGTAATCGATTTTCACGCCGTCGGTTTGTTCGGTGTACTCTTTGAACCAGCGGTCGTAGAGTGGGTACGGGAAGCTCGCTCCGGAGCCGGTCAGTTTGACGGTTTCTCCCGATCCAGGCATGCCGCCTGATCCATCGGTGCCGGTCGAAGAAGTCGACGACGAACTGCAGCCGACGAACAACGCCGTCATGCATGCGAAAACGAAGGTCGAGGTAGCTTTGGACATGTTGATTTTGCTCCGCACTGGGGGATGTTTCTGAGCCGGCATTTCAACACCGAATTGCTCGATACGCAATTCCATAAGTTCCGCATACAGCACCATTTGCCGAACCTTCATTGCATCTTCACAATTGTTCTCCCGGCAAGCGAAACCTTGACGGAAACACCGGAAAAACCGGTGAATCCACCTACCCTGAATAGACGCGGTCGGTGGCAAAATTTGACGTGATCGAGCCCTGAGATCGCGCCTCAAATGGCACCCTTCACGTGGCCACACGTGCACTGGCGGTACGGGGCGGTGGTTGTGCATTTTCCCCAAGAGCAAGGGCGTACGGTATCCCGCACACATTTGTGTGCAGGCGGACCGCTAGTTTGGCGAGTTCGCCGCGTGCTGTCCCGGTGTTTTTTGAGCGTCCGCTAACGTATACTTGCCGCGAGAGCGTCAGTCGCCGCAGAAGGTCGGGCGTTTGGGTTTGCGGTAGCCATCTGATCACGCACGCCATCTCATTAGGCATCTCGAGAGCAACAATGGAACAATTCAAAGGACTGTGGCGAGATACGAAGTACATCTGGATCGGTTTCGTGTCGCTGCTTCTCGCCATCGGCGTGCTAGGGGCCTGGTACTACCTCCTGCTGCTACCGTGCCTCCCGGTTGCATTCGTGTACTTCGCGTTCATCCGATACGACGAAGAAGGCAACGAGAAGGGTGACTTCACCTAGCGCGATTTAGAGAGCTGACGTTGCCGATACCACGGACTTCGGGGGGGGGCCGCTCCGGGCAAACTTAGCGACGAGTTGGCTAATGGTGCGTCTAAGTTTCGTTTGAGGGTCTCGAGTACTCGCCGTGAGTTGCGGGAGGACTCTTGCAATCACCGAAAGTCTCGGCGACTTTCGCTACGGCGTTGAGCCCGGATTCTTGTTCGTGACGCGACACCCGTTGATAGATGAAGTTGAGCTGAGACAAACATCGCAAACGGTTTGCCCGCCTGCTTAGTCTTCTCAATTGCGTTTCCGTGACCGAGCAATTTCCGGATCAAGTTGCTCTTTCCGCGTGAACTATTTCTCTGACGCAAACTCGACGTTTTCCAATCGCACGACGACTGCGTTTGGCCATCTGCGGTTGTTGTACAAACGTTGAGCTCGCACGACTGAGATTTCTAAACCGTCTTCGGTTTGCTGGAGACGGGGCTCGATGTCGTGACGGGCAGTGTAGCGATCCTGTTGGTCGTCTTGGCCGAGGATCGTGATCTTCGTGTCCGGGGTTGCGACGAGATGTTTCAGAACGATCTCTTTTCGCTTGCTGCGAGGCCACATGGTCGTCCCGGTCGATCGGGGGTCGGTGAACCCTACGAGCGACGCGTAAACGTACCGACCATCTTTCGATGTCGTGTACCAGGCGTCCTGGTCGCCCGCATTGACGCATGGACGAATGTCGTGGATCGCCTCATCGTTGACGAACATCCATAGCGCGAGTTCGCGGAACCGTTCTTCTTGGGCGGTCGGGATCTCGCCGTTAGGTTTCGGTCCCATGTTGATCAACAGGTTACCGCCCTTGGCACGCGTCTCGATCAACATGTTGATCAGCTGCGTACCCGATTTGTAATCCTCATTGGTCGGTTTGTACTGCCACTGATTGCCCAGGGTGAAGCAGGTCTCCCATGGTCCTGGGATCGCAGTTTTGGGCAATCGCTGTTCCGGGGTCGCCATTTCACCGCGGGTCACGAGGCAATTCGGCGCGATCGAATGCACGTACTGCGTTAGCTCTTCCTTGTGGCCACCATCCAAAAAGACCATGTCGATCTCGCCATAGTTCAACAGCAGTTCGTCGAGATGCTTCTTTGTGTACGCGATCAACTCTTCCTGTACCCTGCCCGCCGCTTTGCCTCCCCGGGCCGGCACGCCCTTGCGAAACATGAACGCAAAATCTTCGGGCGAATAGTAGAACCCGACTTTGATATCGTGACGGCGGCACGCATCCACGTACTGGCGAACGATATCCTTTCCGTAGGGCGTGTTCATGATGTTGAAGTCGGTCGTCTTCGTATCCCACATGCAAAATCCACTGTGGTGCTTTGTCGTGAACACCATGTATTTCATCCCGGCGAGTTTGGCGATGGACATCCATTTGTCCGGATCGTACGAGGTCGGGTTGAACGTTCGCGGCAGTTCGTTGATATAGCGATCCAGGTAATCGTTAGACGCATAGTCCATCGAATGACTGATGACTGACCCGAGTTGCGAGTCGATCGACCAGTGAACGAACATGCCGAGGCCCCAGTCCATGAACTCTTCTTCCCGTTGGGGATCGTTCCGGAGTTCACCGGATAGCTTCGGCCGGGTTGTGCCTTGGGCAATGCAAGCCGAACCGAGAAACAGAACGGTGCAAAACACGGTCGTCGTGGTCACGCGTGGGGATAACATCATCGCTAGGGAACTGCTAAATCGAGTAATGCGTCGAGGGGAAAGTACGCTGGCGGAACCCAGTGCTGCCAAAAGTGCTGTGTTGCCAAAAGTGCTGTGCCGTCGAAAGTGCATTGCCACCGAAGCGGCAATTTCGTCGCGATCAACGCTGTACGAAACAGGCAATTGCGGTTAACTAGCAGGCTAGGGGAGCCAGTTGCCCATTATCGCTGCTCAGCGGGCGTTCGCTGTCCGTCCTTTGCACGAGGGACACATGTACCGCACTGCGATTAGGAACGTTAGATCAGCACCGGTCGCTTTGTGCGCATTGGACCACACGGGACCGCGATGATGTCAAAGTGCGCAAAAATGCCGCATTTTGCGGGCCCAATCGTTGGGGCAGCAATCGACTGCGAGCTATACTCGGTCCGCGTCTGACGCCGACGTCGATCGTCGTCACGTTGGAATTGAAAACGATCGATCCGAGTACCCGATATCCGGTCAGCCCCGTCCGATTTGACACGACACCGTCAACTGATCCGCGGCGGGAACCGGCGAGATCTGATTCTCGGTTCGCTACTTTAACCCACCCACGCTCCCTGCCTCAAAATGCTCATGACTCTTCGCAAACACCTGTTGCTGGCCACGCTTCTTTCGTTCTTGTTCGGCGGATCACAGGCATTCGCTGCCGACGTAAAGAAGGAGAAAGCGGAACAGAAGGGGAACGCAAAAGCAGAAACCAAGAACACTGAATCCGAATCATCAACGCCATCGATCACGCACGGCGTTGTGGAAATTGAATCGCAGGAGTTCGCCTACACCGCGACGGCGGGCAAGATGGTGATCAAGGACGACGGTGGCAAAGAGAAAGCGAACGTGTTCTATGTCGCCTACACGCTCGATGATGCCGAAGCGTCGGAGCGACCCGTCACTTTTTGTTTCAACGGTGGACCTGGTTCCTCGTCGGTTTGGTTGCACCTGGGCATGCTCGGTCCTAAGCGGGTCAAACTGAACGATGATGCAAAACCGATTCGTCCGCCACACGAATTGATTGCCAATCCTTACTCGCTGCTCGATCAAACCGATCTTGTGTTTATCGATCCGGTGAGTACCGGCTTCAGTCGTCCAGCCGAAGGCGAGAAGAAGGATCAATTTCACGGTTACAGCGAAGACCTGCGAAGTGTCGGGCACTTTATTCACGACTACACGACGCAATATCAGCGCTGGGGGTCACCCAAGTTCTTATTGGGCGAGAGCTATGGCGGATTGAGAGCGGCAGGACTCAGCGGCGAATTGCAGAACCGCTATCACATGTACCTCAACGGGATCGTTTTGGTTTCCGCGGTCGTCGACTTCCAAACATTGCGTGCGGCTGGCAACAACGACATCGCCTATGCACTCTTTCTGCCATCGTTCGCAGCCACCGCGTGGTACCACAACGCTCTGCCCGAGCATCTGCAATCGCAAACGGTCGAGAAGGTGGTCGCCGAAGCCGAGGCGTTCGCTCGCGAACCTTACTTGCAGGCATTGCTCGCGGGCGATTCGATCGACAATGAACAACGCAAGATGGTCATCTCGCGCATGGCGGAGTTGACCGGGTTGTCGGCCGACTATGTCGATCGCGCGAACCTGCGGGTCAGCATGGGCAGGTTCGGCAAAGAACTGCTGCGGACGCGTCGCCAAGTGATCGGACGATTCGATAGTCGCTACACAGGGATCGACAGCGATCATGTCGGCGAATCCACCGGGCACGACCCGAGTGCGTCGGCGTTGTTCGGCCCATTCACTTCCGCGATGAACCAATACCTCCGAGGCGAATTAGCCGTCGAGGAAGACCGCGTTTATGAAGTGCTGACATCGAAGGTTCACCCGTGGAACTACAGCCAGTTCGCGAACCGTTTTGTTGACGCGTCAT
Source organism: Aporhodopirellula sallentina SM41 (assembly GCF_000346505.1). Taxonomy (GTDB): domain Bacteria; phylum Planctomycetota; class Planctomycetia; order Pirellulales; family Pirellulaceae; genus Rhodopirellula; species Rhodopirellula sallentina. The sequence goes on from NZ_ANOH01000466.1 coordinate 26,815, forward strand.
CGACGCTCCGCAAGGCCATGACGGACAACCCTTATTTGCGAGTGTTCGCTGCCTGCGGGTACTACGACCTCGCGACGCCTTCCTTCGCGATGGAATACACCCGCGACCATCTCGGATTGCCCGAGCACCTGCGTGGTAACTTCCAAATGGGCTTTTATCACGCCGGACATATGATGTATGTCCACGAACCGTCGCTCGGCAAACTGCGAAAGGATCTGGTCGAGTTCTATCAAACGACGCTGGACGACAAGGCATCGTCCGCGAACTAGTATTCCACTGCAGCGTGGCGTTCGGGTGGAATCCTATTGGATGACGCGAGGAATCCCCTTGCGTGACTAGC
>NZ_ANOH01000467.1 GCF_000346505.1 Aporhodopirellula sallentina SM41
CCCGCAAAACCCTGCCGTTATCCCACCAAAGTATCCTCTCAATGGCGAAATCCTCCAAGCATCTCATCATCATTGAGTCCGATGGCAAGCGGAGGAAGTTTGCAAAACTTCTTTTCACTGGTGACGGCTCTTACTCGCTCACCGCACCTTACCATTCGGCTAAGAAGGCCGTCCTCTCAAAGATGACGGTCAACTACGACACCGACGAGCAACTCATTGCCTTCGGCGACGCTTTGGAATTATCGGAGCTCGACGAAGGTCGGCTCAAAATTACTCATCATCGGAGCGGTTTCGTGCAGTATTCCGGCGACGGTGTACGCTCGGGCTTGGGTGATGACGGCAAACCGAAAGGTCTTGGCGTTTTCTCCCGTCCACTAGAAGAGGTTGGGAGCGGCCCGGCAGTCGGCGCTGGCGTACAAGGAATTGAACAATTGGAAGAGACTACCAAATGTTCAAAGCATGACCTGATGGTCGATATCAACGAAATACCGAAACTCCCTAGATCCAACGGCGTAATGCTTGAACTGCATTATTTCCAGCCACCAATACGTCGCTTCGTTTTTAAAGACTCGAAAGGGCGAAATCGAATAGATATTATTCATCCGGCCGGATTTATCGTTCCTATGTTTGCCATTCACGCACCCGAAGACTGTGAACTTCCGGGACTAATTGGTGTTGAACTATATGGGCAAAAGTTTGGGTACGGCGAAACTGGGTTCTCACTTTCTGGCCCTGGAGAGAAGGAACGATTAAACGAGAAGGGTGAGAAAGTTGCTGATGTGCTTGGTTGCATCTTCCCTCGCCCGACAGACTTCGACGGTGCAACAAGCCTCGATTACAAACCCGAAGAGGGATAACCATCGCATGCAACGGAGGACGGGTGGCATGCGTTTTGGTATGCTTGCATGTCTTTTGCCCGTCCCCGCTGATGCGTAGCGTTCGTCGACGAGGCGATCACATGCGTTTCAAAATGAAGACAACATTCTCGCTAAACCAGCTTCTCCTGACGGTCATTGCATCTGCCATTGCATTTGCGTTTTGGACGCTCGCTGGCCACACACTGCTCTGTGGTGTCGTTGTTTTCTCCGTATTGGCTTGCTTGATTGGGTGTATTCGAGCTACGGCGAGACTTCGCAATATTGGGCTTATTGGTATCGCGATGTCGCTCGCCGTGATACTCTCACTCGGTCCGGCAATTGCGGCCTACACTATTTACGACCCAGGTTATCGAGAGTCACCGGTTGTGAGGCGAGTTTTCGTTGCGGTGTATAAGCCGGTGGGACGCGTCTATTCGATTCCGATCGAACCACTTCCGTCGATTGGTTACGCATACTTGCGATGGTGGATGCCATCAGGTCTGCGTGGGAGTGTTAAGAACTACGGTTACGGTCCATGCATTCGGAGCGATGGCGGTCGTATTTTGGGATAGGTGGGATTCGGTGTGTTTGTTCGACATCCATGATCTCTCTTTTGTGCATCTCTCCGATTGGTGAAGTATCTGATCGCGACGAACCATGGCATGCACGCGGAGTCGGGCTTGCGCGGTTTCACGAATGGAAAACCAACTCTCCCGACCCGGTGATGCCGGACGTTCGCCGACGGAAGGCCGCGATACACAGCATCGATGCTGATTCCAATCAAGCCCCATCACCGGTGTCCTTCGTGCGGCGTCCCGCAAATCGCCGACTGCTACTTTGCCGCGTTGCGCGTACCGATTGTTGGACGCAGACGCCCGAGACACTATTGCCCCTCCTGCAACACTCACGTTTGGTACCAAGCCAAACGGTCTATGCCGCTGTTGCTTGCTAGGTTTGCCGTGGCCGCGGTTTTGCTTACATGGGCACTTCGTATTCCTGAAATTCTGAGCGTACAATTCGGTCTATGTTTTGCTGTTTGCATAATGATCGGCGTTTCGATTATTCTGGTTGACATGATGCGGGGAGCCGTGATGGCGAAGCCGTCAGGCACTCTTTATCGCAACTAGAGTCGCTGGACCGAATATTGCGGCGAACCATGCGTTGATACGGAGCGGGCGAGTTGACGTTTGGCAATGGTTGATCAACCGCGCCCGCCCGCATAACGCTACCGTTATCCGACTGAAATTCACCAACACACTCTGCTTGAACGGCCAATGGCAAAGAAACGCCAACATCCGCTAGACTCTGCCGCAGAAGCGTTGATCGCTCGTGCAAACAAACCAACGAAGCGGCAGCCCGTCTCGAAAGCCGCATCGGAGCTGCATCACTCTAGTGACGCAGAAACCTGCGGCGACTATCCGCAAGCCATCTACAAAGAAGCACCTAACTTTGGTGATTCCGATGGCCTCGGAAAAACCGGTTTTCCTCCCAAACGCTCGTTCGAGCTGACTATGCAGAGGCACGCAAAGTGGACTGATGTGCTATCGTCACATCTTTGGCCTGACGGCATTCTGATGACCTACGAAGCTGCGGCGGCCTTCCAAACGGTAAACCTTGGTGCTTTTCGCAAATACAATGTAACTGTCATTGACCATGATTCCACACCATGGTCGCTCTGTTACCTCTACTTCAAGAACACGATTCAACTTGACGCGATTGATTACGCTCGCTCATCGTTCTTGCTTGTTGACATCCTAAGTGACCCAATTCGGACCATCCGGCTGAAATCCGAGGCGGACTTTGAGCTCACGACAATCGCGGCTCGGGAGGGAACGCTCAAAGGCTGTGACCAGTTTTCGCGAATTGCGCCTAAGCAGATTTTCCTTCGCCCCAAGTACCGACCCAAATGCGATATTTTCGGGTTCTCTCGGTTTGGCCCACGATTTTTTGCTTCCCAGCGTCTATGCGATGCTATTGAATCGCATGAACTGTCGGGTCTTGACATTTGTGAAAATCGCATCCTATCACTGTAATCGCGGATAACCAGGGATTGCACCGGAGTCGGGCTTGCCGCCGTTTTCAAATAGACAATCAACCTTCCCGACCCGGTGAATCCGGACGTTATTCGATCTAGCCCTGCTTACACCCGTTAGTTAACCGGGTAATTAATCGTTATTCGACTTACTTGCGGCCTAACTGTCGGTTCTTTGCCCACCGTTCTGCCCCACAGTGTAATGTCTGTTTTGGCGGTGTTGACAAATGCGACATTACAAGCTACACTTGCCTATCTAAAACGCTGATGCCTTACAACGTAACTTTATCCAAGCTATTCAAGGCTGCGGGATGGAAAGTAAAGATATCCGAGAAGGAAACGTGCGAGCCGCCTCATGTGACCGTCTGTTTCAAAACCAAGAGATGGCGGATCAACCTGCGTGACCATGAATTCATGGATTTCTCGCCAAATCCAGACGAAGTCCCTAGTAAGCTTGTGAAAGAAATCATGAGCGAAAGCACGCTTAAAGAGATCAAGGACAACTGGGACGAAAAATACCCCAACAACCCTGTATAACCTGAATCGCCATGAAGATCGTGCTAGTCTCCAAGAAAAAGATCAACGTTGCAGGGGTCCGTAGATTCTCAAAGATATCGGACGCGGTTCATGCGTTATCCGAAGCAAAGACCAATTGGGTTTTCGAGGATCTTAAATTAACCACACAACTAATGAAGAGCCCCGAGTGGAGGAGGCGAAGGCGATCGGGAAGTGCTGTTGTCTCTTTCCCAATTAACGTCGATTTTTCTCCGCTGCTTGAAGGGCGATTCAAGGATGTTGCGTACGGCGGGGACGACGCTGCATGGCTCGACCCTGAAGCACTATCAGAGGCAGTGTCAGCGGAAAACGCCCGAGACCTAGTCGTGGGGGGCGTAATGCACAACGAAATGCGAATGACTACATTGTGGCGTGGGGACGCAACCGCAATCACCTTCCCCACTCTTGCTTGCGTCCATCCGGGGACGGCACCAAGCCAGACTTCTCAAGATTTGCAATTGGCGACTACGGGAACACCTTGCTATTCGGAGACTACGAAGCGACCGTTGAATCCATCTTGTATGAATTCGACGGGGATTTCCGCCGTCGCTACCGCAAGAATCTTCGCAACACAAGCACAGATTTCGGAGACTGCCTTCGTCGGGTGCGGATGCAGAAAGAATTAACCCAATCCAGCTTCCCTGGGGTGGACGCAAAGACAATCGAGCGGATCGAATCTGGGAAGTCTAAAAACGTGCGGAAGGCAACCAAGGATGCAATAAGCTATCAGCTCGGTGTCCCGTGGGAAGACATTAAGACATTCTAGGCCCGTGACCGAATAACCAAACCATGCAACGGAGCCGGTGTGGGGCTCAATCGGCCAAATCTGTCGATAGCACCGGCCCGCTGATGGTGGGCGTT
>NZ_ANOH01000468.1 GCF_000346505.1 Aporhodopirellula sallentina SM41
TGCGGCCCGGTCGATTGACAGCGCAGTACCCACACGAGATCGAGAACCGCCACCCGACGGTCACCTTCGGTGACCTCTATCTCTACCAAGCGATTCGAGCGACTCAACTTCAATACCACGACTACGATGGCCAGCCGATCGCCTTTGCCCTACCGGTTGAGCGTCTGGCCAACGCTCCGATGTGCTCCGCACTCTGGGCTGGATACATTGATCGGTTCGTCCTCAACGCGGACGGGACACTCGACCACATTGGCTACGCCCATCTTGCGGGCATCAACGACGACGCGTCGTTTTCCTTCGACCTACAAGACGGCACCGAACGGGTCACCGGCGACTTCTTTCTCGAATTCCGGACGGATTTCTTCGGTTCGCACACTTATGTTCCCTTTGTGGGTGCGCATATCGTCACGGACATCGCGGCATGGATCGTAGTCAAGCCTCCCGGCACGTAGGGCCGCATAACATGGTTTTTACGCTAGGCCCTTCGGGCACACCTTCCTTTGCACTTCAAGCGGGGCTGGCGTATCATTAGCTGTTCGTGATTCAAACTCCACCGCTTCGTTCAGGGCGGTGTCGTAAAAACCTTCCGTTAGCCGCTCCGAGATCATGCCAAATAACGCTGAACTGTTTCTCGCGCATCTGGATGAGCTCACCGGTGGACGCGAGCCTGAAATCCAAAAGATCGAATCAACCCACTACGGGCTGCGTTCCGTTTTCGTCTTCACATATCCCGACTGGCCGCAACCGGGTGTTATTACGGGATTCACATTTGGACTCTCAGATGCAAATCACCCGGATTGGAAACTCGGTCGGCCCGAGCTCATGATTTCCGTTGAATCCACCGACCGTGCATGGACGTACGCCATCGGATACATGGCGGAGCAACTCCGTGGTGACTGCCCATTCTGTTACGGCCTCACTATTAACTTTCGTGCAGAGATTTCCGACGAATCAAAACTTGATGCGTTTCTCATCTTCGGTCCTCCTCATCTCGACGCAACGCAGAAATCTGTCGAACTCGATGGCTTTACCTGCCACATTGCTGGAATGTGGCCAATGTATTCGTCTGAATTTGACATCTACAACGAACTTGGGCTCGAACAATTCTGGCATCACGACGAATGGGACCCAATGAATGTTACGCGGCCGCCAATCTGCAGCGCGGCGGGCGGCTAACATGGTTTTTACGCTTGGCCTGCGGCACACCTTGGCTCTTTGGCAACGGGCCATGGCTTTGGTATAATCTCGCGTAGTTTAGGCATCATTCGCTTCGTTT
>NZ_ANOH01000469.1 GCF_000346505.1 Aporhodopirellula sallentina SM41
TCCCTACAGCCCAGAACTCAACGCGATCGAACGATTGTGGAAAAAGCTCAAGTACCAACTGATGCCCGCATATGCTTGGGAACGGTTCACTACTCTGCTGAACACTCTAACATCGAAGCTCTCAGAACTCGGTGAAGTGACCTATATGCCGTCGCTTCATCGTTACGCCGAATAACTCCTGTCCATGTGCTTAGCCGCACACAACCCATGTTCGCGAGGACGCTCATTGCGAGTGAGTTGGCCTACCTAAAAAGCCTTGCAATACGGCCTAATCGAGGGAGCTAATACCGCAATAATCGCCATTGGTTGCAATAAACATTGCAACTGGATAGGATTGGAAATATCGAAATTGACGGGTTTTTCCAGCAAAAACCGTGTTAAACAGCGTGTGTCAGAGGGATTTTCACACGGCAGAGGTCACAGATTCGAGTTCTGTATCGCCCATTACCTGGTAGAATTTATCTTTCTTTCTAGCCGAAACCATTGGTTTAGTTACCGCCTGAACGTCAGGCGTGCGACATTTTTCAAAGGCCAAAACGGTACATACCGTTTTGGCTCTCTTTGAAAGGATGTTTCACGATGCTTGGGCTCAAGAATAGGGTTGCTAAACACCGCAAGCATTAGGCTAGCGGACAAGCGGTTGTCATCAATGCGGGGGCCGATCGCGAGTACGGCACTAATATCTAGCCGAATGCTCTACGATCGGCTCAGTTCGCGAGTGGTCGGCAGCCGTCACCGGATGATGAGTCAAGCCTGACCGTTACGGAGCTCACCATCTTCGGCGTGTCATCGAGCTGCCGTCCTACCCATGGGACAGCTCAGGAATCTCGCCACCCATCGACGAACTCGTTCGACTTCGCTACTTGCCTCGCGCAGCCGACGAACTGCTTTCGCAGACCTTGATACATCGCACAACAGTACGGAAGTGCTTCAGGTTGCCGCAGGCAACTTGGTGTGTCGAACCGACCTGTATGCGTGGTAAGTTGGGCCGATTAAGAAAAGAGGAATCCTCCAAACAACTCGCTATGCACCATTCAACACGTTTGGGATGAGGCGGGTATTGGCGATTCAATACTTTTGCGGCAACGGGCGTTGAGGGGAATCCGATCATGACCAAGAAAAAACTGGTTCTCGTTAATCCGGTCAACTGCGTGCGGTCTGGCTTTTCGGTCAATCCTAGTTCCCGTTTCCCACCACTGGGCCTGGGCATCCTCGCTTCGTTGACTCCCGACACGTGGGACGTGAAGCTTTTGGATGAGAATTTCACTCCCTTTGAATACCACGACGCCGATCTGGTAGGCGTCACCGCTTTCACCTCCGCAGCCAATCGAGCCTACGAGATCGCCAGCACCTACCGCAAACGGGGTGTCCCCGTTGTGATGGGAGGCATTCATGCGTCAATGTGTCCTACGGAGGCGTTGCAGTTCGCAGATGCTGTGGTTGTTGGAGAAGCGGAGTCAGTGTGGGCCAAAGTGCTGGCGGATGCCGAATCAGGGAAACTCACCGGACTTTATCACGGCGAATGGCTTGCCCCCAATCGACTCGCCCCGCCCCGTCGTGACGTCTACGAAGGCGACTACGTGTTCGCCTCGGTACAGACATCGCGGGGGTGTCCGCTGGATTGTGAATTCTGCTCGGTCACCGCCTACAACGGCCGCCGCTATCGTCGTCGCCCCATCGAGGATGTGCTCGACGAATTGGAGTCGGTACCGGACGAGCTCTTGTTCTTTGTCGACGACAACATCATCGGCAATGGCGGCGTTTGCCGGGCGCAGGCGTTGGAGTTGTTCAAAGGGATGGTCGCACGCGACCTAAAAATGTCCTGGTTCTGCCAGGCCTCGATCAATGTCGCGGACGACCCCGAGGTGCTCGACTGGGCCGCCCGAGCGGGTTGCCGGATGATTTTCATCGGCATCGAAGCGGAGGACGATGATGCCTTGGCCGAAGTCAACAAGCGGCTGAATCTGAAAAAAGGCGCTGGTTCCTACACGCAAATGTTCGACCGGGTTCACGCAGCGGGCATCGCCGTCTTGGGCGCCTTCATTTTTGGGATGGACAGCGATACTCCGGAGACACTCCGCCGCCGCGCCGAATTCATGGTCAACAGCGATGTCGACGCGATGCAACTGACCACGATGACCCCGCTGCCTGGAACGAGACTGTTTGAGCGTCTCGAGAAAGAAGGCCGTCTGCTTTACACCCAGTTCCCTGCCGATTGGGCGCACTACGACCTGACCAAACTGGTGCACCAGCCCAAGTCGATGGAGCCAGACGAATTGTGGGATGTTATTCGAGAATGTACCGAGCAAGTGTACGCCCTTCCCACGTTGAAGACGAAAGCCCGCCGAACGCTGGAAACAACCGGTAGTATCGAAACCACCGAATTTGCGTACCGCACGAACATGAACTACCGCAACATCGGCCTAGCTCTTGGAACGCTGACGGAGTGAGGATCTACGTTGTTTATTGATTGTGGGACGCAGCAATGAGCTGCCCGTGCGGTCAAGAAAGATTTAAAAGGTGTCTGACACCTTTTTTCGTTCTCGACTTATCATGGCGTCTTTTCGCAGCAGCCCGATTCGAGGTGACCAGCATCCACCGACAGCAAACGCCAAGCGTCCCGACTGCGACACGAGCGACTCCCGTTCGGATTGTCTCCGCCTATCTCGTCGTGCAAGCCATTGGCACGCTGGCGTGGTGGGTGTTGTTGCTTGTCTATCCGGCCAGCATCCCGTGGTTTCAGCCCGCTGCTTGGCCGAATGGTGCACTGCTTTCGTTTTGGATGGCGGACTTCGTGTTGATCATCGCTGGCTCACTCTTGGCCGCGATTTGCGTGTGGCGCCGAGCGTCTTCGGCCGTCACGTTGGTCTGGGTCGTTGCCGCGGTCACTTGGTACCCGACCTTGGTGTGCATCGCGACCAGCCTGCAAACCGGAGAAGCTTGGATCGCATCGGCGATGATGGTTTGCATGGCTGGGTTGTCGCTGTGCATGGCAACGATCCATGGAAACACGTCGCAATCTCCCGCCACGATTCGCGTTGCTTCGATGAGTCCCGCTGTGGCAACCGCGTTGACTCTGGGGCAAACCGTGATCTTCTGGGGGACGTTTCTGTGGGTGCTGCCGCTGGGAATCGTTGAACTGCAACTTCGACTCGGATGGCAAGTGTTTCAACATCCGCTGCAGTCACCATTGTCCGGTGGCTTGTTTCTCGTTGCATCGTCGCTTGGGCTATGGAGCGGCATCACGATGGCGATTCGCGGCGATGGCACGCCACTTCCCACGGCCACCGCGCCTCGTTTGGTGATCGCTGGTCCGTACCGCTATGTTCGCAATCCGATGGCACTCGCGGGCATCGTTCAGGGCATCGCGGTGGGATGGTTCCTCGGCAGCCTTCCTGTCATTGCTTACGCCCTGTGCGGGGCAGTGGTCTGGCATGTCTTTGTGCGTCCCGTCGAAGAACGCGATCTTCAGCTTCGGTTCGGGGCAGACTATCATCGCTACCAGAAACACGTCCGACTCTGGATCCCCACGGTGCCTTTCTTTTGATCCACCGCATTGCAATCGCCGGCTACCGTTCGATCCGCTCGCTGACCGTGCGACTGGGTGAGTTGACGGTGGTCACCGGGCCAAACGGAAGCGGCAAAACCAATCTGTATCGTTCGCTGCGTTTGATCGCTTCCGCGGCCAATGGCAACCTGAACCAATCGTTGGCGGAAGAAGGCGGATTTGAATCTGT
>NZ_ANOH01000470.1 GCF_000346505.1 Aporhodopirellula sallentina SM41
CAACCCGACCAAGACGCCAATGATCGCGATCACGACCAGCAGTTCGACGAGAGTAAACGCGGGACGAAGAACAGAACGCTTCATGGTAAAGATTCCCAAACGAGGAGAGAGAATTGGTGAAAAGACACCAACAGAAAGAAATCGGTTCGAGACAGGTCTCGAGTACGGAGGATAGTTTTCGGTAGGCATTTACTTCATCTTGGTTGCTGAAAGCTCGTTGAACCGTCCCGCACCGAGACGCATGACCAACTCCAATTCGCCGGCCGTCAGGGCGCCATCCCATACCGCCACATCATCGATCTTGCCGCTCCAATAACAATACGAACCGCCGACCAACACCGGATCAGGCCGTCGGGCAATGGTGAAGTTACCGGCCACGACATGCGATTTTCCGGCGTCTCCCGATCCAACCAGCCCGCCATTGAAGTAGAGCTTCAACCCGTTCACGCTGCTGACGGTCATTGCAACATGAGTCCATTGCCCGACCACACACTTTCGCGCCGACGAGGCTGCTTCGATGATCATGTTCTCATTCGGGAGCACCTTCGCCATCAAAGTAAGATTGGGTTCCACACGCAGAAACGCTCCTGCCTCGGACGACATCTGAGAGCCCGCGATGTACGCTTCCGTCGTTGACATTTCGTCCATCAAAACCCATGCCGCGACAGTAAAGTCCGTGCGAGGCAGCGGGTCGGCGCCCATCACGATGAAGTCACCGTCGCCATCAAACGCGGCGGCTTGCCCCAATCGTCCGGGCACGAACGCGACGTCCCCGTTCACTTTGCCGTGGCGTCCCCCAACGGAATCTTTTGCGTTCCCATCAAACGGCCAGTGCGCCACCAACTCGGCCGCCGACAACGAGACCGAGGTTTGATCACGCGGCCTCGATTGCCACAACCTTCTCATCGACAACGCGTGTGACTGGTTGTCTGGATCATGCAGCGAAATGACTCCGACCTCCCCATCCATCGTCGCCGCCTGATTTCCCGTCAAACGAATCGGGTCCGCAGGCCGACCCTCGATCGATTCCGATGACAACAACTCAACGACGCCCGTCAACACGACAACATTCAGTTCGCCGCTTGGTTGCACCTCGACACCAAAACGCGTTCCCAAATCAACGACGCGTGACTTCTCGGTACGAATCGTAAAGCCTTTCGACTCCGGCGTTTCGCAACGAGCGACCAACTTGCCAACCTTCAAGTATCCCGAGTTGATGCTGCCCGGTTGGCTGCCCACCCAAAACTCCACCGGCCCCTGCAACACCACTTCGGCGCCCGAGTTGTACCGAAGCTCAGCGACGCCACTTTTGAGAACCAACTTCTGCCCCGCATTGATCCCAGTATCGATCTGTGGCGAAAACCCTTCCCAATCCGGCAGATCCACACCCACCAAACGCGCGATCGGACCAGGCGTCGCACTTACCACGTCACCGCGATACGCGTCCGATCGTGGCGAGAAACGAGTCCCCCAGTATCCACCACACACACCCAACAAAACCGCTGCCGCAAAGTAAGCCAGACGCAGCGGATGACTGTGCCAATCAAAGACACTCCAAGCGGCCCTCGGCAACGACACCGGATGAACAGCCTCACTGTCGGATAACGCTTCTTGGGGCTGCAGGCCGCCACCGGCCCAAGTCCGAATGTTTGTCGCATCCCAAAGACAGGCTCGGTAAAACTGATTGATGTCCGGATTGCTCGCCACGAGCCGGCTCAACTGCTCCGATTCTTCCTGCGTCAACTCATCGTGCAGAGAACCTTCCACGAGCCGGAATATTTCTTCTTGCAACTTTTGCGGCAAAGGATCATTCACCGGAAGCCTCCGCCATTGCGAGCCCGTCAACACACCTCACCAACGACAACCGAAGTCGCCGAACCGTCTGCCTCACGCTATCAAAGCTGCGACCGACATCGGCGGCGATGTCACGGCGGTCCTCCAATCCCGAGTAATATCGCTTCAACAAATCGCGATGACCGGTGCTGAGTTTCTGCATGCAGATCAATAAGTTTCGCTGCCGCACCTCCACCTCATCGATATTCTGCGTGACCTGCTCGGCGACCGCCTCCAAAAACTCATTGGTCATGCGCGAGCCTTCTCGCTCGGATTTTTTTCGGTGAGCGAGGACCAGATAATGGGCGATCGTCCGCGCCCAAGCACCGAAATCTCGAGACGGATCGTACTGGTCAAACTGCTGCCACAGGCGGATCCGGGTCTGCTGCGCGATATCGTCCGCGTCGGACCAACGAGGCACTAACGCCAGAATGTAGGCATACAAACGCCGCTCCTCATTGCCGAGCAAACGTATGAATTCCAAAGTGCGATCGCTTTCAGCGGCACGAGGGCTGTCCCCGATCTCCACCATTCATTCTCCCGTATCCGAGTAATCCGCAGATTTCCAATCTAAGAGTAGTAAGCCCGAAAACGAGTTCTGTGACGCGGAATTTTCCACAAACCAGCTTTTTCGGTGAACGCCGCCTCAAAAACGATCCACTGCCTCGGCTGACCAAGCAGGAATGCAGAAGAGATCGCCGGATCAGCAGCACGAACACTTGCGAACGATCTGCCGCCTCGGCGACTGCCCGCCCCCGCAATCAGGCACCGCCGCAGAAGACACGAGCGCATGACCACTCGTGCCCAACCCCGAGTTACGCAGCCACGATTCTTGCCCGGGTCGCGTCAGAGCCTCGCGGTCGCGAGTTTGACCGCGAGGCCGACAAAAACAGCACCCGCGATTCGGTTCAGAATCTGTTGCCCACGTCGAGATTGAGTGAACCATGCGTTCAGTTTACTCGCCAAGGCGGCAACGCCCCCAAAGACAACGAGAGTGACGAGAATGAACAAACCACCCAGAGCGATAAGCTGCAGCGTGACGGAACCGCGTGCGGGGTCGGCGAACTGCGGAAGAAACGCAAGAAAGAAGATCGAAACCTTCGGGTTCGTGACATTCATGATGATCCCACGACGGTAAAGCTTCGCGCCAGAGAGCCCCGTCTTCTCGCCAACGACGACAGCGTCCGGCTTCGCGCGAAACGACAACCACGCGAGATACACCAGGTATCCCGCCCCAACGAACTTGAGCAACGAGAACGCCCAAGTCGATGTGGAAATGAGCGCCGCAACGCCAACTGCCACCGCAAATGTGTGAACAATCAACCCCGTGCACAACCCAACCGTGACGAGCAACCCCGCACGCAATCCGCTCAATGCCGACTGAGTCAGCACGAAAAGATTGTCGGGTCCCGGCGCCAACGCCAAAAAAACCGATGCAACGACGAACGCTAACAGTGATTCAAATGAAAGCATGATTTCGCGGGATAGCTTTTACAAACAAACGTCGGCACTCTCTTCCGATCCACAACCACGATACACATCTACCACGCGAAAGAAATTCCCTCACCACTCTCGTGTCATCTGCGTTTTTCCCGGTCAACTCCGAACGCACCATTACTCCCACGCCGCGAGTGCCATACATCAGCCGGTCTCAATGCGTTGCCTTGGGCTGAAATAGATTCGTCCCTGTGGGTCTGCTTGTATGTCATCCGTTCTTCGTGCTAAACGGGCGACGGCCTAAACGGAAAAAGGCCGTTCCACCCAACCGGTTCCCCCGCGCCCCAACAGAGCGTCCTTCATCGCAACGAGGCCCAACCGGGCATCCCTAATCCAGCCCGAGCCAACACGGTTTGTCGATTTAATCAAGAGCCAATCTGTTTTCGCTTAACCGGTAGCCGTAGGCGACGTGCAGCGGCAAGCAGGTCGCCGTTGGCTGCCCGTGAAACGAATAAATCAACAGCCCGAACAGCCAGGGGAACTGCTGGACAACGCTACGTTTTTACTATGCTAAATTGCCCGGGTCCCGCTACCCTGTTTCGTAGAGCATCGTAACGGAACACCATTCAATGCACCGGAGTCGGATGCGTGGACGTTTTCGAATGGAACACCAACCGTCCCGACAAGACGGCATCGGATTTCTCCTGACTGAAGACCTCAACTTGACCAAACTCGCAAACGGCAATCTTATGCGAATACTACCAATCATTATCACGCTGGCTTGGGCGTCGTCGGGCCTCTGCGACGCTCCAGCAAACCAATCGACAGACACATTCGCCGGCATCCTGCGGTCTCAAAAGCACGTTACTTTCTCCATCGATCGAGAAGCTATGGTTTACCGGTTTGGCTTGCTGGACAAAAGACTCTCGAAGCATCGAGGAAATACTACGAAAACAGGTCCAACAACATCAAGCAGTACAAGGAGCTAGTAAAGAAGGTTTTCGACGAACGCCGTGAGCATCGAGGCCGCCCGCCGATTCAATTTCCGACGAAGATTAAGCAGCCCAAAACAGAACTTGAACTGGAAATGAACAAACTTGCTCGACCTACCGCCTCCCCGGTGGCGGAAGTGACACGAGCAGGGGTTGACTATATTGGCATCAAAGAATTTGGGACAACGACTGAGTACATTGTTCCGTTCAACCGGATTCTCGATGTATCGGTGCCATCAAGTCTACAAGGAACAACTGCGGAGTCGCCAACGACTCCGTGATCCCTTTCGGATCCCCCGAATTGATTAAAAACCACCGTATGCACCGGAGCGGCGGTGGCCAGTGCTTTGAGCTTGCTTTCAAGCCTTCCCCCAGCCGCCCGCTGAACCGACCCGTTCTCCGACTGATTTGATGGAACTCGCAGAACTAATACGAAACACGTTTCCGGTCCACCCGATTCCAGATTCTGAAGCCGTTGTCGAAGACACCTACTGCGTTGAACATCTACACGAGATCCTCGCCGGCCGGCCCTGGGACGAACCGAGCGCGCGGGACTATCGGATGTGCGACGACGGTTTCTCACTGCTTACTGTTTCCGGACTTGGATACTATTTGCCCGGCTACTTGACCGCAAAACTCGACGATCCGGAAGCGGCGGATATCCTTGGTGAATATGTGACCTACACACTTGGGGGCACATCCAATTTTTGCCGAACGCGAATGTCCGAACTTGGTACACTCATGAATCGTGACAAATGCGACGCGATTCTCGCTTGGCTCGATTGGTACGAAGCATGTGCTACACCTAATGCCCACATCGAACGTTCGCGCAAAACGGTCAGAACATGGGAGTAACCATTCCATGCGACGGAGCCCGGATTGCAAGTTTTCACCAACGGAAGATCAACTCCCCGGCCCACTGACGGCCGCAG
>NZ_ANOH01000471.1 GCF_000346505.1 Aporhodopirellula sallentina SM41
GATCGCCGTCCATAAAATCGCGACGGACTTGGTCAACCGCTTCGTGCATGTGGCTCTGTTCATCGATGCCGCTGATCACGTCTTGTGCGGCGATCAGTCCGCTGTCGGCATCCACCGTGGCGGTGGGGTTGTAGTTGGTGCCGAAGCCGCCTTCTTTGTTCTTGGCGATGCGGCACTGAGGGTCGGTGATCGGAATGCGATCGGGAACCTTCTTGCCGGAAGCTTCGATCTTTTCGATCTCTGCTAGCGCCGCTTCGATCCGGTCGCTTTGACGCTGAAGCTCTTTGCCACGTGTTTCCAAATCGGTTGCTGCGGCGGCTTTCTCGGCTGCGTCGAAGACTTCGTTCTCTTTGGCCTGAGCTTTCTCGGCGGCTTCCTGATGAGCGGCGAATTCTTTGGTGAGTTCTTCTTTGGCCCGGCGAAGTTCGTCGGGCGTCCGTGTGCCGCTTCGTCGGTTGCTCGCTCGCAAACGAGTGCCGTCATAGCCCAGCGTGACGAGCGTGAGATGTCCCATCTGCTCGGCGATCAGTCCGAGTTGTACGAAGACTTCCCTCAGACGCTCGGGATGGGCAGTGCGAAACTTGGCGATCGTGCTGTGGTCGATCGAGCGACCTTCGACAAGCCAGCGAAAGTCCATACGAACTTGGAGGGCTTCTTCGAGAGCCCGCGAGGTGCGGACACGCTTGAGCAGCCCATAGAGGATCACGCCGACGAGGATGCTGGGATGGATCGGCGGGTGCCCTTTGACCAGGACGTATTGCTCTTCCCAGGATTTCCAGTCGATTTTTTGCAGCAGCTCCCAGACCGTGCGAACGGGGTGTTCGGTGGGTATCGCGTCGTCGAGTTTCTCAGGAAAGAGCACGATCTGATCGCGACTTTCCTTGGCTTGGGCCCAGCCCATTATCGGACTCCGAAGGAGTAAGATTCGGTAAGATAACCAATGTAGCGCGATCTCAAACTAAATCCACCGCTGTGACGAGTAGATCGACAAACCG
>NZ_ANOH01000472.1 GCF_000346505.1 Aporhodopirellula sallentina SM41
GTCCTCCGCTGTTGCAAAGCATTTCTTAAACAATGACGCGGAACGACGAGAGAGGCCGGCAATCAGCGCATCTCCAAGTTGCTTCGTCGTTTCAAGCTGCGGCGACAAACTTGCTCGCACGCTTTGCAGTTCGTTTTGGGGGTGTTCGGCCTTGGAATCGCCGTCTGACGAACGCGCAAATCGTGCCCGCAGATACTCTTGATCAGATTGCGATAGTACGGCGACGGGAACCTGGATCGTGACGCCTGTATCCTCGCGACGCAGAGAGATCGACTTGGATCCTGGTTTGGTTGATCCGGTCAATGAGGCGACTACCGAGAAACGACCATCGGCGGTGGCCCATTTCCGTGCCGCGTCGATCTCGTCCGCCTCACAAATGCCAACGGTAAAGAAGACTGCGAAGTGAGATGCTGCCACGCCGAAAGCGAGGGCAATTTGTTTTCGCTGCAAACGCATTTCGGCCATCTCATTTGTTCAAGGTAAAAGCACAGAACCGTATAAGATTCTAGCGGACCGCAATACGCGCGTGTTGGCTTTCACGTGACCGTTGCTACGGGAGGTCGCTCGCACCAATCGATTTCCGAACTCTCGTTTGGTTCCTACGTTCGATCGCCGCGTTGATTTCTAAGAGTTGTTTGAACTGCGGCGCTGCGAACCCATGACCTTTTCGCGAAACAGCCCATGTGTACATACCGCCGGCGTCCATGACACGCGTCGTCCACGCAACCGCTTGCTCGGTCGGAAAATCGGCAGCCCCGTCTCTCCATTGTCTTTGAAACGGCATAAAGATGGCACCCAACGCCGTTCCGTCACTGGTGTCGGGCACTCCGTTCTGATTGATCCACGGCCCCGCCTCAATGTTTTCAACCATCCTAACGTTGGCCATCGACCAGGGTGGCTGTTGCTTCATTGGAACAGGATGACCTGCGGTGTAATCACAATAAGGAGAACCTTGGACGATCGGGTATCCAACTTTACGATGCATCGCAACCATGGCGTTCGGATTCCCCGTGCGAACCGCGGTCGCAAAGAGCTCGCGATCGGCATTCGTAAAACGGGATCCCGCGCGGTCGATCCACCAACCATCAATCTTCGGCCCGAACTTCCGCGAATAGTACCCCATGATTTGAGCAACGCCTTCATTGTGCGTGAGTCCGGCCGATGCCAGGTGTGCCTTCCACGTCTTCATTTGCTTCGCTGAAAGATAGCCGCGATCCATTCCTGTCACGCTGAAATAGACCAACACCTTTAAGTCTCTGGACTTGAGTGCATCCAACATCTCGCCAAAAAAATCTCGCTCCGGAAACAAATCCTCTCCCATGATGGCTTCCATTTCCGGATAGGGAGACGAGTACCAACTGGCCTGATGCCCTCGGCCGATATTGATCATGACGTGATTGATGGACGTCAACTGATCAACCTGAGAAATGAAGAAATCGATATCGAAGTTCTCGGCGCTCACATCGGCATCAGGCGTCTTGCTTTTGTCATACGCCGTGGGGCAAAGAATGCGAACTCCCCAAGTTCCTTGGTAGGGTAACGCACGCGCGTGCGTCGCTTCCTGCTGTGCAGAAACGCGTCCTGAGGTAGCACACACAAGCGTGATCAAAAAAAGTCGCAACAACAAACCGGTTCTCATGATTGCATTCTCATCTGGGGATTTTGGGTTCGCTTTTCGCAAAACGACGCGGATTCGAAGTATCGCTCAACGCCAAGTGATCTTTGCCTGTTGCGTTTCCGTGTTCACCCAAACGCTGGCGTGCTCATATTCTCGTGTGAATTCCCAGCCCTCAGGATCAATTCGCCGAGGGCGTCCGGTAGGAGCACCAAGCGGTTTCTGTAGGTCGGGGTATTCCTGCAACGATCCAGACGACAACCTCCATCCCCACCCGTACTGAAAATATGAATAAGGCTGAGCGCCGATTAGATAACAGGCGTGGTAGTACTCGAGTCGTTCCCTGGCGATTTCGGCCAACCTTTCGTCTCGATTCGACTGTCGTCGTTTTCCGCTTGCCTTTTCGACTTCGTCAAGTTCGTGCTCCACTCCAATACGAAAGATCGAGATCTTGCCCGCCTTGGCGATGCGTCGCATGTTTCTCCAATCTTCGAGCAGCTTTTCTTTGGTCAAGAGTTTGGCGCTGTAGTGCTCGAACATGATCGCGTCCACGACCGGAAACACAGGCCGGGCGGCATCGGTGTGAGCGTTGTTGCCGAGCAATATCTTGTCCGTCCCCATTTTGCTTTTTAGAAGTGCCATCATCTCACCCATCGATCGTTCCACTTCTTTCTGTTTGTCGGGACGCATCCAAACAAACCCGTGCATTTGGTCGATGAAGGCGCCATCGCAACCGGACTCCGCGACCCCCTTCGCGACGGTGTCACTCCACCAGTCGCGAAACTCAGGGTTCAACACATCGAACTTGTAGACGTTGCCGCGACGAGCAAGCTCACCTGTTTGTGGATCGACCAATAGGAATTGCTTCAGTTCAGGATGCTGGTCGATTTTGTTGGTGGCCAACCCTTTGGTGTAGGACGTGAAGGGATACGCGTATGCTGAATTGAAGTAGAACAGCACCTTTGCGTCCGGGTTGAGTTTCTTGAACGCCGCCGCCTCATGCTTGGCCCCCAATTCCGCAGCCCCCAGCATCCCGCTCCCATGAGATTTTTCGATACAAATAAAACTGGTTCGCGCCGCAATCGAACGCACTTCCTCGGGAAACAAAACGCGAGAGCCATCGCCGAACATGAAGTACTGCGGCGTTACCTCCCAACTGAACTTGGGATAGTAGCTTTTCGGCTCAAAGCGGTCCCCGTCGCTGATGCGTAGCGCACGCGGTTCTTGGTTGCGTGGGATATCTTCTGCGTTGGCGAGCGAACCTGCGACAGCCATTAAACATGCCAACAAAGGCAATACGCAGTAGGTGAGTTGTTTCTTCATCAGGGTGTTCAATTGACTTTCCATAGCGAGCCCGGTCGCCACACGAGCTGATCTGCGGCTATCCTCCGAAAGTGATTTTCACCATGTCCGGAAGGTGCGTTTTCATTGATCGGGGAACGACCACGCGTAGCGATCGGTCGCGGTATTCGTAATCGAGTTGCGTTCCCGTCCTTAACAGTATCACGGATTTAGGGCGATTAACCTCCCGTATAAACACCACACGCCTATGATCGGGCAACGAATACCACGTCTCTCCTTTCACCGTAGTGAAGTTTTGTGTCCTATCGAGCGTCGGGAGCGGTGGCGCCAGGTCCACGTCATAGACCGCCTCGCGAGAATGCTGCATCCACGCCGCCATCTCATCGCATACTTCGTAGAACCACTCCATCATCTCACCGTTGCCGCGTGGCGGCACATTTACCAGTAGATTGCCGCCCAGCGAACGACAACGAATCAGTTCGGTCAGCAGAGTGTTGGTGTCCCAATGATTGGTTTCGCACTCGATGCCATAGTGCCAATTCGGCGTGAAGGAGTTCTCGGACTTTTGGCAACTCTCCCACCACCAACCGGCCTCGTTGACCACCTTCACTTTCTCGCTGGCGCCTTGATGCCCTCCTTCGGGAGTAGCGATGTTGCCGCGAGCCACAAAAATATCCGGCTGCATCGGACGCAACTCTTCTTCCGACATCGCGACATTGCCATCCCACCACATGACATCGATCGGACCATAGTTGCTCATCAGTTCCCGCACTTGTCCCTTCGACTGCTCGATCTCGTCGGGACCTGCTGATTGCATCGGAGGCATTAGCTTGGTTCCATCGGTCAGGAACTCATGCTTGTAATTGACGGTGAACTCGACGGTCGATGGAAACTCAAACTCTCGGTTCTGGTAATCGAAGTGCCAGTTGGGGCCTGAATAGTAGAGTCCCACACGGATGTCATTCTTCCGGCAGGCGTCGATATATTCCTTCACCAGATCTCGTCCGCCCATCCGGTCGCCCGTATTCCAATCGCCGTGATCGCTGGGCCACAGGGCATATCCATCGTGGTGGCGAGCCGTCATCACGGCGTAGCCAAACCCGGCGTTCTTGGCCGCAGCCAGCCACTTGTCGGGATCGTATTTCTCGGGATTCCAAGTCTCAGCGACCGCGAACATCTTCGTCGCGGGTTCCATGTATCGCCCCGCCTTGGCCTTCCGTTCCGACCACATGACGGCCCAGGCATCGCCCGTGTCCGGATTCGCACTCGGCAGTCCCCAATGCAGGAACAATCCCAGCCCCGATTTGCGAAACCAATCCCACTGCGGATGCGCCTCGGCATCGATCACATTCTTCGCCGTCAACTTGACATGCAAGTTCTTCTTTGCCCACGCACGCAACTCTTCCGGCGATCGACCGACCCAGGGCTTGGACGTGACCTGATTTTCGATTTGCCCCTGTTCGATGGTAAAGGGATCTTCAGCCAAGTTTTCGTCGGCGAGCGTCACAGTCCAAGACACCGCGAAAAACGCCGACAATGTCAGCAACGGGCAAGCAAGAAGTCGACGTGCAGATTTGCTATTCATCATTGATGGTCGTATGGGGCCGTGAGCAACGGTTACAGATGGTCGACAAAGAACTTCACCGTTCGTTCGATGATCTCATCGCGTGAAGGTTCAATCGGCGTCTTGCCGTCCGCTTGCCGCCAGTTGTGACCGGCATGTTTGACAATCAAAATTTCCACCGGCGCTTTTAGCTTCTCTGCCTTATCCTGCATGTAGTACGCGTGCTTCACAGGAATGGTGGTGTCCCCATCGCCTTGGATCATCAGCAGCGGCGGGCTGTCTGGCGTCAGGTAGTTGATCGGGCTCATCTCGCGATAGAGTGCGAGCTTTTCCGCTGGTTCTGAGTCTGGTTTCAAGATGCGTGGGCCAAAGCGGTCGCGAAAACCGGGGCGGTCGTCGTGGTTGAACAGGTCCGTCTTTTCGAAGTCGCAGGGCCCGTACCAGGAAACGCCCGCCACCATGTTGAAGGGAACTCCCGCGAGATCGGGATCACCCGGCAGGCTATCCGGTGGCGACAGCAGCAACATCTGTGCGATCTGGCCGCCGGCGGAATCACCCATCGCATAAACACGCATGGGATCGATGCCCAAGTCGCTGCTGTGTTTTGACAGATAGCGAATGGCGTCCTTGCTATCGATCACACAATCACGCATCGAAACCTTGCCGCCCTTCTTCCAAAGGCGGTATTCCACCGAGGCCACCGCAAACCCCTTTTCGACAAGCTGCTTGAAAACTTTGGCGAACGAGGCATTCCCCGCTCCCATCTTGCTACCCGCCGCCCAGCCACCGCCGTGGGTGTAAACAATCACCGGACACTTGGCCGTGCGATTCGCGGTCGGGTAGAAGAGATCGAGATGCAAATCTCCCTCGGGCGTCGTCTTGTAGAGAACCTCCAGTTTTCGCTCGCCGCCGGTTTCCAGATATCTTTTGGCTTTGCGCGGCGCCCGCTCCTTCGTGCCGCTCGGGTTGGCTTCTTGCGCATCGACGACGCTACAGCAAAGTAACATCAACATGCTCGTCAGCATAAAAAACTTAGTCATCGTTAATCTCCTTGTTCGTTGTAGGGCCGGTTCGCACCGGCCTTGATAAGTAGGTGGGGTGAGATCTGGATCCGGTGGCCGACGCCACCGCAATGATTGTGTCGGGCTCCGCCCTTTGATTCTGTCCAGGTGACGCCATATCTCGGACTCTCCTCCTCACCTGTTCGCAGCCCAGCAGACGCCATCTTCGGTGCCGGGTTTCACTTTCTGCCCTCGCCCAGCGGTCGTCATCTCCTTTGCCCGTAGCGTCAGCCACCGGACCGCGATCACACATGAATGCAACCTCAGAGAGCGACAAATGGCTGGGTATCAACAATCTTTCTGCGACGGACATTCATTCACCCAAATAGCTCATCAATGATCCCGGTGGAATCTCCGAAGGCTTCTGCCTTGATGCCTGATCCCCGGAGAAGGCCGAGCCAGAGGTTGCAGAGTGGTGTTCTGAGATTATTCATCACCAGATGCTGACCTTGCTTGATGCCTGAGCCGCCTCCGGCGACGAGGGTTGGGCAATTGATCAGGGTATGCATCGAGTTGAGGTTACTGCCAAAGGTGATCACCCGCGTGGCATCGACTTGAAGTGCGGCGGCCATCAAGTCATACATCACTCGAACTTCTTCAATCCCGCTTAACGCCCCCCCTGGTTCCTTGAGGGCTTTATCAGGTCGGGGGCGGGGTGCGCCTAGCCAGTTTTCTTCTTTGGCGATACGTGTTTCGATATCGCGAATCGATTCGAGGTATTCATCCAGCTTTTCGTGATCGGATTGATTCGTCCTGCGCCGAACGGCGCGGGCATCGGCGAGAACGGTATCGAGTACGCTGCGATTTTCCGCCATGCGTGCACGCTGTTCTTCCAACGGTGCGTTGTCGTTGGAAAACAGTTTGTGAAAGGTAGCGTTGGGCGTTTCGTAGGCAGGCATCGGTTTGCCGCTGTGATCCCACGCCAGCGAAAGTCCCGGGCCATGACCCGAGCCGGCTCCTTCGAGTTTCTTGCCGGAAAGCTGAAGAGAGGAAAAGCGAGTTTTCAATCCAATCTTTGTCGCAGCAACTTGGTCCATGGAAACCGTGTTATGAAAACTTTTTCCCGGTACAGCGAATTGATTGGCCCCGGTCAGCCAGAAAGTGCTTCCCGAATGGCCGCTTCGCGAATACTGGTGGTAGAGATTTTGAATGACCGTGAAGTCGTCTTTGTGCCGAGCGAGCGGTTTCAATCCTTCAGGCAGGGTGTAGTCCGTTCCTACTGTGTTCACATCCGGGAACCACGTGCTTTGAGTGACGCCGAAACCCATCCCCCGGAAAACCATTCGCTTGGCTGGTTCGGGAGCAACGGCTGCGGCGGCGGCTGGTCCGTACATGAAGGACTCAAGAGAGGGCAGTGCGATCAAGGCTCGACTACTGGTGAGAAATTGACGCCGACTGAATGAGTTGCGACTGAATGGATTCTTGAATATGAGACTCTACCTATTTGCTTTGGACTCGCCTCCTCCTTCGCAAGAGCCTGTTGGAGAGCGGCGCGTCCAACCGCGAGATACTGTTCGAACTGACTGCTGGAAAAGTACAAGGATGCGCCAGCGGTATCAAAGCCGATGCCAGCCCTGTCATTGGGTAACCCATCGACGTTTGGTCGGACACCGAGCAGATCGTTGATTGTGTTGGCGTATTCCCGTTGATTCAGCCGTCGCATTTTGATGACGCCGCCACCGTCACCATGAATCTGCCGGGCAACGACCAACTTTTCGGAGAGGTCGGCCAGGAGTTCGGTCTTCTCGTCAACGCTTAGTCGCGGACTATCCTTGGGCGGCATGTCCCCCGCGTTGAGGGCGCCGAGAACTTCTTGC
Organism: Aporhodopirellula sallentina SM41; assembly: GCF_000346505.1. GTDB lineage: Bacteria > Planctomycetota > Planctomycetia > Pirellulales > Pirellulaceae > Rhodopirellula > Rhodopirellula sallentina. Next base: position 7,360 of record NZ_ANOH01000472.1, read on the forward strand.
CAGCGCTGGGCAACCTGAATTTCCGAACCAAGATCAAAGGGAAGGTCTTCAAGATCCACTCGCCCTTCCCGCGTGTCCGAGTCATGGCAGTCGAAGCAGTACTTGCTGAGCGTTTTCGCGTGACGGACAGGCATGACCGACGGCTTGTCGGCTGCCTGTGCGACTGCTGCCAAGGATACTGCCGCCAAGGTTGTTGAAGCCAGTGTTTCTGCAGCCCTTTGCCAGAAAACTAACATTACCAAGCGAGACAAAATGAAGGTCTTCATATCAATAAGTATCAGGCGTTGTTGTTGGCGAATCTCGCGTCGGGCGGTTACCAGGGGAAGCCGAATCAGTTGACCTTGTTGTTCGTCCCGTTCAGTTCGTTGAGCGCTCGATTCGTGACACGCACCCGGTATTTCCCGTCCGAGTTGAAGCCCTTCTGATATTTCAGACCTTCCTTCATCTGTTCGGCGACGGGCTTAGCCATCTCGTCGATTTCATCGAGGACGATCGCCGCGTGCAGACGCTCCCACTGGGCACCCGTGGTCAGCTCATGGATCAGGACGGGCAGCGCATCGTTGGGCTCGCCCATGCGGCACAGGGCCCGGGCGGCTGCGGTTCGCACCGCCGAAGACTCATCGTTCAGCATCGTTCGGGCCACTGTCGCGTGGGACTTGGCCTCGGCGCCGACGTTGCCAATGCCGGTGATGCCCCACCACCGGATGGCGCTGTCGGCGTCTTTCGTGGCCTCGAGAAGTTGCGGCAGGGCCGATGGACCGTCCGAAGCGGCGACCGCGGTGGCGCCGAGCTTCTGGTTGTAGGCGGCCGCGTCACGCTGGCGGAGAATCGCGTACTCGCTACCGAGTTCTTCGACGCGTTCAGCGATGATCGGCTCAGGAATCAGGCCCACGTCCTTGGACTCTCGCACCCAGGCCAGGTGGGCGGCCCGCATGCGTTTGAGGGTTTCGGCGTGGGACGGGTCGGACGCGAGGTTCTTAAGATTGTGTGGGTCGGCGACGTAATCGTAGAGCTCTTCCACCGGCTTGGACTTCGCGAAGTAGCGTTCCGCTTCGGGCGACAGTTCGCCCGCCTCGTGGAGGCGGCGCAGTTCCTTCATGGTGGCGCCCTTCTCGGGTGAATTCATGTACTGGTAGTAGGTCTTCAGCGGCTCATAGTTTCGGATGTAGAGGTACTGCTTGTCCCGGACCATTCGAATGATGTCGTAGCGTTCGTCCATTCGATCGCGGCCGCCGTAGACATAGTCGCGGGGTTGGGGCAGGTTCTCGCCTAGGAAGGCCCGGCCCTGGACGTGCTCGGGGATTTCAATACCCGCGAGGTTCAGCGCGGTGGGCCCGAAGTCGATCGAGCTGACCAGCTCGTCGGTTTCCATGCCTGGCGTGCCTTGGCCATCCATTCGGTACTTCTCAGGAATCCGAACCACCAACGGGATGTGCGTGCCCGAGTTGTAGAGCCAACGTTTGGCGCGGGGCAGGCCCACGCCGTGGTCCGACCAGAAGAGGATGATCGTGTTCTCGTAGAGTCCATCGTCCTTGAGCTGCTGGATCAGGTTGCCGGCCCAGGCGTCCATGGCCGTGATCAGCTCGTAGTTACGTTTCCAGTCTTCGCGAGCTACCGGCGTGTCGGGGTAGTAGGGAGGCAGGTCCAGCTTCGTCGGATCCTGCCGCTGCTCGGGCTTCAGGTTCTTCGTGACCGTTTTGTATTTTTCCTCGGACGCGATGCCCGACTCGTGGCATCCGCCGTAGTTGAACACCGCAAAGAAGGGTTGCGATTTGTCTTCGCGGTTGCGCCAGTGGGCCTTTTTGCTGGAATCGTCCCAGGTGCCCTTAGGTGTTTTGAACTGATAGTCCTGCTTCGAGGCATTGGTGCAATAGTAGCCAGCCTTTCGAAGTAGCATAGGGAACGGCTTGACGTTGGGTGGCAGTGTGGCCGTGCAGCGCATGTGATGCGTGCCCAGCGTGGTCTGATACATACCGGTGATGATGCCGCTGCGGCATGGAGCACAGACACCCGCGGTAGTGAAGGTGCGCGTATAGCAAACCCCTTCGCTCGCCAGTTGGTCGATGTTGGGCGTGATCGCGTGCGGGTCGCCGAAGCAGCCGATGTGGGCGCTGATGTCCTCGCAAGAAAGCCAGAGAATGTTGGGCTTGTCGGCGGCCTCGGCAGAAACGGCAGCGAGGCACAAAGCAAGGGTGATCATCCAGATCTTCGTCATCGTCGTGTTCCTTGGGGGCAGAACGCAGGTGTCGATACAGTGTTTGGAGGTCATAGCGTACGGGACAAAGACGCGACCGTGCAAACTTTACGAGGGCTTTGTTTCGCAGGATATTCTCGCGGATACAAAACGTTCCCGTGGAATACTATGATTCACACCGAGCTCGGTTGCATGGGCAATGTCCGCTCTCTGCAACCGATCAATTATTTTTCACGCAGTCCGTGGAGGATTTCGGCGGCTTCCCAGGTTCGGTTCGAGCTGATGTTTTCACAAAGCGATATTGCAAAGGAGCCGGTCAAGTCACGCACGCGGAACTTTCCTTTGGGACAAGATAGAGTGAGCACCGTCGTTGGAGGGAACTTGAAATCCGCGTCATCGGTAGTGACTCGGGATCGCAGTCCACTGTTGCCGACTACGAGTACATACGCGTCGTCGGCGTCGAACACACCGTCAAACCCGATGAACTGAACCGTCACACTGTGATCTGAATTTAAAACTGAATCTGAATTGATGACCACGTTCTCCACAGAAAACTGAATCGATTCAATCGCGTCCACATGTTGGGAGTTTGAGATGCCGAAGTAGGCATCACCGCATTCGGCCGAAATGTGCCCACGCCGCAATCACACGGTCATGAACGGTGGTTGTCATGTTTGTAACCGTTCAGTGCGCGGTCGTGTTCGGTGGGAACCGGCCTTACAGGAGAGGCGACGAGCTGCAAACCAAGTGACTCAATTCGATTTCGGGGCATTGACGACTATTGCTTGCGGGCTTCGAGTGCGTTGGTGATCACGTTTACAACTTGCTTGGCTAACGCATGGGACGAAACACGTTCGCCTTCCCTTGTAAATGCTCACGCACCTGCAACGTGTAGCCGATCGAGATCGCGTCTCCGAAAATCAACACATTCGGCAGCGTCGGATCGGGCTCGAAAGTCCAATCTTGGGTGGTCTGCTTTGCGGCGACCGATGCTGCTTCCGGCGGGGCGGCATCAGCGGATGCGAAGGAGCCGATCAACAGTGCGAAGATGATGTTTGGTAAGTGTGTCATTGGAGCTCTCTTTAACTTCAACGTCATCGTGCGGGTTCCAAAATGTTCAGCGAATGGCGGTGCGGCGGTGGCAAAGAGAACATGAAGCAATAGCTTCGCAAGGCCGGCACGGGCCTGCACGGCGGCTGCGGAAACATCTTAGCTGTTGCGGGGGCTCCTGCGCATCCCGTATTTACCGGGTGTCGGTATGTTCCTGATCGCGTTGCAAAGAGACCGAGATTTTGTATCGACCTGTCGGTTTGCTGCAAATTTAGTAGTCTTGTTCGGGGGCGATCATCACTTCTTCATCGTGCCACCCACGATGCAGCCGATCAGATATGCTGGTCGTCAGATTTCTTTGTTGCCCCGTTCCTCAAGCCGACGTCAAACATGCCTTGGAAATGTCCTCAATGTGGTGGTGAGACCGATCTGGGATTCAACATTTGCTGGACCTGCAGAGCTCCTCGGCCGGGTAGTCAACCAGGTAGCGAGTTGTCGACGAGCGACATTCCCATCAGCACAACACCGTCGCTGCACACGCACAATATCGACCGATACGTTGGTCCGGTGTTCGGGGAAACGATTTATGGTGCGAACATGATGCGTGACTTCCTTGCCGCGTTGACCGACATTACGGGCGGTCGTTCGCACCAATACGAGTCCGTTCTTGCTCGCGGTCGATCGACCGCAATTGCCGAAATGGCACGGCAAGCGAAATCGCTAGGAGGAAACGCGATCGTCGGAATGCAGATGGACTACTCATCGCTCGGAAACTCAATGCTCATGATCTGCTGCAGCGGAACGGCTGTAGTTGCGACGCCCAAACAGCCGGCCGACCAACCGAAGCAATCGTCGATGCCATAACGCAATTTACGAGTCCACACACCGTGCCCGGTCCGTTGATTCAACCGTTTCCAAACGTCGCCAACGGAAGCGTCCCGAGCAGAAGTTAATTGTCGTTCTGCAAACGGTCCATCAACGATGCGATGGAAGTCCCAACCGGAAAATCAAACGCGGCACCGGGAGCAAACGCACATCACAGCATGGAAGTTTTGTGTCACGCGGGCAACGACCTCCACAATCACCACCTAGCAAGCCTCCAATGCTAACCCAGATTCAACCGAGTTGGTGTCAGCCATTCTCGCATGTCGGTTACCTTACTGGATCGACAAAATGCCAGGCTGCAACGGCTATCAATCTGCACGCTTGTCAGTTGGAACTCGATCGGCCTTTGCAGACGATGCGGGGCATCATTCGCCCGAGTGACATCGATCGTATCGGCATTGAATTGTCTAATCTCAGCGAACCGACCAAGCGACCGCGGTCAAACGAAGAGTGGAAGGGGCTCTACATCATCGGCAACACCGAAACCGATCCACACCAACCCATGGATGGTGATCAACTACTGCGTTGGTTAAAGAAGACCGAGGCTGCGCTGCCAGCTGGGAAAGCAACCTTGATGTCGATCAAGTTCACCGACTCGCTGGTCGACTGGCTGATCAGGCAACAAGAGATCACCCAGCTGATCGCGTTGGATGCCGTGATTGAGGCCAACCAACAGCAACTGTTGACCGATCGTCTTCAGAGCCTTGGCACCTCACTGACCGAATCAGAATGATCGTCAGCTATCGCCTCAATCTTTGATTGTTGTCACCTTTTCCGAGGAACGTGGGCGAATGGCATCGAGCGCATGGTCGTGGCGAAGGGCTCTTCAAGACTGGGTGAGCATTGTGTGCGAGGGCGTCAAGGCAAGCGAATCCAGGTGGCGGGCGACGATTGCTGCTCACAATTGGTGCTTGCCGGAACTCCACTTCGTTGCGGTCCGGCCTACTCAGGGGCATTGCTTCAACGTGCTGCCTCAAATCCGCTGAGTCTTTCGCGAAACGGAATCCAGCGGGATCAAATTAACGTGTGCTTCCAACCTCTAGAACACAAAATCTGAGGAGCATTCTGGTTGGGGCAAGCGAGAAATTGAGTGGTCCTATTTCTTGGGGCTCGGTACGTTTTCGGCGAACTGGATTTTGAAGGAGTATGCCGGGGCAGCGTTTGGCTGTTGCGGGGTTTCGATCTGCAATCCTTCGTTATCCTGTTCCCACTGGAGTTCTTGATCGACGCCGAACAGGTGGACTGAATTGATTTCTAGATCGCCAACTTGCGACGTGTTCAGACTTTTCAGAGTGAGTGTTTCGCCTGGCCAATCCGATGCGGTTGCGTAGAGCACCGTGTTGGCCTTATTCCGCGTGTAGCGGACTTTGATCTCCCGGCGATCGAGGGCATCGCGGTAGATCGAGAACGGACGCGTGGCATAGATCGCTTCGCCGTTTGTTTTCAGCCACTCGCCCATGCTCAACAGCCGATCGCGATACTCCGCGGGAATCGTTCCGTCGGCTTTGGGGCCGAAGTTCAGCATCAGGACTCCGTTCTTGCTAACCACGTCGACGAGGGTTTCGATCAGGTAGTCGACGCTGTGATACTCGTCGTCGACGGCGTAACCCCATGAATGCACGCTGATGGACGTGTCGGTTTGCCAAACGTTGGACTGGATACTTCCCATCCGCCCACGTTCGATATCTCTGGTCAATTTATCCGCCGGATCGTCATGGTCTTTGCAGCACATCACCACGCCGGGATCGCCATAGGTTCCTTTGCCCTGATCAACCGCGTTGTTGTAGAAGTGGGCAGCGAAGCGTGGATGATAGCCGCCGGATTTGAACAGTCCGCCGTGCCACCCCCAATCGAAATAGTAGAGGTCCGGTTGTAGTTTGTCGGCGGCTTCGAGTGTCCGCGCCCACCATCGATCGACAAACGCTTGATCGCTGCGTCCTTTCGAATAGAGGTCGGTGTGTTGGCCGTAGTCGGGGAGGTGTTTGTAGTTGGTGTGATAGAAATGAAAGAAGACCGGATTCCAGGCCATGTGGTTGGATAGACCGAACTTCAAGCCGCGTTTGGTGACGGCCTCTTTCATCTCGCGACAGAGATCCCGTTTGGGGCCTTTGTTGACCGAGTCATACTCGGTCAGGTCGGAATCGTAGAGCGAGAAGCTGTCGTGGTGGTGAGCCATCATGCAGAAGAACTTGGCTCCGGAGTCGATCGCTAATTCTGCCCATTGATCGGCATCAAACTTCTCGGCTTTCCATAGGGCAGCAAACTCGTGATAGCCGAACTTCTCGACTCCGCCGTACACCTTTTGATGATGCTCGGCCTGCCCGATTCCTCGCTCGTCGTAGAAGTCGTTGATGATTGCATCGTCATTTTTTTTCGGCCGAGTTTCCGGGCCCTTCTTTACCCCATGCATGCCACGACCATACCATTCACCGGGGAACGTCCCCTCGCCACGAAAGGCGGGCACCGAATAAATTCCCCAGTGCGGCCAGATCCCGAATTTGGCGTCCTGATACCACTCGGGTGTTCGATAATCACCGAACGAATCCCAGTTGTCTTGGTAGCGTTGGACCGAAGGGGCCGCTTGCAAAGAAGAGACCGTGTTGTCCTCCGCAGACACTCGGGCGAAACACAGCAACATGGCTGCAACGGCGAAGGCAAACAACGGGTTGCTGTATAGACGTAACATGCTTGACTCGTAGAGGGTGGGCTGAGTTGGTGGAAGCGGCATGTTAGAACGCACCGCCGAGTCGTGCAAATGGAAAGGCGAAACGGTGGTCGTCTATAGAAGAAGCATGGCTTAGCTCATCCATGATTCGGACTGGCAAAACAAGGAAGGAAAACCGAGTGGGTGTTCCCTTTCCAAGCCAACCGGCCTGGTAGGGCGAACTCAAGCGTCTTGCAATCTGACGCCTCCGATCCCCGTAGTTGCACTCGCCTGAACTCAGTTCCCCGAAGTCTGGCGACATCGGCTACATCGGTTTTGCGAACGTTCTAGCGGGTGTCGTTTCGACCGCAGACGCACCGAACTCGATGATCCGGGAGGCGGGCGTGCCGTGATGTTCTTCATCGACGAACATCACGTTTCACCGCAGTACGTCGCAGCGACGAATCGCTGTCGCGTTGCCTCTCGCGAAGACGAGCAAACCCGTCGCGTGAGGCTCTTTTCCGGCGAAGATCGGCGCAATAGAAAGAGGGCCATTTTCGCACGCGCCCACGGTCGCGGATCGTCAACGAAAAAACGCCGCAGACATGTTTGTCTACGGCGTTTTCGCTTGATACCGAAGGAGGGACTCGAACCCTCACTGGATTGCTCCAACTGGATTTTGAATCCAGCGCGTCTGCCAATTCCGCCACTTCGGCCGGTGAGGCGGGATTATTGTGGACTCGCCGAATTCTTGCAAGTCCGGGTAAACAAAGATGTGTGCCTCAAAGCCAACAATTCTGGGCTTCTTTGGCGGGAAATTCCAGTCATTCAGAATGTGACGGGGTATTCGTAGGCGAGGGCGGCAGTGTAGTCGGCTCGGGCGGCGAAGTATTCGAGTTTGGCGGCGACGAGGTCGGAGGCGGCTTCGATGGCGATTTGTTCGCGAAGGAAGACCGCGAGCAGATCGGACTCGCCGAGTTCGAATTTCCTACGTTCGACTTGGGCGAGTTTTTCGGAGATTTCGACCGAATCGGCGATCTGCTGCACGCGTTGGTAGGCGGCGTCGAGGGCGGCAACGGCGGTCTGCACCTCGGTCGAGATTTTTTCGATCGTGTACTGGCGTTTGACCGCGATCTGGTTCAGCTTCGCTCGCGCGGATCGCATCTTGCCGAGTCCCTTGCGACGCTGGACGGGCATTTCGAATTCGAAGCCGACTTCGAGTTCGAGTTCGGATTTGTCGCGTTTGGAACTGGTCGGTTCCCCGACGTCCTGCGAGACGTTCGAAAACGCGTCGAGGACAGGCAGTGTTTCGTTGCAGGCTTCGGCGAGATCGACCCGCACTTTCCGCATTTGTGTATCGAGAATCGTCAGCTCGGGGCGTAGTTGTGCGGCGTACTGGATGTCCGCGTTGAGTTGTGCGAGATCGTAGGGGACGACCTCGGGGAAGTCGGGCAATTCAGTTTCGGCAGGGATTCTCGGGTTGGCACTGCCGTCGCGCAAGAACAGGGAAAGTTTGACGGCGGTTTGGGTTCGTTTGCGGCGGAGGTCGGTCAGTTTTCCTTTCCGCTGCATGATGGCGCGTTGGTTGTCGGCGAGCACGGGTTCGCCGAGGTCGCCCTCTTCGACACGTCGAGCGACTTGACGGTTGCGACGTTCGGCGAGTTCCAACGCCGCTTCGCCGATCTTGACCTGTCGACCGGACGCGACCCAAATCCAGTAAGCGATCGATGCGTCGCGTATGGTTTGGATCACAGCGTCGCGAATCTCGGGCTCCGCCATTTGTCGATCGTAAGTGGCTCGCCAGAGATCAGCACGCCGAGCGTCGATGTTTTTGTCACGTAGCAAGGGGAGTTGAAACCCTGCTTTGAACTCGCCGCCTTCGTTCGTTTGGCGTTCCTGGTACCACGGTTCGAACACGCCACGTCCGATCCGGTATCCGCTGTAGATTTCACCGCCCCGGTACAACGGTTGGTACACACCGAGTCCGTTTTGGTAGTTCTCGTAAAAGCCGAGCGGTTGGCTCTCGGAACGAGCCTTTAGTTTGGTGTCAAACTCGCCCCACGCGGCGAGCTGATCGCCGGACGTTCGGTTGCGTTCCAAATACGCGACTTGCAACATCGGGAAATAACTCTGAACCGATGCAACAACATCCTGCAACGGTAAACCAGATCCGACGTCGGATGCACCGGCGAGCAGCGGTGGTGGCATCTGCTCGGAATCGAACGAATCATCGTCGAACTCGAGTGAGTCGTCTAAGTTGGCGTCCTGACCTTCCCCGTCCGCAACGTTGTCTTCTGCTACGGCGTCTTCCGCTACTTTGTCTTCTGCACCGCCGACTTCTGCACCGCCGACTTCCGGTGTTGTTACCTCCGTTATCGTTAGATCACCCGATTGTGCTTCGATAAGCGAGTTTTGTGGGTTGTCGTTTTGTTTCGCGGAGGCGAGCCGAATGACAGGAATTGGGTGTGGGTTGTCGCTCGCGGAGAGAGCTTTGGTGGCTGTTTCCCGCGATGAAGTGGCGACCGCGGCGGTTGCGACCGGGATCGAATTCGATGTTGCTGCGGTTCGGCCGACGTCCTTGGATGCGCATCCGAACGACACTAACCCGGCCATGGCGATCAGCGCGGATCGCTTCACCATGATTTCGTTGCGGGGGCGTTTCGCTTGAGGCTGACGTATCACGTGTGTTCCGCGACCAGATGCGTTGAGTTCGTTTTGCGTGTCGGCGGTTTTACCGACAAGGTTGCACAGACACCGAGTGTCTAACCGATGCGATGCGGTTGAGTGCTGCGATGCCACCGACCGTCGCGACGGCAACGATCGATCCAACCGTCAGGACTGGTTTCGACTCAAATCACGTTGAAGTTGTCGAGGAAGTTCGATATCGCAGGCTTCTATTTGATTCGCGATTCGCGTCGCTCGGCTTGTTCCGCGTGCGGAAGACGGGCAAGCTTTGACGGACAGGCCGGCGATCCCGGCAGGGCTGATAGATCTCTGCAAACGGCATGAACGGATCGGTAGTGCACGGGTGCTCAGGTCGTGTTTCTCAGGGGCGGTCGGTACCGATCGGCGTGCGAGTCGTCGGGCGGCGGCGGAAATCTGCCCTGCGGCGTGATAAGGCTTGTCGGAATTTGTGTTTTTGACGAATAATCGCAAATTGCGGCACTTTCGATCGGATTATGAACTTGCCGCTCCGATAGATCCAGCTAAAGTTAGGTGCGACATTCACGACATGGATTTCGCATATTCGCCCTTTCTGAGAATGTCAACTCGATGGTCAGTCCTACCAACGAAAACGAATTTGCCGTCGCCCCGGCGGCTCAACGACGCCTCGCCGGAGAAGGTGCGGCGACTTTGGATCGCTTGGTGCGCGACCGTGTGAAGATGGAACGGACCACGATTGTCCGCACGTTTCACCTGACGCTCGAGAGTCACGAAGGACACCTGCCGCGAGATTGGTGGCAGATCTTTACCGACGCCGCGGCGGCTCTGCAGCTCCGTCCCGCCGTGCTGGACTGTTCGATCGATCAGATCGTTCGCTTGATTGGCGATGGTGCGGACGTGGTCGCGTTCTGCCACGGGGATCGAAGCTCGGTTTCACCGGAGAACGATGCGAAAGATCATGCGACTGGCGGCGACTTTCCCCGCTGGCTTTTGCTGAATCAAGATTCAAAGTCACGGACGCATTTTTGGGCGTCGGATGATCGTGACGAAACAATGATTTCCGAGCGAGAGCTGCGACGCCGACTCGAGCCGCTCGCGGAAGATCAACGCATCCGATGCATCGCATTCGATTGGCGGGAAACGTCGATCTCGGGCGGACACAGTTCTTCGGCGGGACCGATGAAACCACTGACTCGGTTGACGCATTTGATGCGTCCGGAGTGGTCGGATATTTGGTTGGTGATCGTGTTCGCGTTCGTCGTCGGTCTGTT
>NZ_ANOH01000473.1 GCF_000346505.1 Aporhodopirellula sallentina SM41
CTCACCTCTCCCAATCCCAAAATCGCGGATCGATCCATCTCAATCCTGTCGGCGAACCCAACACCGGACATAATCCACCGCCATCTCGGTCGGAAATCCTTCTCGCGTGCTCTCGCTCGGCACAGGCACTCGCCCGTCCTGCCCCGCCCAAGCGATCAACGGCGGACGAAGCTCCATCGTCAACGTCACGCTCATCGGAAGGTGCCAGTAAAGGTTTTCTTCCTCCGCCACTTTCTCGCCATCGATATACCACGTGATCTTTTCAGGCGTGTTCTCGCAAGCGTACACGTGATAGTCGTCTCGTGGATCCCAAGGAGCGTCGAACTCGTGCTTACAAACCTCGGGCAAATGCTGAGGACGAACCCACACCTCCTTGCCCGACTCATCAAGGATCCGCGTGTGAAGGTTGCAGTCGATATGGTTGGGCGACGTGAACTCTTCCTTGTCTGAATCCCAAACACCCTGCAACATTTCCACGATATCGATCTCGCTGTAGGTCACCTTGGGATACGTCGCGTTCTTTTCTCGGCCGTTGCTATACAACCAAAACGCGGGACACAGCCCCGGAAAACGACTGCAACCTTTGATCCTCGCCTCGAAATACCCGTACGTCGTTTTTCGCTGCGACTGCAAAATGCCGAGCTTGTAAAAGTACTCGTTGCCGCGGTGGCGGTGCGGCGCGTACCGAGCCCGAATAAACAGACTCCCCGACCTCAAACGCAAGTTGTCCGGCGACCACGCCCGCTCGCCCCACGGTCGCATGTCCGTGATCCATTTTGACCGGTCAATGCGGCGCGAGTTGAACTCATCCGAAAACCTCTGATCGAGCACCCAACGCTTCGACGGATCAGGTTCACGCAGATACGGCTGAACATCTTCCGATGCCGCCACTGAATTCGTCGCTGAATTCGCCGCCGCCCCGGACGCTTTCTGAGTCTCACCGAAGTCCCCCGCGAAAGCCTCAGGGGTTTCCGACCAAACAATCGACTGCCAACAACAGGCAACAAACAACGACACCAACAGGCTCTTCAACAACATCAGATCATCTCGGGGCAGGAGGGAAGGAAGGTAGGTAGGCAGAAAAGAAGGAACGAAGACAGGAAACAGTGAACAAAGAAGAAACGGGACGAAGCAAGGAAGAACAAAACAAGGAACGCAGCACGCCAGGAACGCAGCACGCCAGGATCGCAGGCCGCTCCAAAAGCAGCCCACTGCGACAATCGCAAACCAGCCACCCCCGCAGCGTCGCCACCAATGCAGATCCACCACGCTATGCAAACACGCAGATAAATCAGGGATCGGAAGGGGGATGGGAGCGGCCAGCAACCGAGAATAAATTAACCAGCCACTCATCCGTTCAGCACATGCACCGCACAGCAAACCCAACGCAGCCCAACATCCCCACCAACCACCGCACGTCAGCTGCAATCTCGCTAAGGGCACCAAACGCCCAACACTTGTGCGAACAACGGAACGATGTATACTGTTAACAATTATCCCCCCGGTTGTTGTTTTGTCCAGGGGCATGTCAAAGATGCACGCTGACAACCCCGTGGAAATTTTCACCGCCTGGAGAGACACATGTCGTTGATTCCGCAAACTGTCCGTGAACAGGTAACCAATCAAATTCGCATCGACTTGCTGTCAGGCCGATTTCCTGCCGGAACCATGCTCCGCGAAATCGAGTTGGCCGAACGGTTCGGTGTCAGCCGCGGACCAGTTCGCGACGCCTTCATTCAGTTGTCCCACGAAGGATATCTCGCCTACCAAGCCAACCGAGGCGTGATGGTTCGCCATCCGCCCGACCCGAAAGATCGCGAATTCATCACCTCGCTGCGTTTGCAAATCGAAACCTACGTGATCGAACGAGGCCTGACCGACAAAGATCCCGATTCGGTCCAAAGCGTCGAGGTCGCGTTGGAACGACTCAAAGAAGCCTGCGACGCTGCCGAGCCCACTCAAGTCGCGATTCGAGACATCGAGTTTCACCAACAAATTCTGCTCGCCTGCGGTGGCGATGATCTCGTTCCGACATGGCGCCAACTCTGCTCGCGGATGCTCCTGACCTACACCCGCCTCGGCGATTACAACCAAGCCTACAGCGAACACGTTGCGATCTTTGAACCGTTCCGCGACAACGACCTGAAGAAAACAATTGCTGCTGTCCGCGCCAACATCAAGTAACCGAACGGCCAATGGTTCCGTCTCCACGTCCGGCAATCCTTTCACGCGCCTCAAAGAAAACCTAACCAATGGATTTGCCGGCCACCGCTCTTCCCGGTCGCCTCGTTCTCCCCGGCTGTCCCGATCCCCGGTTGTCTCGTTGCCGCCGCGGCGATCACCGACCGGCTGACGAGTGTTCGGCCACGCTCTCGGTCGACCGCGCCGCTCGTCAAAACAAATATTGCGTCCCTGCCCCGCCGTTTCTTCGGCGCTCCGCATGGTTACAAATTTAAATGCGACGGAATCACGCAGCAAACAGAACTCTCGTTGTTGCTCCGCTGTCCCCGCATCCTCTGATCAATCCCCAACCCCACTGACGTTACCCGTCGAGGAAACACGATGAAAATTGAATCGTCACCGTTTGGTGAATTCGAAGGTCACCCCGTCGAACTTTACACGCTCGAAAACGACAACGGAGTCATCGTCAAAATCACAACTTACGGCGGCACCGTCACCTCGATTGTCACGCCAGACAAGAACGGCGACAGCAGTGACATCGTCTGCGGTTTCGATTCGCTCGACGGCTACTTCGCCGACGAATACAAAGCCAACTCGCCCTACTTCGGATGCCTCGTCGGTCGCTACGCCGCCCGCATCAAAGACGGCAAATTCACCGTCGATGGCCAACAACATCAAGTCGCCACCAACGACGGCCCCAACCATCTTCACGGCGGCATCCGCGGTTTCGACAAACGCGTATGGACGGTCGAAGGCACCTCGCAAGACGACAACAGCGTTACCCTAACCCTGTCACTCGCCAGTACCGACGGCGAAGAATCCTTCCCGGGCAACCTCAACGTTGTCGTCCATTATCGACTCACCAACGACAACGATGTTCGCATCGAATACGAAGCCGAAACGGACAAGACCACACCCCTGTCGCTGACCAACCACACCTACTTCAATCTCAACGGGTTCCAAGACACCGTCCTCGATCACGTCCTGCAACTCAGCAGCGATCGGTACCTCGTTCCCGACGACACCAATGTCCCCGTAGGCGAGGAAGCCACCGTTGCCGGAACCGCCGCAGACTTCAACTCGCCCAAACGAATCGGCGACGCCTTCGACGAACTACCGCTCGGATTCGAACACTACTACGCGTTCAACAAACCAGTCGGATCGTTAGAGAAAGTCGCCGAGGTCCGCGAACCGAACACCGGTCGCAAACTCGAGGTCCTGTCCACCGAACCTGGCACCCTCTTCTACACCGGACGCTACACCTCCGACGCACTCAAACGCGAAAGCGGAGCCCAGTTCGGCCAATTCCGCGGCTTCTGCCTCGAAACCTCCAAATACCCCAACGGCCCCAACATCCAAAACGCCCCCAACAGCGTCCTAAAACCCGGCGACCAATACCGCGAAACAACAATTTACAAACTCAGCTGGACGTAACCCCAAGCCCGACCGTAGGCCGGACCAAGCGCAGCGCAGTTCCGGCATCCCCACCAAAACCCTCCCCCAAATCAGCCGCTCGGCGTTAGCCGCGGTTCCCTGCATGGCAACCGCTGCTAGCGCACACCGGCTCATTCCTGCACGTCAATCTCGCTTCGCCCCC
>NZ_ANOH01000474.1 GCF_000346505.1 Aporhodopirellula sallentina SM41
ATCGTGTCAAACGCGGCTGATGAATGACTCCCTGTCATGCCGCCGCCGGGGCCGATGAAAAGATCGATTCGAAACAGACGGTATTGGTCGATGTCGATCCGCTCGATGCTGTCGTACCCAAAGCGAAATTGGAACAGATCCGCGTTGGAGTCGCTGACTTGGCTTCCGGCGAACTCCAAGTTATTGTCCGTCGATTTGAAATCGAATCCGGCACTCACGTTTCGACTGTGAAAACGATCGCGTGAGAGATGTCGAATCAGTTGGCCGCCGAATTGATAACTTTCGCCATCCTGTGCGAACCCACCGGTCATCATCGGACGCACACCTGCCCAACTGCCGTACGCTTGTAGCGAATAGTCACGACTGAGCGGTTGATCGAGGCTAACCGAGTGGGCGTGTAGCAGTTTGAACTCTTCGTCGGTGGTGAACTGGTAGCCGATGATCCCGCCATGGCCCAGGAAGTTCCCATACTGGAATCCGGTGAAGAAGCGACCGTAGTTCAGTGTGGAAACTCCGCTGTCGTCGATTCCCATGTAGCCTCGAATGGGGCACATGTCTTCGATTTCGTAGATGACGTCGGTGGTTCCAGAAGTGCTGCCCTTCTTGAAATCCACACTCACTCGCCGAAACGGATTCTGGTTCATCCAGAACAGATCGTTTTCGATATGCGGTTCATAGATGCGATTGCCACGACGTGTTTTTGCGATCCACCGCGACGCGGGTTCACAATCAAAATGCTTTCCGCCGCGAACCAACACTCGTCCGATTCTGGATTCGGTGACCACAAGATACAGCGTACCGCCCGTGATTCGCTGTTCAGGGATCACGACATCCACGATCGGTTGTTTGCATCGTTGATACTGTTCGATGATATTACGCGACAACTCATTGATCCGTCGCAACGTAATCGGTTGTCCGATCGCTCTGTGCACGATTGATCGCACAGCATGCTTGTAGACAAGTGAATCAGACTCGTCGAAGTCGTAGTGGATTCCAACTAGCGAGTCGATCGCGGAGGTTCTATCGATTTTGTCGCCGTCGTCGACGATCACAACCGCTTCGAGCGATTGCACCAAAATGCGGTCGTCCTCAACCGGCGCGGGCAGGTCGGTTTTCGCATCAACTTCCGGGAGTGCCCCGGGACGTGGCGGTAACTTGAGAGGTTTGTATGCCTCGTAGTTCTGCGCGCGTAGTTCTGGTTCTGATGCGAACGTTACGAGTCCCACTGCGCATACCGCGAGCGCAACCCGTCCAAACAAACGAAACATGCCGTCATCCTTGACTTGCCCCACGGAGGCCATCAATAAATGCGATCCTTCGCATTCTTACCTCCGCTCTGTTGGGACTAGATCGTCGCATCAGTTACTGAACTAGTGTACGGCAGACGATTGAGTGGAAATGCGATTTGTTAGCGGCGTATCGTGCGGATTGTAATGAATGCAGCTATTTGTTTTGGAGTGGTTCGCCTTTAAGAATTCTTTTTGACTGTGTTCAAACGATGCCAGTGATTCATTCCACGAGGCGATTCAGTTTTCGTTAATTAGAAAGGAAAACCTAACTGACAAACTCAAAATATCGGTAAGTGTTTAGGACCTGATTCTCCATGAGGGAGTTTCGGCGGGGCACTTACAATCAAGGATTGAGATATGACTTCTTTAGGTCATCCAACAAAGCGATCGGCATCGGCAATTTCTTCCGTCAGCCGAGGTGGGAAACGAAAACGGGCAGCGTTGTTTGCTGCGATTTGTACCGCGGGCATGTCCGCGGGAACCGTGAAGGCACAGATGCCAACCGGGGCCGACGTCGTGGCGGGACAAGCCGCGATCTCGCAGGCTGCGGGCGTGATGAATGTTGATGCGGCGACGAACCGCGCGATCGTGAATTGGGATTCGTTCAGCGTCGGTGCGGGCAACACCGCCAACTTCAATCTGCCCGACGCCAGCTCGTCGATCCTCAACCGGGTCACGACGCCGAGCATGCCGTCAACGATCGCTGGGACGATCAACTCCAACGGCAACGTCTTTTTAGTCAATCCGTCCGGGATCGTTGTCTCCGGTTCAGGGATGGTGAACACGAACGGTTTCACCGCGTCGACCTTTGATGTCACCAACCAAGACTTCATGAACGGCGGGGCACTCGCGTTCACTCGTGGCGAAGGTGCGGGCAGCATCGTCAACAACGGCACGATTGTGACGGGCAGCGGTGGTGCTCATTTGATCGCCAGCGACATTGCCAACAACGGCACGATCCAGAGCAACGGTGGCAACATCACATTGTCTTCCGGTGGCAGCGTGACGTTGGACAACGGAGTCACCTATGTGCAGCCATCAATGGCGACACTGGAAAGTGGCATCAGCCCGACGGCGGGTCTGATTCAAAACACGGGAACGATCCGAGCGACCGGTGCGGCGACCAGCGGCGGCGAGGTTTATCTGGTCAATCCGAATGGCAAGATTCTGCACGACGGAACGATCGCGGCTAGCCAGACTTCTCACGTCGTGACTGATGATTCGAATGACAGGCTGGAAGCCTATCCCACAGTTGGCGGGCACGTCCAACTCGAAGCCGACGAAATCACGCTTGCGGCTGATTCAACCATCAATGCCAGCGGCACACACGGCGGCGGCGAAGTACTCGTCGGAGGTGACTGGCAAGGCTCCGGCACGATGACTCAAGCGACCACGGTCACCATGGATGCCGGGGCGACCATCGACGCTTCCGCAACCGAGACCGGCGACGGCGGAACAATTGTCCTATGGTCCGACATTTTCAACACTGATTCCATCACCAGCGTCGCAGGAACCCTACTTGCCAGAGCAGGTGACCTGTTCGGGAACGGTGGTCGCATTGAAACCTCCGGGAGCAGCGTCCAAACAGACGGGATCCAAGTCGATGCAGGAGCGGCAAACGGAAACGGTGGGTTATGGTTGATCGATCCATACAACTATGTCATCGACGCCGTCGCTGCCAGCAACATCACCGGTACACTCGAAACCGGCACCAGCGTGACCATCACGACCACCGCCGACAATGCTTCGCTGGGCAGTTCCGGGGATAACTCGGGGCACGGCGACATCAACGTGACCAGTGCGATCACCACCGACGCTATGCTGGGCGACGCGACGCTGACGTTGCAAGCGGCACGGCACATTCAGGTCGCTGCGGATATCGACGCGACACAAAATGGCAATCAGAACCGACTGAATGTACGGCTTCTCGCCGACAGCGATCACTCCGGCGACGGCATCAACATCGTCTCGGCGCAGTCGATCAAAACCAACGGCGGCAGCCTCAGCTTTGGAGACGGAACCACCGCCAACATCAACGGTACGGAAGTCAAGGTTGGCGGGGATTTGTACGTCAACGGATCGGTCGCTCAATCGTTTGAAACCGCTGGCGGCGCCATCACCATCAACGGCGAAACCATTGTCGCCAACTCGAACGGATTGACCGTTGACGCTGGCAGTGGTGCCATCACGTTTGTTGGCGTGGTCAATTCGGGGAACACGTATCAAGGCGTCAATAGCACGCAAACTTGGACAAACGCCGTCACCGCCGCAGCCTCGGGCACCGGAGACCAGACCGGCGACACCTATCTCGCCACAATCACCTCGCGATTGGAAAACGCGATCGCCGGTATCTCCGTGGACTACCTACCATCATGGCTCGGTGGACGACGCGTCACCGGCATCGGAACCGACGATGCGTGGCGATGGGTGACCGGCCCCGAAGGTCTGCAGGACGACGGCCAAGGTTTGATCTATGCTCTGCAAGACTCCGCTGGGGGCGTCACATCTCAAAACGACCTCTTCAACAACTGGAACCCCGGCGAGCCAAACAACTGGACGGGCAGTGAAATTGGGTCGCTCGACACCGAGAGTGAATCCGCTCACCAATTCACTGGTTCCGCAGGCAACTGGAACGATTTGCCGACGACATCCACCACGCTCGATTGGTATGTCAAAGAAACCAACGCAGTCGCATCACCACTCACTGTCACCACCACGGGCTCGGTCAACTTCGGCGGCGGCATCGGCGGCAGCAAAGCGCTCGCTTCGCTTGACGTGACGGGCAGTTCCATCTCGGTCAACGGCAACGCAGTCGCAACCACTGGCGCCCAAAACTTTTCGTCAGACCTAACCGTGACCAGTGCGTCGACATTGCAAGTCGACGCCACCGCACTGACCGTCCAGGGTGCAATCGATTTCTCGGCCGCGACCGGCAACGTTGACATCACGACTCCGATCGATGTCCTTGGCGACATCAGCATCGTCAGCGGCAACGACTTGAACCTGCACGGTGCCGTGACACGAACCGGCAACGCGGACACCAGCACGCTATTGAAAGCCGATCGCCACGTCGTGATGCAGGAAGACGCCGACCTGACCACCACTGACGGGTCCCAATCGATTCAGTTTTGGGCCGACGCCGACAACTCCGGCGACGGCATCAACACCATGTTCTCCGACGTCATCGCGACCAGCGGCGGCCACGTGAAGTTCGGCAATGGCGAAACCGCAACCGTCGGCGGCGAATCCGTCAAAGTTGGCGGCGACGTCTACCTGAGCAGCAACAACGCTCAATCGATCGCCACCGATGGCGGCGACCTCACGATCGACGGCGAAACCATTCTCGCCAATGTCAACGGCGTGACGCTCGATTCAGCCGGCGGCGACATCGCGTTGAATGGTCTGCTGAATTCCGGAAACGCTTACACCTACGTCGATGGCCCCGACGGCCAATCCAACGCATGGGAATGGGCCCGGACCGATGCAAAGGACGGCACCGAGGGTGGCGACTCCCTCGGTGACAGCTACCTCGTCACAATCACCTCGCGACTTGAAAACGCCATTGCCGGAATCTCGGCCGGCTATCAAGGTGCGTGGATCGGTGCCTATCGAGCCGATCCCGCCGGATCGTATGCATGGACATGGGCAGACGGCCCCGAACAAGGGCAAAACTTCTTCACTCAATCTGGCAGCGGTGGCGGTAGCGCCCAATCAGGATGGTATTCGAACTTTGGCGGAGGCGAACCCAACGGCGGCCTCGCTTCCAACGGTGAACGCTATGGCCAATTCTATGGCACCGAAGGGCTGTGGAACGACTTGCCTGCGAGCAAGTCATTCGACGCAACTCAAGGCAGCCAATACTCTGTTTTGGGATACGTCCGCGAAACGAACCTGGACCCCACTTCGCTCACCATCAACGCGGGACTCGGCAGCGTCACGTTCGCTGGAGCCGCCGGAACCAGCAAGGCTCTGTCCGCACTGAACGTCACCGCAGGTGGCGGCATTCACATCAACGGCGGCGCCATCAACACCACCGGGATTCAAACCTACAACAGCCCGGTTGTACTCGGTGCACACACGCATTTTTCGACGATCCAAAACGACATCCTGTTCCATTCCACCGTTGATTCCGACAGCGCCGCGAACCAATGGGACCTGACCGCCACGATCACGCCCAGCAACGTCTATCACTGGGTCGACTGGACCTCGTGGGACTCGGTCAGCAGGACAGCAACCGGTACGATCACCGTCGGCTCCGATGTCATCACCGTCACCTACCATAACCCGCAAGGCATATTCGGCATCCAAACGTCCGGCGGAACCAACTATTGGACGGGACGAAGCGGAGCCGCCTTCGTGGGTGAGTCGCCATACGTCAGCGACAACGTGGCCAACGGTCCATCCACAACCGACCTGATTCAATTGCAATACGCAGGAACCCAGACGCTATCCTTCAGCGAATCGGTCGAGAATCTTGCCTTCAGCATCATGAGCATGAACGGCAACGGATACGGATTCGACCAAGATTTCACGATCGAATCGTACTCCGGATTGAACGGTGCCGGCCCGGGATACTATGGCGGTGGCACGATGACCAAAGCCATTGTGGGCGACACATTCCAACTCAATGACGGCGGGATGAACAGCGCCAGCGATGGGCATAGCGAACCGCACGGCACGATCCGTTTCAACAATGCGTTCTCCGAGCTCTCATGGGAAAGCCTCAGCGACGAAACCTGGAACGGCTTTTCAGTCGGAGTCAGCGGCACCAGTTCGACCGCCGGCAGGGTGCAATTCAATGGAGCCGTCGGCAGCAACGCGGCACTCGGTAACATCTCCATCAACGCCGCCGTGCAAACGACCGCCAACATCGCCGCGGCGTCCTCGTTCGACGTGACCGGTCTCGCCAATCTCGGTGGCGACATCACGACCACCGGCGACCAAACCTTCGGCAGTGCCATCACGCTGGCCGCGGATCTCGCGTTGACCACCACAGACACCGGCGACATCCAAGCCACCAGCACAATCGATGGAGCCCATGACCTGACGATCGAAACCGACACCACCGGCGACACCACGATCGCAGGGAATGTTGGTGGCAACAACACGCTAGCCAACCTCACCATCGACACCCATTCGCTCGATGCCAACGCCATTTCATTGGCGACCGATGCCGCACTCGATGTCACGACACGCGGTGCAAGCGAAATCGCAGGCGTGATTTCCGGCACCGACGCAACGCTCGCGAAAGACGGCGAAGGCACACTCGTTCTCTCGGCGACGAACACCTACACCGGCTCGACCACGATCACCGGAGGAAAACTGTCGATCAGCGGCGATGCCAACCTCGGCCCGGCACCGTCCAGTCCCACCGAATCGCATCTCACACTCGACGGCGGAACGCTGCTGGTCACTGGCAACACGACGCTCAACAGCAATCGCGGCATCGAACTCGGTGACGATGATGGAGCGATCGAAGTCGCCACCGGCACAACAACGCAATACACCGGCATCATCGCCGGCAGCGGCGGACTGACCAAATCGGGCGCCGGCAAACTCAGTCTGTCTGGCGAAAGTACCTACACCGGCGCGACAACCATCGATGGCGGGATCGTCGAGACCAGCAACGCATCCGCACTCGGCGATGACTCCGCCGTCACGCTCGCCAACGTCGCCGACACCAGCCTGAACCTGCTTTCCAATCTCACCATCGGTTCCCTCGCGGGTGGAGGCAGCACGGGCGGAAATGTGTCGCTCGGCACGTCAACACTCACCACCGGTGGCGACGGCACATCCACCAACTTCGCCGGCAACATCTCCGGAACCGGCGGTTTGATAAAGGCGGGCGATGGTACATTCACCGCATCCGGCCTTGCCACCTACTCTGGCAGCACCGCGGTAACCGGTGGGATTGTCTTTCAAAACAACACCGCGCCGCTCACCAGCGGTTTCACCGGAACTGGCACAGTCACGATCGAGCCCACCGGCACCAGCTTTTCCAGTGCACTGACCAGCAACTACAGTTTCGCAAACACGCTCGGCGGATTAGCGCTCGGCAAGTCAGGAAACGCCTCCGACATCAGCGTCAACACCGCGACCATCATCGATGGTGACGTAGCGATTCATGGCGGCAACGTGGCGATCAACAACACGCTGCAAACCACCGCAGGCAACACGCTCACGCTCGGTGTGTTGGGCAACGCGACTCAAACAACCGCGATCACGACCGACAATCTCGCTCTGCAAGGCACAGGCAATTTCACGCTCGACAATGTCGCCAACTCCATCGGGACGCTTGCCGGTGGCCAGTCCGGCACGCTGCTCGGCAACGTGACGCTCTACAACTCAGACGCTTTGACGATCGGCACCGTTGGTTCGCAAAACGGAATCGCCGCAAGTGGTTTGTTGAATTTGGCAACCCAATCCGGTGATTTGACCATCTCCCAAAACGTCTCGACGACCAACGCAACCGCGTCCGCCATCATGCTGAACGCTGGACGAACGACTGCCGCTGGAACCGCGACAGATGGCAACCTCATTCTATCCAATTCGCCATCGATCACCGTTGGCACCGGCGGACGAGCCACCCTGTTCACCGGCAGCATCGCTGACAGCCTCGGTCTGACCGATCTGCTAACCAGCGGCAGTGGTCGGTTCCGATACAACAGCGACGAATCCGCCACCAACTACTCGCTGGCCCTGGACACCGGACTGTTCGGAATCTATCGCGAACAATCTTCGATCACCGTCACCGCCGCCGACACGTCCAGCACCTACGGCACCGCCCCCACGTTGACGAGTACGATCAACTCACAAAACGGTGACACGGTCGCTCAAGCGTTCAGCGTTGCACCGACGATCACCGTTGGCGGCGACCTCTCAACCAGCGGCAACCACATCGCGGGCGATCACACATTGACCGCTTCGGGCGGCACCAGCCAACTGGGCTACGCCATTGATGGCTACTCCGGCGGTACGCTAACCGTCAACCAGAAAACGATCTCTGTCCCGATCGTCGTCGACAACAAAGTCTACGACGGAACCACAACCGCGCAAATGAATGCCACGGCCAGCGGCGTGGTCACGGGCGACTTGGTCACGATCGGGGGAACCGCCGCCTTCACTGACAAGAACGCGGGCACCAACAAAACCGTCCACATCACCGGTCTCAACCTTACCGGCACCGACGCGGCGAACTACGCCCTTGCCAGCACATCGGATACAACATCAGCGGACATCACTCCGCTTGCCATCAACGTTTCAGGACTCACCGGTGACGACAAAGTCTACGACGGCACGACCCTGGCCACGCTCAGCGGCACGGCAACCGTAGCGGCCATCGGAGTCGATGTTGTCGAAGTCAACGGATCAGCGATCGCCAGCTTCAACAACAAAAACGTCGGCACGTCCAAGTCCATCGTTGTGAGCGGACTCACCCTGACCGGCGACGACGCGAACAACTACAGCATCAACCAGCCAACCGGCTTGACCGCCGACATCACTCCGGCACCACTGACGATCACCGCCAACAACGATGCCAAGTTCGTCACCAAAACCGACGCGACTGGCTACGCCGGAGCCAGCTACAGTGGTTTCGTTGCGGGCGAAGGAACGTCTGACCTGACCGGATCACTATCGATCACGCGAAGCGCAATGGGAGCCGACGAATCCGCCGGAACCTACACAGACGCCCTGGCCGCCAGCGGTTGGAGTTCCACTAACTACGACATCACCTTTGTCACTGGCGACTACACGATCGTCCCCGCCGAAGAATTGCTCGTGCGATTCGACAACAGCAGTTCGACTTACGGCGACCTGCTCGGCCTGCAGCTTCTGTCCGCACAGTACATGGACTCAGGCAATACCGTTCACACACTCGCCGCTCCATCTGTCGTCGATGGCCGCTACGTCTTTGATGACGGTTCCGGCGGATCGGCAGCCTTCGACGTTGTCCTCGGTGGATCCTCACTCAGCACATCCAACCACACGAACGTCGGTGCGTTTTCGCTCGGCATGGAAAACATCGATATCACCAGCGGCAATTTCTCCAACAGTGTGAACATAGTCGGCAACCACGCGGTCACTCGAGCCGCGATCAACGTCGGTGCCTCCGGCGTCAGCAAAACGTACGACGGCAACCAATCGATGACCAACCTGTCGCTGGATCAAACCGGTGCTATCTCAGGCGACTCGTTCACCTTGAACGGCCAAGGCAGCTACGCCGATCGTCACGCCGGCACGGAGCTGAACTACACGGTCGGCAACCTCGAACTCAGCGGCACCGACGCAGACAACTACTACCTATCCGGCGGCAGCACCTTCACCGCCAACGATGGCATCATCACACCCAAGAACGTGACCATCACCGCGCCAACGGTCACCAAGGTCTACGACGGCAACACGAACATCGAAGCCACTGCAACTCAGCTCCACGCCTTCACCGATGCACTCGGTATCGCCACCGACAGCGTTGCCTCGATCACACTGACCTACGATGACAAGAACGTTGGCACCAATAAAACGCTCGCGGGATCGAACATTTCGATCAGCGACAGCAACGGCGGCGGCAACTACAACATCACCTTCGCCGATGACACCGCCAGCAGCATCACGCGTCTGGGCACCGTCACCTGGATTGGTGGCACGACCGGCGATTGGAATGATCCCTCAAACTGGGCCGGCGGCGCAGTTCCGGATCTCGCCAACGTGGCCAACGTCGTCATCCCGCAAGGCGTCACGCCCACGTTTGACAACACCGTCAACGGCCCCGTCGAAATTGACTCCCTGCTCGGCGGCAACCTGCAAGTCGACAGCGGCACGCTGAACGTCGACGGCAGCCTCGACGTTGACACCTACACCCAAAACGGCGGCACAGTGACCGCCGGCACCTTCACCGCTGATGACTTTGCCCAGAACGATGGCTCGATCGAAGTCGACGGCACGTTCACCGTCAACAACAGCTTCACGCAAAGCACGACCGGAACAATCGAAGTCACCGGCGACGTTGACATCACCCAAACCAGCGGTGACTTGAACGTCAACAACTTGTCTGGCCACAACGTCAAACTGGACAGTCAAACCGGCAACGTTGGCGTGGAGAATATCACCGCGACCGGCAATCTCGACATCGACGCCGCCGGCAACGTGGGACAATCTACCGTCGGAACGATCACCGTCGGTCAAACCACCACGATCAACGCAGGCGGCGACATCGACTTGTACGGAATCCAAAACGATTTCGTCGGCCCCGTCCACGCCACCGGCGACGACATCGCCCTTTTCGACGGACACGGCGGATTGACGCTCGGCAACATCGACGCCAGCGGAGAGTTCCTCGCCGCATCCATCGACGGCGACCTCACGCAGCATCCCGGTACCACAGTCAAAGTCGGCGGTGACACCCTTCTCGGTGCCAATGGTGACGTGATCCTGGACAACGAAGGCAATGTCTTCACCGGCATCGTCAACCTGGACGCCGACAACGGAATCATCCGTCAGTCCACCGGCGACCTACTACTCGGCAACGTGGAAACCAACGTCGACTTCACCGGCACCGCCACCAACGGCAGCCTCGGTCAAACACCGAGCACCACCATCGATGTCGGCGGCAACAGCAGCTTCACCGCCAAAACCGAAATCAACTTGCCCAACACAGGCAACCGGCTCGGCCAACAAACCACCGTCAACGCCCCGCTCTACGAGCTCAACTCCCTCGATCCGCTCAACCTCATCCGCACCGGAGCCGCCTTATCCAATGAGGCCCTGACTCGATCGGTATCCGAAACGACCAACGACACCTTCACCCGCCCAGCGGCAGCAGCCGAAACCGAATCGCAGTCGAATTCGGACACCGCGCAGTCCGCCACCGGATGGTTTGAAAAGTTCAAAACGTTCGTCGCAAATTTGGTCTCAAACGGTTCAAGCGACGCTGGCAATGATGGAGCAGTTCAGCTCAACGTCGACCAACGAGGCGACGAAACCTTCATCCGACAACAAGGACCTAGCTAGGACGTTTTGAAGAATGACGCAGCCGATGTCGCCAAACGTCGGTGACCTGAATTCTGACGAATCCAGCTGCAGGAATCGAACACGTCAAACTTCAAGCAGCGGTAGGGTGCAGGCAGCGACCGGCCGGCGATCCGAAAGCATCGTCCGAGTTAATTGTCCCACCGGGGATCCGTCTCCGTTGTCCCGAATCGGCGAAAGCCATCACTCCAACGGGTTGGGGGTGTTGGTTGGGTCGGCGCATAAAAAAAGCTTGGCTGGGAAAGCCAAGCTTTTTTGAGCGACGCGGACGGGACTCGAACCCGCAACCTCCGGATCGACAGTCCGGGGCTCTAACCAATTGAGCTACCGCGCCTTGGGTGAGAGCTTGATCGTCTTGGAGCTGGTCCAATCTTGATCTTTTTGTCTCCGATTTCGACGCTTTTCGTCTCCATCAAAAGGCTCTGAGAAAAGGAAGTGTTGGCCTCCTTGGCTCAGGTGCGTGGAAGTATATCCATGGCATCGTCTCGTGCAATAGGTGTCAGCACGGAGATCGAAATTTCTGTTAATTCCTTGTGGGGATGGACGTGTTTTGTGCGGAATAACACTGTTTTTCAGGGTGTGATGAATTTTCTCGCGCGAGATTCGGGCGGAAATTTTGGGATTGCCGTTGAAGCCGTTGGGGGTGACCTAGGGTTTGACGGAATTCCATTTTCGTTCGAGCACTTGAGGGAACTCAAAATGATGGACTACTTCTTTCTCGCCTTTTCCGTTGTCGACTGGTTCTGGGACTCGTGGTACGAGCTGCGGCACTACGCGACACACCTGAACAAAACACAGTGGGCGATCATGGCGGCAGCGTCGGTGTTGTTTGGATTCGTCTGTTTGAAGGGAAATACCCTGAAAATCTGACGACGTGAGGTTGCAGGCTTCGTGAAATTGCAGATTGCGTGAAGTTGCAGGCTACAGGGAACGGTTGCGGGCGACTGTTTTGCGATTGGGTCGCGGGCGTTCTATTTGACGATCGCCAGGAGGTCGCCGGCTTCGACTTGGGTGCCAGGTGGGGTGTGGATTTTTTCGACCGTTCCGTCGGCGGGGGCGTTGATCGTGGTTTCCATCTTCATCGCTTCGAGAACAAGTAGTTTCTGTCCCGCTTTGATTTTTTCGCCTTCGGCGGCAGCGACGGTGATGACCATGCCGGGCATCGAAGCGGAGACGTGTGTCGGATCGTCCGGATCCGCTTTCATGGCCGCTTTGACTTCGACGTTCAGCGATTTGTCGATGACGGACACTTCTCGCGGTTGTCCGTTGAGTTCAAAGAAAACAGTGCGTGACCCGTTGGGGTAAGGCTGCCCGACGGCGAGGTATTTGACGATCAAGCGTTTGCCGGGTTCGATGTCGACGGCGATCTCGTCACCGGGTTGTTGGCCGTAGAAGAAGTTCGGTGTCGGCAGTGGAGCCACATCGCCATAGGTCTCTCGGTGAGCGGCGAACTCCTCGAAGACCTTCGGATAGAGCAGGTACGTGACGGCGTCGCGGTCGTTGGGTTTCTCTTTCGTCAACTCGGCGGCTTTGTTGCGTGCGACGTCGATGTCTGCGGCCGGCATGGTGCTGCCGGGACGTTCGACGACCGGCTTTTCACCGGCGAGGATGACTTTGATGACTTCTTCGGGAAAACCTCCCGGCGGTTGGCCCATTCGTCCGCCGATCAGATCCAGGACGCTGGCGGGAAACGCGAGCTGTTTGTCGCTGGTGAGGACTTCTTTGGCGGACATGTCGTTGGCGACGAGGAACAATGCCATGTCACCGACGGCTTTGCTGGTCGGGGTGACTTTGACGATGTCGCCGAACAGTTCGTTGACTTCCGCGTAAGCGCGGCAGACGCCTGCCCACTGGTCGGAAAGGCCGAGCGCGCGGGCTTGTTGGTAAAGGTTGGTGTACTGGCCGCCGGGCATTTCGTGTTCGTAGAGGTCGCCGGTCGCGGGCAGGACGTCGCTCTCGAAGGGGCGGTAGAACTCGCGGGCGGCTTGCCAATACGTGGCGAGCCGCGTCAACGCTTCGCTTCGGAGGTCGGACTCACGGTCGGTGAACCGGAGGGCTTCGACAAGCGTGTTCATGTTCACCTGGCTGGTGCCGCCAGAGAGCGGTGCGAGGGCGGCGTCGGCGATCTGCAACCCTTCTTCGGCCGCGGCGAGAACCGTGGCGGCTTGGATGCCCGCGGTGTCGTGCGTGTGCAAATGAATCGGGATGCCGATCTCTTCACGCAGGGCACGGATCAGCGTCACGGCGGCTTTGGGTTTGAGCAGCCCGGCCATGTCTTTGATGGCGAGCAGGTGAGCACCGCCGGCTTCGAGTTTCTTGGCGAGGTCGACGTAGTACTGCAAGTTGTACTTTGTCCGGCCCGGGTTCTGTAAATCTCCGGTGTAACAGATGGATGCTTCGCAGATGCCTCCTTCGGCGAGGACGGCGTCCATCGCGACGCGCATGTTCTCTTCCCAGTTCAACGCGTCGAACACGCGGAAGATGTTCATGCCGGTTTGGACGGCTTCGCGGACGAAGAGCCGCACGACGTTGTCGGGATAGTTGGTGTAGCCGACCGCGTTGCTCGCTCGCAGCAGCATCTGCGTCAACACGTTGGGGACGGCTGCACGCAGGTCGGCGAGCCGCTGCCATGGCGATTCTTTGAGGAACCGCATGCTGGTGTCGAACGTCGCACCGCCCCACATTTCGAGCGAGAACAACTGCGGAGCGAGATTGGCGTACGCCGGAGCGATCTGCAGCATGTCGTGGGTGCGGACGCGCGTGGCGAGCAACGATTGGTGAGCGTCACGCATCGTTGTGTCGGTGATCAGCAGCCCTTTCTGACGGCCGATCCATCGGGTCAGGCCGTCAATGCCTTCTTCGCGGAAGATGTCGGCGGTGCCGCGTGGTGTTTGTGTGAGTTTGGGGAATTCGGGTAGCGGTGCGGGCTGCGTTCGTGTGGCGGGCGGGCGTCCGTTGACCAACGGGTTGCCGTTGACGATGGTTTCGGCAAGGAACGTCAGCAGTTTCGTCGCGCGGTCGCGGCGACGTGGCAGACGAAACAGTTCCGGGGTGGTGTCGATCAGTCGCGTGGTTGCTTCGCCGCACAAAAACGTCGGATGGTTGACGAGTTTCAGCAGGAAGGGAATGTTGGTCTTCACGCCACGGATGCGAAATTCCTGCAGCACACGATCCATGCGAGACGCGGCGGCCTCGAGCGAGTGGGCTCGCGCGGTGACCTTCACCAACATCGAATCATAAAAAGGGTTCACAACAGCGCCGCTGTAGGCACTGCCCGCGTCGAGCCGGATGCCCAGGCCCGCGGCACTGCGGTAGTGGCTGATCCGGCCGTAGTCGGGGCGGAATTCCGACGCGGGGTCTTCGGTCGTAACGCGGCACTGCATCGCGAACCCGTTGGTGCGGATCGACTCTTGCGAGCCGAGCCCGACGGTGTCGCTGTCGAGCGGGTTGCCTTGGGCGACCAAGATTTGGCTGCGGACGATGTCGATGCCGGTGACTTCCTCGGTGACGGTATGTTCGACTTGGATCCGCGGGTTGACTTCGATGAAGTAAAACTGGTTGGCGTCGACGTCGAGCAAGAACTCAACCGTTCCGGCGTTTTCATAGCCGGTGCCACCCCCGACGGCCCTGCCGATTTTGATCGCGGCTTGGCAGAGCTCTTCCCGCATTTGCGGATCGAGGTTAGGGGCCGGGGCGAGTTCGACGACTTTTTGGTGTCGACGCTGAACGCTGCAGTCACGTTCGAACAGGTGGATGAGGTTTCCGTGTCGGTCACCGAGCAATTGGACTTCGAGGTGCCGGGCTCGCTGGACAAATTTCTCGAGGAAGACTTCGTCGCTGCCGAACGCTGTTTTGGCTTCGCGTTGTGCGGAGTCCAGCGAGGATGCGAGTTCGTCGCTCTTCATGACGACCCGCATGCCGCGACCGCCGCCGCCCTTGGCCGCTTTGAGCATGATCGGGTAGCCGAGCTTTTCCGCCGCGGCTTCGGCCTCGCCGAGAGAGGTGACTGATTCGGCGGTTCCGCCCAAAACGGGGACACCCGCTATTTCCGCGAGTTTGCGGGCGCTCGTTTTGTCGCCGAGATCACGAAGCGATCGTTCGCT
>NZ_ANOH01000475.1 GCF_000346505.1 Aporhodopirellula sallentina SM41
AACGGCCGCCGTCACCGGGCGGCGAGTTTAGAGTTGACCATCAGAAAACGCGACGACGCCGCTCCGGTGCACGGCATGGTTCGCCGCAGTGTTTGCGTTGCGATGAGAGCACATTGTTCAATCCACGATCGGTTTACGCGAGGTCTCCCGACGCAATTGAGCATTCTTTTCATCAACAATCTTCCTGTGGTGCTCCTCCTGCTCTTTGGGCGTACGTGGACGAACACCAGTGAGTCGTGACGCCCAAGCTACGGAAAACGGCAAGTAAACCACCAAAGCAAAAATAAGCGGCACAGCAATGTACCAACTTGGTTCCGGTCCGGTAACGATTCCCAGCAGTCGAAACGGAAATGTCAAAATGGAGAAAGCGATTCCAAACGCAATGAAGTGAAACGTCGTCCGCCAAGCGTCACCGTACGATCGAAGGGCGGTTTTGATGTGCATTGTTCAGGGGAGCCGGAGCAAGGATGAAACGCTGTCTTTTGCCATTCGTAGCCGAAGCAGATTTGTGTTTGGCGTAACTCCCAAGTCGGCGAACGGTAGCCATCACCGGGCGGTGGCCGAAAAGCGGGCAAGGATGGCCGAGCAACGTACGCCACCGCTCCGGTGCATGGCATAGTTATCTGTCTTCTGATTCCGGGGCATATGATCCCTACTCAATAAGTTCTGCAGACAGGGCCTTCCCTGTCCATTCTTCCGCTGCTTTCTCGTTAGCAACAGTCCCAATTCCCTCACGGTACATTTCCGACAACAATTCAATACCTTGGCGGGACCCAGCATTCGCGGAACGCAAAGCCCATTCAAATGCGGTCTTGTCATCCTTGTCAGTACCGTCGCCTGCCAGATACATCTGCGCAACATTCTTCATTGCGAGTGCGTCACCGAGTTCCGCCGCCTGAGTATACCATCGAAGTGCAAGTGCATAGTCTTGCGGGACAACAGTGCCAGCATCGTAGTAGTAGCCGATATTACTCATGCTCTTGACATGCCCAGCGTCGGCAGCCTTTCGCCACCATGCCAATGCCTTTTTATGGTCAACTGGCGTGCCAATGCCGTCCCGAAATTGAGTGCCGACCTCGAACATGGCATTCGCATCACCTGCTTCGGCCTTCGCAGTCCAGTAGCGGTGATAGCCATTGGGGTCCGACAATGACGACGGTGGCGATTCTGCTGTGAGCGCCGAATCACGTCGCTGGTCGTCATCCGCGCCGCGATTGCAGCCGAGGGTGAGCAACAGTGAGGAAACGATCGCGAGGAATATGTTTTTCATTTCAGTCGG
>NZ_ANOH01000476.1 GCF_000346505.1 Aporhodopirellula sallentina SM41
CATAGGGTGGGCCTCAATGTGACTTCCCCGGTCAATCCGCGGACCTGCACCCGGACCGCGATTTCGGCTGCGGCGGATTCGCCCGACCGTTCATCGGCGGCGTTGCCGAGCGTGATGATCGCGTTGCTCGTATATCCGTTGGGGTAGAAATAGACGACCGGCAACGTCCCCGTCGTTGAACTGCCGTCATCGGTATTGGTAACTGCGGCGGCCGTTGCGGTGAGGCTCGCTGACTCGACCGAAGACGATCCGCCGACCGGCGACGTCACGACGCTGCGGACAACGATTCCCTCAGGCAGTTCGATCTTCCAACTTTCTTGCGTTGTGTCGCCCGTCGGTGCGAGGGTCCCCATCACCTGATCGGCGCCGGTCAGCAGGGACGAAACCGTGCCGGTGGAATCGCTCGTTTGGGTCGAATCGCTCGCCGACGACATCGGGACGACGTGAATTTCGCCGGACTCGGGGTTCGATTGCAGCGTCATGATGCGGCCTTCGCGGATCGCGTAGACCCGCAATCGCGTCAGTTCGGCACGCAGTTGATCGCCCGAGCGAACCAATTCCCGGTCGCTCAACATTCCCGCGGCGATCGGGATCACGAGCGAGGCGGCGACCGCAAAGATAGACAGCGCCAATAGCAGTTCGAGCAGCGTGAATCCGAACGCGGGTCGCTGCTCGCCCTGCGGTTGTGCATGCCTCATGTCGCCGTTCTCGTCACGCGTGATACCTATCGGCCTTCGACAATAATGTCGTCTTCAGTGTTCATTTGGCCGTCGAGTCCGGCGCTGCGGATTTCGAATTGGTTGCCCTTGGTGCTGAAGTCGAACTCGTTACCCCATGCGTCGACAGGCACGGTCTCGATGATCGAATCGACCCACTGTGCCTTCTTGGCAGCGTCGCTCGGTCCATCGCGGAGTTGCTCGAGGGCGTCCGGCAGCGAGTTGGTTTTGAGTTTGTAATAGACAACGTTGCTCTTGAGCGAGTTGAGCTGGGCTTGGGTCGCGTTGATATCCGCGTCCGATTTCGCACCCAGGATGTTCGTGCCGACGATGCCGCCGATGACGACCAAAATAGCGAGCACGAGCAGCAATTCGAGCAACGTGAAACCACCGCGACGGGCTGGCCGACGTGCGGTGCGATCCAAGCGTGCAGGACGGAAACGGGAGGGAACGCGTTTGAAAGAGCGGCGAGACATGGTTCGTGAAAGTCTTTGGGGGAGGGAAAGGTCGAGGAAGGCTGCCAAAAGGCGGGGGGGCCAGCAGACACGACACCGGTCGCGTCTGCAAGTCGTCCCCATTGTGCAATGGAACCCCAGAATCGCAAGTAAGTTCCGCTCGGATCGAGCGGAGATGCGGCCGAAATCAGACCGTTTCGTGTCCGTCTGATTCGATCCAACCGTGGATTCCAACCGGCTGTAACTTCAAGGCCCTATTCCCCACCATCCAAGGCGCGGGCATCGGTACTGGGCGATCATCGGCACTGGGCGACCATCGGCACTGGGCGACGACCGCAGCCACGAATCTACCGCTCGACGGCGCCCCGTGTTTCTAAGGCATCCGGTGTTCCCGTTCATCCAGTGGTGCGTCACGGTCAAGAAGTGAGGGTTCAAGGGCGCAGCGAAAGTCGCCATGACTTTTGGTGATTCACGAGCACTCCCGAAACTCTTGGCGAGTGTCGCAACCCGAAAACGAGGCTTGGACGCACCACTCGTGTTTTCTTACGGCATCCGCGTGGGGGGGCAGTTCGCGCGCGGTTCGCATGACAGGCGGGGAGGTGCCGGTCTCCCGAATGGAGGGTGGTCGACCTGAGGAAGCATCGCGGAAGCTCTACAGATTTCCGGGCGTCGTTCTGGACTCGCGAGCAATCAAAGCGGACGGGGAGGTCGTTCGCACGGAACAAATGAACCGTTAAGGTTGTCCAAGCCACGCATCCTTCCTGCTGTGAAATAAAAGTTCCACGAAATCAAGGCGCCAGCGAAGTTTTCGGCGGAATTTAGTCAGATGCAGGGCACGAAGGGTTTTGCCGCTAATTATTCTTATGAGGACTGGGCGGAGTGTAGGGCCTGTGCTGGTTGTAAAGGCATTCATTCCTCCCGAATTTCGCCATTATCGCGTCTCAATTGAACAGTCATTTCTGAAGAAATCGTGTTTTCTTCAGCTTTGACGGTGCTGTTGCGTTCACTTATCCCCCGTTTTGAGTTGATCATGTCACGTCGTTCAGGCACTCTTCGCCCAAGATTTTCCCGCACGGACGCCCGCAAAACAAAGCGACCCGCCGCGAACTCGCAACAATTCAAACGTCGACTCAATCACGAAACTCTCGAAAAGCGGGAGCTGCTCGCCGCCGACCTTTTGGCCATTCGGCCCGATGCGGGAGAGTTGTTGCGTGAACAATCGGTCCTGAACTCGCCTCCACGTGAGTTCAGCCTTCTGTTCAACGGCGACGCGAGTATTGACGAGAGCACGATCTCGTCGGACTCCATTCGTTTGGTGCGGGCTGGGGGCGACGGCGTATTCGGTGACGCCAACGACGTTCAGGTTTCGATCGGGTATGTCGGATTCGTGGATCCCGGCGGAACCGACCCGGAAAACTTGAACCGGATCATGCTCCGTCCGGCGAGCACCGCGGCGCACAACGCGACCGATCCGTCGGTTGCTTTCCCGGATGACCTTTATCGGATCGAGATCATTGGCAGCGGTGCCGATCCTCTGATGGATTCCGACGGCAGTGCGTTCAACGGCGGACAGGACTCCTTGACCACGTTCCGGCTCGACCGAGGTTTGCAGGTCATTGCCGTCATTCCGCAACCGATCGAACGGGTGGGCGGTGTTTTGCAGGTCCAGGACAAACGGATCGATGTTTACTTTGACGATCAAGAGATTGAGAAGTCGGTTGCTGAGACCAAAGAGTTCTATCGTTTGGTCGATACGACCGGCGCGCCCACCGCGGCAGTGAACCCGGACATGGTCGAGTACTTCCCCGATGAGAACCGGGTGCAGCTCAATTTTGCCGCCGCATTCTCAACGGCAACGTACCGACTCGATATCGGATTGAAGTCGGCGCTGCCGGGATCCGCCGTGCCGACCGACCAGCCGTTTGCGGGAGAGATCGGAACTTGGTTTGGTGATCTTCTCAACGTCGGCGACGCTGGGAACTTTGGCGATATTGGATCCGGAACGGCGGTGAAGGTCAGTTCGGAGATCTCCCCTGCCGGTGCGGTTGCCTTGCCTGCTAGCCCGGGCGGTACGGACGAGCCAGGGCACCGAGAAATCCAACTCGAGAATCACTACACATTGCCCAATACAGGTGTCGATCCTGTCACGCCGGATGACATCAAGGTGGTTCGCTATGCGTTCCCTGTGAACTTCCGTCCGAACGATGCCGGGATCGTTTACCAGAACTTCATCTCGCCTTCGGAAAAGGAAATCGTCCGCGGCATCTTGGAGATCTACGCGGCCGAAGTCGGCGTCG
>NZ_ANOH01000477.1 GCF_000346505.1 Aporhodopirellula sallentina SM41
AGAGAGAACTGAACTGCGACGGTATTGAAATCGTGTGATCTCAAGTTGACGACCGGTCTTTAGCTAACTAATCATTCTTTTCTTTGCCCTGCCGGTTCTCGCCCCGAATCAATCAGATCGCCAATCTGTTCCTTTGTGTACTTAAACGCTTTGTACACAGGCGCGGTGCCTTTGTAGCGGGCGACGGTATTCCCTTCAGACGTCACCTCAATTGCAAATTGCTTTCCCGTGTTGGCAAGCAGGGTATTGCCATTGAGAAGTCTTTTTGCGCTGCCCTGGGTGGAGGCAAAGAAGCCTTGCTCTTCCCAAAACCAAACCTGCTCGACCTCATACCTGCCATCGCTGCCAATTGCATATTTACCGTCCTTGCCGATGACTGGACGGAACTCGTGGACATTGCTGGTGCCCCTCATGGCACGCTCTGCCATTGCCCTTCCTCCTCCAGCGTCTCGGCCTCCTTCTGCATCTCGACCATTTCGATTAAAGCCACCCGCGTTTAGCGAGGGCTGGGTGCGGTTGGAGCCATTGGAGTTACCGGCGAGATTCATCGAGAATGTGTTTCGATTGTTGTTGTTAAACACCATTAGATTGCCTGCACCGGGTAAACCCTCTTGAATCCAACTGGCATCATGTTGTTTGGCAAACAGGCGATCTTTGTCAGTTCCTTTGTCATAAACGGCCGGATTGCCATGACGAAACAACAGATCCCCGCCCGGCCACTGGCTCCTTGGCGGTGATTCCGCGATCAATCATCCATATCTCGTCATAGTAAAGGAGCTGAGCAGGATCTGATCGAGCTCCGCGTTGTAATCGATGGAG
>NZ_ANOH01000478.1 GCF_000346505.1 Aporhodopirellula sallentina SM41
ATCCTAACCACCGCCGGATATGCGTCGCAAAACCTCCTTCATCCGGCCTACTTTCATTCCGGCCTCACACCAACCGCGGTTCTCAGACGCACATCGTGCCCAATCTCAATGCACCGATAGGTTCCACGTCTCCGGTGAAATAAAATATTCACGTAAGGATGCGTTCTGTATCCCCTGCGTGTAATTTACTTCTGGATCCGGCCTCGATGGAAACTTATCTCGCTCTCGCTACTTCGCTCGGCCTCGGTCTCCTTGTTGGACTGCAACGAGAGTGGAAAGTATCGGAGATCGCGGGGATACGCACTTTTCCGCTGATCACGATTTTCGGAACGCTGTGCACGATGGTCGGCGACGAACAACGTGGATGGATGTGTGCGAGCGGACTGTTAGCGACCACCGGCCTACTGATGATGGCGAACGTCGCCAAATTTCGTGCCGGACAATTCGATGCGGGCATGACAACCGAGATCGCTGCCCTGTTGATGTTCGCGGTCGGGTGCGCGTCGGGCATCGGTAGGAACGGGCCCGCAATTGTGACCGCAGGCGTCGCGGCGGTGCTGCTCCACTGGAAACGCCCGCTTCATGGATTCGTCGGCGCGATGACCGACAAGGATTTGCGATCGGTCATGAATCTCGCATTGATAGGGCTCGTCATTCTTCCGGTCCTTCCCGACCAGACATACGGCCCTTATGGAGTCCTCAATCCGTACGACATCTGGCGAATGGTCGTTCTGATCGTCGGCATCAGCATGATTGCATACGTCGCGTATAAGTTGCTCGGAGCGAAAGTCGGTGCGATCCTTGGCGGAGTTCTCGGAGGACTGATTTCCAGCACGGCCACGACGGTGAGTTACGCACGGCAGACGAAAGACGCGCCGGAAATTAGCGGGATGGCGGCGTTGGTTATTTTGATCGCTTCCGCGATTGTCAACTTTCGCGTTCTAGTCGAAATCGGCATCGTCGCTCCCGAATTGCTGAACGTAGCCGCGTATCCGATCTCCGCGATGCTAATTTTGATGGCAATCGAGTGTCTCGTGCTCTACGTGCCGCTGAGACAAATGGAATCGCAGCCCGCTGATCACGACAATCCCGCGCAATTAAAGCCCGCGATCGTTTTCGGCGTGCTCTACGCGTTGGTCCTGTTCTTGGTCGCAGCAGCAAAGGAAATGTTCGGCGATAGCGCGTTGTACTGGGTCGCCGGAATCTCGGGGCTGACCGACATGGATGCCATCACCCTATCAACCGCCAAAATGTTCAACGACAACCGCGTCGATGCCGGTACGGCGTGGCGCGTGATATTGGTCGCGACGTTGTCCAACCTGTTCTTCAAAGCCACCGCCGTCGCTTTCCTGGGCAGTCGTAAACTGCTGGCCTACATCATCGTCACCTTCGGAATCGCCGCTTTGGGCGGCGGCCTGCTGCTCGCACTCTGGCCGTAAGCCCCTTATCACGATGCCCTGCAAACGACAATCCGCCCGTGCGACGATTGCTAAGTGCACGTAACGGTCGGCGTCAAGTCGCGGCGGGCAAAACTCGCGTGAAGAACACGAGTGATCAGATTCGATTGCGCTGAGTTGCTACTCGCTCATTGGTTTCATTTGTTCAACCATTGACTTAGACGATTCCGCAATGTCTTCAGTCGGATTCGGCGAGAGGCTCATCGACGCAGGATCGGCTGCGGGTTCAACGACTTGGTTTCCACCGTCACCGCATCCCGAGATCGCAACCAAACCAACAAACAATCCAGCCACAAAGTCATCTTCATGATGTGTTCCAATACGAATTGAGAAAGGGGCGAAGGTTGCCGCCCCTGAGATAGCGAACCGTTCTTTGATCAGAATTCTTCGCTGATGATTTCCTTCGATGCCTTGGTTCCTAAAGAACCCCACAATCCATAAGGACTGACGTCACCGGGACGGTTGGTGTCAGTGATCGGTGGCGCCTGTTGATTTCCGGCTTCGATGGAATCGGTGATGAACTTCACCGCCCCGTCCGCCATCAAGACATGCGTACCACCTTGGTGACGGCTACTGGTGCTGAACACCCCCGGGTTCAACGCGTTCTGCTGGCCGCAGGTCAACGAGTTTGGTGGTTTGATGCTGAAGAACTGCGAGAAGTACGGCGCGAACGACGACCATCGATAACCACGTCCGTTTGCCCCCGCCACGACAGTCACGCCAGTCGATTTCCAAAACTGCGGCCTCGCTGGGTCGGGGTGGTCATCACACGAATTGATCAGCATTCCCGTTGCAGTCGCCAACGGGTTCACCGCACTCATCGAGGTTCGCGTGTCGTTGTCACCCAGGTCGGTCGCGATCTCGCCCATCATCATGGTATTGGACAAACCGTCGAGAATGTCTCGAAACTTGGAGGTCTCATGCGCCATGAAGACACCACGCAGGTGGGCTCTCGCTCTCGCTGAAGTATCCGGACCCCAAGTCGAATTGAACCACCCGTGAGACGAGGGCGCGTTCGGCTCCATTCCCGGGTTACGGGCACCGTAGTACGCATACTTCGACGAATCGCCACCGCAGACGGCATAGTTGGTGCGTCCCATCGCGGGCAAGCCGACTCCGGGATCGCTGGGACAACGGAATGCCGGAACCTCGGTCAACCATGGCGTGTAGAGCGCGCCGCGAAACCCGTTCGGGTTTGGCCCCATCGAAGGATACGCAGGCAAACCAACCGCGTGCGGAGGAGGACTGTCGCCGTTGGCGTCCTCAGCGAGCGGGTTCGAAATTTGCTCCCACAACGCCTGTTGCTCGATGAAAGGCAACAGCCCCACAAACGCACTCAGGTTCATGCCGTTCGATGCACCCCAGTCCGCCCAGATGGCGGCCCAACCGGGAGGAGCGCTTCCGCCCGGGCATTCACCGCCGCTGCTTGTGCAAATGTGCTGGTCACCGACCGCGCCTGATTTTGTTCCTGCGCCGTGCGTCGGAAGTCGATTGTAGGTGGAGTGATAGTTGTGGACCGCTAATCCGATTTGCTTGAAGTTGTTACTGCAACTCATACGTCGGGCGGCTTCACGCGCCGCTTGGACCGCCGGTAACAGCAGTCCAACCAATACGCCAATGATGGCAATAACAACGAGCAGTTCTACCAAAGTAAAACCTCGCAACCTTGAGCGGGCAGGAAGGGACATGAGAATCACCTTTAAATTAATGGAACGAAAAGAATGGGCACGAAGAGAATCTGCGTGCGATTTCATACTAATAATCCAAATGTAGACCCAAACTTTTGCGGTATCTTGACCCAAAACACTAACTTTCGTCGCCTTCGCGCATATCATGCTCGAACGCTTCGCGAATCAGGCCTGCTCGCTGTCAATTGGCTGGTGCGAAGTCCCCCTGGTATCAATCTCGTGACCACTCGCGCATGCCGCGGTCTCGAGGGACACGCCCTCTTCGTCCGACCGAGATCGATGAATCGGACGTGAAAACACGTGCGCCCCTTTTTCGGCGAGATCTTTCGAGTCGCGGGGCATGACCGCGAGAAGGCGCTGCGTGCTTCTCGAGCGTAATCGCGGTCGCTGGCTACTGTTTATTCATCTTGGAGATGTGTTCGCCGATGTATTCCGAGAGTCCTTCGCCGCGAAGTTGCTTTCGGGTTGCGAGTATTTCACCGCTGTCTCCGTCGACCAGAAGGACGAAGGGGACAGCGCTAATTTCATACATCCGCGCCAACGGACCCTCGATTCCGACACCCTCGTAGATCTGCGGCCACTCCGCGTTTTTGTTTTTTAACAGTTCCGTCAGGCGTTCTTCCTCTCCCTCACTGTCAATGGTAACGCCGAGTATCTCAAATTGCTCGCCATGCCACTTTTCATAGGCTTTCCGCATGTGCGGTATCTCGAAAACACACGGCATGCACCACGTCGCCCAAAAGTCCAGCAACACGATCTTTCCCGCGAAATCGCCAGGAAACTTGACTTCATTTCCACTCATGGTCGTGGCGGTAAACTGCGGTGCAAATTGGCCGACCGACAGATCAAGAGGAAGAGGCATCTGCTCAATCGATCCGTCAGCTTCGGCAATCGAGAGTTTGCCCTCGCTCAGCGAGACCACATAGGTCGTTCCGGTGTAGTTAAAAGGAACGCCGACCCGGATCGTCTCCAGTTTCCGGTGGATCTCACCATCATCGTTGCGATCGATCGAAAACGTCACACGGCGGTCGATCGGTCCCGCCGCTGCTGTGTGGTAGGACTCTCCGTCCATCGTGAGGGTGTGTTTGTATCCAAAATCTGGATAATAAATCATGCTGTGATTCGTTCTCTCGCGACGCGGGTCGGGCGATTTGATACGGTAGCACTTGATGCCTGCATCCGTTGTGTCATTCCACCGAACCGTTACGGAGGCCGCATAGTTGGTTTCGTTTCCGTGCCTCTCGACGGAGTACTCAAAATCGGGATCGTTCGTCAGG
Organism: Aporhodopirellula sallentina SM41; assembly: GCF_000346505.1. Classification (GTDB taxonomy): domain Bacteria; phylum Planctomycetota; class Planctomycetia; order Pirellulales; family Pirellulaceae; genus Rhodopirellula; species Rhodopirellula sallentina. Next base: position 4,423 of record NZ_ANOH01000478.1, read on the forward strand.
TCGCGATCGTTGTTCGAGTCAACGAACAATTGCGGCACGTCATCTTCCGGTTCATCGATGACGAAAATCCACCGGCGCTCACCTAAGCGAAATTCACCGACCAGCGGATCATGCAGACCTTCTGGCATCACCTTTACGGCGTTGAAATCTTGTCCGAGTTCTGCCAGGATCGGTCGAAAACCTTTTAATTGCTCGGTGATTTCATTAGCAACGAACGTGGAACGAATCTCCGGATCCGCTCCAAACGCACTCAGGCAACTGCACAAGCATGCGGTGGCGAAAACGAAACCCCGGGTTGGTATGTTCATTTGGATTACTAGCTGTTTTATGCAAATGGCGAATGGAAACGGTCGGATCTTGTACAGTTTGGATCCGAAGAAATACGTCTATCCTCTGACCTAATCCTGGATGTGTCACGTCGCTTTTAACGAACGCTCAACTCGCGACGCAGCACATCAGTTGCAACGCTTTGCTTAGACTGTTTACCAACCTAAATCGTGAATCGACGCCTCAACGAAGTGGGGCTTCACCGCGCGCAAAACTTTCGATAAAGAATTCATCCCGTTGTCGTCTGCATGGGACAAAGTAGTGAACCGTATGTATCGCGATTCAGTGTACCCACACGAACGATATTCCACCCGACGCTTTCGATCGTCTTCGCTATCGATGGCGCACATTTGCCAAGCTAGCGTGGCGTAGTGATATCACTCGGTACTTCAATCGCCCGCATTTAAACCGCATCGCCCTTTTGCAGGGGACGTCCGGTTCGAGCGCAGCTGTGCTTGTTGGCATCGAGTCATAAGACGAATTCGTGTTTCGCAAAGCATCTACACGCGTTGCCCTAACTTGTCCCGATTAATTTGCCGGAACTCTTTGGGAGACAGGCCCGTGGAATGCCGAAACTGCCTCGTGAACGCACTTTGATCTGCGTAGCCTGCCTCCAGCGATATCGCGGCAATCGATTGGTCGGTATTAACCAGTAGTTGTCGTGCGAAATCAATCCGCAACTTTGTTAGCCACTGTCCCGCGGTCAAACCGAAAACGTAGTGCATCCTCCGGTTGAGTTGGTAAGTTGACATCTGAGCGAGTTCTGCGAGTGCCGCGACGGACGGAGGTGTCGCAACGTTTTGCTCGGCGTAACGTACCGCGTCGGCGACGTGACTGTACTCCTCGGCCTGCAGGTCTGGAATGCGAAGATCCTTTGAGATACCAACAAGACCTTTCACTTTGCCGTCTTTGCCGCGAAGAGGAAATTTCGTCGTTAGGCACCACCCGGTGTGCGTGTCGACGTAGTGATGCAGCTCGAGTCGGGAAAGCAAAGGGATCCCGGTTTTGAGCAAGGTCTGATCCTGCAAGACAAAACTGTTGCCGAGGCACGTGCCGAGCACCTCCGTTGCCGTCTTGCCGATGATGTCGGTTTTATCATTCACACCACATCGCCGCACCAACGTTTGGTTGACAACGAGGTATTCCCCGCGGCAGTTCTTGATGAAGTAAACAATGTCCGATACTTGATCGAACAGCTCTTCACCGGTGAATGCGCCATCGAGTCCACTGAGAAATTTTTCAATCATTGACTACCTCTCTTCCGACGGCCGGAACTGGTGACGTGAATGCTAACTATTTGCTCCGATCGGATTGCTCAACCATTGAGCCGCGCGTAATTGGAGTTTTTCTTCACCGAACTGCAGTGCGCCCAGGGAACTTCAGATGTGCTTCGGAACACATCACGAACACCTTGCGACGGGCCACTATTTGGCCATTTCCTTGAGTTGCAGGAATCGCTTTCTCATTTCGGCCAATTTCACCGCGTACTCCGGATTGCTGGCGAGATCCTCTTCTTCGATCGGGTCGTCCGTCAAATTAAACAGCTGTTCGCGCTCAAACTCCGGCCAGTACATGTATTTCCAATCCTTGCGAACGAGTGCTTCGGACGCCGGGATAAACTCGGTGGTCTTCAGCATGGGATGCTCATAGAAGAACTCGTCACGCCACTGTGGTTTTTCTTCGGCGAGATAGAGCGGGCTGATATCACGGCCCTGCATGGTTACGGGAGCATCGATCTTCGCTGCGGCCAGGATGGTCGGCGCGAGATCCACGTTCAACGTGAAATCATCGTTGGTTTGGCCGCTGATGTTCTTGGGCATCCGCGGATCTCGCACGATCAGGGGGACACGGATACTTTCTTGATGCGGGTACCATTTGTCCGCCAACCCATGTTCGGCATGGTAGTAGCCGTTGTCGGTCGTGAAGATGACCAGAGTGTTTTCATCGAGTCCCTGCTCTTTCAGTTCAGCAAGAATGCGACCGCACGTCGCGTCAACTTCCGTGGCCAACCGATAGTAGTTCTTCATCATCGTTTGGAACTTCTCCGGCGTATCAAAACGCCAGTGCCATCGATTGCGACCTTCGTTCTTTTCGTTTCCAACGAATTCGGGAAGACGTTCGAACGACTCTTGAGTCGCATTCTCCGGCACGGGAATCGTGACGTCGCGGTACAACTCCATGCTTTCTGGCTGCGGCAAGAACTGCAACGGGTTTTTGTCTTCGGCGTGGGTTGCAAAGAACGCCACGGTCAAACAGAACGGTTTATCGTCCGGTCGCGTTTGCAGGAACTCCAACACGTCCTTTTCGTTCTTCTGCGTCACATGAATTTTCTCGCCGTTGTCCTGCTCGATCCAGTGTTTGCCGCCGTAAGCACGAGCAAAATCGAATCGATCGGCGGGGATACGTCCGTTATGCCATTTCCCAACGTGACCGACGTGGTAACCGTGGTTACGAAGCAATCCAGGGTAGGTCTCCTCCCATGCAGTCTCCCACATCTTGAACGATCGGTTGCCGTGCCTCGACATCCACTGCCCGGTGAAGAGTGTCGCTCGACTGACTCCGCAAATGGCGGTCGTGACGCAGTTCCGAGTGAACCGGACTCCCTCACTCGCCAACTGATCGAGCGTTGGCGTTTGAACCACCGGGTTTCCCGCGACGCCGAGCGTGTCATGCCGCCAATCATCCGCGTACAAGAGCAGGATATTCATGCGCTCGTTTGCGTTTGCGCCTTTGGCGTTTTGGTCAGCCTCCTCGGCAGCCAGAACGATGTGACCCACATTATGCAGCAGCAGAATGATAAGGATCGTGTTACAGATTTTAGGAATGCGATTCAACATAGTTGTCAGTGGGAGATCGGATGAAATTGAGAGAAGGAAACAGGTACCCGTATCAACGCAGCACGAGTTTGAAAAAGACGCTATTCGAGGGGCAGTTCGATGCGTAAGTTTTCGCCTTGTCGCGTCAAACAGGCGTCGACGGAAGTGGTCTTGCCTGCGTGTTCGACCGTGATGACGTATTCGCCCAAGAAGCCTCTTGTTTGACAGCGGCCTTCGTCATCGCACGTGAGCGACTCGTCGGTCCACCACTGATCAGCAACAAGATCCACAAACACCTGCCCAGCTGGCTTGATCGACCAATCGCTGCGCCACAGTGCTGCCGATGGCTTCCAGTGCATCTTTTCCCAGAACCCCCACTGCACGATTGCTTCAAAATTCGGATGACTGAAGGTCGCGATCAACACGTCGCGAAAGTAGTCCGCCTGCAACTGTTCGTCATCACCCGCGTCGACGTCAAATTCACTCAGTTGCAAACGCGGTGCGATTGCGGCGAAGTCGTCGTAAACCCTCAGCAATTCTTCTGGCGGGGTCAACGATGTCAGACCAAAGTGGGCCATGAAGCCCACAATATCTGCTGGTTCGCCCTGTTCGTTAAGGAAGCGGATCATCTTCTTATACGGCTCGCGTTTGTAGCCATCGGGAAGAATTTTTCCTTCGTTGATCGCATGAGTCGCTTCGGGCGCCAAGCGACGCGCCTCGGCCATAATCTCCGCGTAGATCTCCGGCCCACCATACTCATCCTCATAGCGGTGTTTCCCCCAACCGATGATGTGATTGATGGTGTCCCATTCGGTGACAAACTCGCTGGTTGCTGGCAGCACGTCATTCATGTGCTCCCACAACCATTTTCGGTGGTCATCGGGATTGCCTACAAAATCCTTCTCGATCGGATTGAAATCCATCGGCGCCCAGGCGACATAGTGTCCTCGCACGTTGATGTTGTTACTACGCAACCAAGGAAGAGATTCTTCGCAAAAGATTCGGCGCTTTCGGCGTGCCCCCTCGCTATCTCCCTTGAGCCCTTTCCAGACGTGAGGCCGCAGTTCCGATTCAAAGGTCACCCGATCAAAGTATCTCCTAACAACCTCGCGGTACTTCTGGGCTTCATCCCAGGTGACGATAATCTTTTTCTTTGGATTGACCGGGAAGTCCTCTTTGGCTGCCCCGATTACCTCGGAGTTGATCGTGTTTCCGAACCCGAACGCATGCTTTTGCATCGCGACATGAACACTTGCGTCCGAAACAGGGTGCCCCCCCGAATCAACAACCGTGATTGCGAGATCACCCTTGCGGATTTTCTCAATCCGGGCGAGTGCTTCTTTTCGCCACTGGGCATCTTCCTGGCGGCCATCGTACATGATCGTTGACCGGGGTAGCGTGCCGATGTCGTACGCAGATCCGTAGTTAACCAGCCGCAAACGGGCGATCTGCACCCTTGGGCCAGCTTCGCCCAAATTGATTCGCAGACAAGCTTCGGACGAATCAAAATCACCTGTTGCCACAAACGAGCGAACGTGCTGTACCCACTCTTTGTACGCAGACAAGTTGTATTGATAGGATGTTGATTCCGGCTTTGCATCGACGAAAAGGTAGGCGTTGTTGGGTTGGCCGCCGGCACCAGGACGTCGCATCCAAAATGAAATCAGCACGACGTCGCCCTTGCAAACCGTTCCGTGAACTGGAACCCGTACTCGCATGTTTTCGGGGTCGCTGAAACGCGTGTCTGCTTCGATACTGTACGCATTGGCGAACGGCATCTTTTCGACCGAGATCCACTTGCCGTTTTGCTTCCACATGCTGCGATTGAAAATCAAGCGGTTGCTCCGGGCCGAACGTCATCAGGTCTTCCCCACCAGGCGGCGGAGTGATCGCAGTATCTGTCGCAACCGATTGCTCTGCGGTGCTGATTCCTGCCGAGATGGCCAGCAAAATTGCGACACTGAGGGCCTGCCGAATCAACGGGAGTTGGTGTGGTATGAATGTCATGGTGCTGCTGAAGAGGTGATAAGAAGGATTTGATGATTTCCTGAAGGCAGTCGAAGCGATTGCTTCTTTTGAACCACCGCGGTTCGATTGAGCGGGTGCAGTTGATATCCATCGAGATCATGCGCATCGCCGTTGAGCATGATGGACTTGACGGATTCCGCCGCTACCACGAATTCACCGGTGCAGTTTGCTGGGATGATCAGTTCGATCGCGTATTTATCGTCGCCGGTCCGCTGCCAACGAATGCTTGTCGGGCCATGGATCGAATCGAAGTGGTACTCGGCATCATCCACCTGGTTGATGAATTGCGGTTCGAAAAGGATGTTCTTGAATCCGGGCTTGGTCAGATCGCAGCGGATCCCAGCAACGTATCGCGTTAGGTAGTTGTCGACGTAGCCCAAGAAGTGATGGATGCGAGAACCGCCACCGGTCCAGTGTTCCCATACTGTCGTGGCGTCATTCGCCAACATCTTGCCGTAACCCGGAAAGGTATCGGTGGAAAGCACATCATGAGCGAGCTCGGCATGCCCGGATTGTGGCATGACTTCCCACGCAGCTTGCCCCGTGAAGATGCCTCCATAGACATGCAGATCGCGATCAACCTTGATGTCCTGAATCAACCGCTTCAAGACTGCGTCGCAGTGTTCGGGCTTCGCAATGCGGCAATACAGTGCCATGGCGTTGGGGCCTTGGCGATATCCCGACGGTTTTGTGCCGGTGAAAATGGTTTGCTCGGCATCAAAGCAGTGCGTGTAGAGTGCCTGACGAACTTCTTCGGCTTGAGAGTTGAACTTGATGGCGTCCTCAGCCTTGCCCAGAATTTTTGCCATGTGGGCCATCCGCTGCAGCACCAGAAAGAAGTTCATGGTGGAGTAGACTTCGACACCTTCTTCGCCTTTGTTGCCATGCGGTGACGTCCAGTCGCCGTAACCGTCTTTGAAGATACCCCGTTGTCCCGGCACACCGTTGTGTTTCCACACGCCTTCGGTAAAAAGTGAAAGCCTGTCCCAATCGCGCTCGAAGATTCGGGTATCACCGTAAGTTTGATACATGTACCAAGAGACATGAACACAGGCGGCTGACCACAGCGGCGAACGGCCACGCTTGCGAGCGTTGCTGTTGCAAGGCGCGATCGCAGCCATGCGGCCTTCGTCATCCTGGGTATCGAGCATGTCGCCGACAAACTTGGTCATCAAAGCGGCCAAGTCATAATTGGCCATCCCGTATTCCATGCCGGTAGTGGCATCACCCATCCAACCATTCTTTTCACGGTGCGGACAGTCGGTGGGAATGCTATGCAGATTGGATGTCAACGAGCGACGGCAAATCATGTGCAGTTGGTTGATCATCGCATCGGACGTTTGGAATGTCGACACGTCGGTCACGTCCGAGTTGACTTGACAGACCTCGACATCATCGGCGGTCAAGGACTTGTCGTGTCCCTTGATCAACGCATAGCGAAACCCTTTGTACGAAAAGTGGCATTCAGCAACTTCACCCGGTTCACCTTTGGCAACGTAAGCATTTTGCTGGTAACCGCCGGGTTGGCCGTGTGTGAGCGGATCCGAGTCTTCACCGTAGTAAATGGTGATGGGGGTACCCGCGGGAGCATCGATTTTCACGCGCAGCCAGCCCGCCAAGTTGGTGCCGGCATCAACGAGGAAACTTCCTCGACCGCCTGGTTTGACGCTAACGGGCCGAAACGTTTTCACCACACGAATGGGCTCACAGAGTTGTGATTTCAACTCACCTTCGGGCGCAGGAGCCGAATGCACCGAGTCCCAACCGGCGTCATCAAATTCGGGTGTATTCCAACCAGGAATTTCCTTCGTTGCGTCGTAAACTTCGCCCATGTGGGGGCAATCGTATTGAATGGGACCGCCGGTGACTTTCCAACTCAGGTCGCTGACCACGTTCTGCGTGGTCCCGTCTTCGTAATCAATCTTGATCAGGCACTTCAGCTTTGGTTGGCCAATGTAGCCGCCCTTCTTGTAGAAGCCCCAGTGATCCAGAGCGAGCATGCCGTAGTTGCCACGTCCCAACATGACACCGATCGCGTTTTCGCCGTCGCGAACAAAGTCCGTGACATCGTGCGCGACATACAACGCCGTTCGGTTGTACTGGGTCCAACCGGGATCGAGCACATGGTCGCTGACGCGGGATCCATTGAGGAACAATTCGTGATACCCAAGGCCGCAAATGAAGACCTTGGCACTAGCGATTGGTTTTTTCGTGGCGAATGTTTTGCGCAGCAGCGGCGCGGGGTCGTATCGATTTTCGCCGTGAAAATACATCCGCTCGAACATATTCATTCGGGCACCGAAGTACGAAGGAAGATAGAATTCCTGGCATTTCAATTCGACCTCTTTACGCTTCCACCACGCATTTTGCCAAGCGTCGTGATCTTTCCAAGCGATCCACTGAGAATTCTTCCAGTCACCATCGTTTAGCAACCCCGTGGCAAACCTAGCCGTTCCGCTCCACGCTGAAGGTTGGTCATCACGTCCCCAAATGCGGACTTTCCAATAGTAGTCCGTTGCTGATGAGAGCGGTTTCCCCTCGTAAGCGATTTGAATACTGCGGTCGCTAACTACCTTGCCGGAATCAAAAACATCTCCATTGTTCTCTGCGATGAGTGCCTCGCTGGTAGCAACGATCAATTGATAGGCGGATTGAACGGCATCGTCTTGATCGGATTTAACTTGCCAAAAAAATCGCGGGTCAGGGATGTCGATACCCCGCGGATCGGTCAAGTATTCACACTTCAAAGCGGTTGCTTTGATCTCAGTGCAGACACGCGACGGATTCTCAAACCAGATGACTCCCCAACCGCCATTCTCCTCGGTCGTTGCGATGTCCTGATCTCCGTCACCATCAATGTCGGCAAGATAGACGTTGTCCATCTTCTTCCGTGTCTCGGATCCCGGCGTCTGAATCACCTTCGTAGTCCAGTTCTTCGCATCCATCGGGTCACCTTCATAGATGGCCATCCAGAGGTCACCTTGCTTCGGCGTCACGACGATCTCTTTCGTGGTTGGATCGTTATCAAGATCGACGATCGCAACGCCCTTAGGGAAATTGCCGCAAGGCTGGTCGATGACAATTTCGTGATACTGCGGATCACCAGACCTATTAGTACGCAGCAAGACCGTCAGCTTGTGTGACCATTGTTCCGTCCCTTCTTTGCCGCCGGCGATTGCCACATCGGTGGTGCCATCGCCATTGACGTCTCCCAGAGCGACGAACATTGACTTGTGCGGATGCAAGGGTTTTCGAGGCCACCGCATGGTGACTCTTTCCCGGCCCGGGTTTTCATACCAGAAAACTTCTTTCCGCCGATTTGGCACGACCAAGTCAACTTCTGTGTCGCCGTTGACATCGTGCGGAATGCAATTCATCGGCCACTCTGCACTTCCCAGGATGTGTTTGGGCCAGTTGTTTGCGTCATGTTTGCCATCGGCCGGTTGCTTGAACCAAGTTTGCGCGCCAACAATCAAATCATTCAGGCCGTCCTGATTGACGTCCATCACCAGTGGTACGCGCTGTTCATGATCGAACAACGTCATTTTTCCCCAACGGTTCACATCTCGAACATGCGTCTGGCCTGGGTTGAAGTACACCCATCCACCGTTGGCGATGAAGTCGATGTCACCATCATTGTCCAGGTCTCCTATCGAGGAATCTTCGCACGGTCCATGGTGGAACTCGATCCAATCATCCCAAAGCCCGCGACACTTGTTCGATCCGGGATTGAAATACAAACGGCTGTACCTCCCCTCTTCGTAGTTCACAAAGACGTCGACGTATCCATCTCCATTCCAATCATGGAAATTGATGCCGTCGGGTCCGTCGTCTTTGGCATCGGGTTGGATCACGTGACATCGCCATCCGCTCGGCCCTGCCTTTCCGACGTATTGTCGCCACGCCTCTTCTCCCGATGACACGGTTGTCAGCAGCATTGCAACCAAGAATGCGCAGCCAATCGACAGGAAGCGTTTCATGGCATGGATCGGGATTCGTAATTGAGGACGATTCATAGCTTGATGGTGAAGTGATGTTCTGCGGGGGCGAGTGTTTGGCGTTGTTCTTCGCTTGGGAGGACGTTTTGCGATAGGAAATCAAGCAGCTAATCTGGGCCACCCGATAGCGTTGATTGACCAACGCGAGATGAATCGACTGTCTCGCTTATACTGCCCGTTCGGACAGCAGAGACGTTGAAGCGAATCGCGACGAACGGTAATGAAACGCCACGCATCTCGAAGGGTTTGTCGCGTAGTCAACTGCTTCGAACCACGTATCTTGGGGTTGCGGAAAGGGGCAGGGAGTTCGATCACGGTTTCGTTTGATTTCGCTTCAATCTTTCTTGGCGCTTCTTAAGTTTGGCACGCTGGGCGTACGCGACGGGTTTCCAGTTTGTGGGCAGCCGCCCTTGTGGTTTCACCTGTATCGCGTCATCTGGGATCTTCGAGCTTTCGCTCTCGACAAGCGGAAGATCATCGGGCAAACGTTTGAGATAGAAATCTTTGAATTGAATTTTCATCGGCGGCCCGACATGGACTTGCACCGCCAAGACTCCTTCCAACGCACGTCCCGATTCATCGAGATCAATCACATCCACTGTCTTCTGGTCGTCGATCCAGTGACGTAGATGGTTGCCTTCGGCGAGGATTCGATACCGGTGCCATTGGTCGGGTGCAAAACTGACAGCGGGCTTTGACTGAGTAATCCATGGCTGACCCTCGGCGTCGATCACAACCGTCTTGCCCTGCCGCGCAAGAATGCGACGCCCCTGCTCTTCGTAGAGCATGCCGTTGTACGCGGGTTGCTTCGCTACGATATCGCACTGGTAGCCAGAAACCCGATATGGCCCGAGGTCAGGGCGAACCTTGCCTCGATACTGCAGGCCGCTGTTGCCCTCCGCGCTGACACGAACCATGACCTGCAATTCAAAGTTTTTTAGAGGTTCGCCTTGCCAGACGATGAAGCGGTTCGCGGTTAACGTCCCGTCGGCGACGCCCGTCAACGCACCGTCTTCCACGGACCATTCGTCGCCACCCTTCCAGCCCTCCAAGTTCGTACCATTGAACACACAGACGAATCCCTCCGGTGCTTCCGCGTTCGCCCCCGTTTTTTCGAAACGCATGACGGGTTTGGACGCTGTCCATTCCAATTCATGCTGGCCAGCTTTTAAATTGAAGCTTTGGGTGTGACCGACCGTTTCTCCGTTGACGCGAAGATTTGTGATTGGATCGGGCAGACGTGTCTCCGCGACACAGTTGGGTGGAATCTCAATCTGCCAGTTGACCGATCCGCCTTTCTTTTTCCACTTGCTTTTAACGGTTCCGTAGGAAGTCCGAAGCGTTCCACTGGCATGATCCAGATCGGTGGGAATGTGCGGAGCGAGCAACAACTGTCGCATTCCAGGATGGTCAGGATGCGATTGGATGCCGGCGATGTCGTTGAGCAACCATGCCGAGGGATGATTCATTGCGTGATGGTCTAACGACTGCACCAACTGACGACTGCGAGAGTCGTTGCGAAACCGTTCAAAGATCGTTGTCGCGTCGTAGTCACGGATACTCTGCGCGATGCCCGGATATTCAGGATTGCGAAGCATCTCGAGGGCCAAGTCAACGTTGCCAGACTTAGTCAATTCCGGATAGATGTTGTATGACATGAAGCCGCCGTCAAACTGCTTGCCGTTCTCTCGGTAAACCTTCTCAAGCGATGCTGCCAACGCCGGACGTTTCGACGCATCCACAATGCCGAACGACAACGCAAGACTGTCGTGAGTTCCATTGCCGAACGTGTTTTGTTCCTCGTCGTAGTATCTGTTGACAACTGATTTCGCGATGTGTTTGGCGAGATCACGACTCCATTTAGCGTCCTTTGGATTCCCAAGTGCTGCAGCGAGATCGGCAAAGCGATCCGCCGCTGCGTAGAAATTCAACGCCGCGATAAGCTGTGGATCGGCTGGCGTTCGTTCGATCCCGATTGGCGGAGCGTGATCCCCGTAGCGGTAGATGTGGGGGATCAACTGAGGCGACTTTTTTTCAAAGAAACGCAGGAAGTCACGCATTTCCTGATAGTGATCTATTGCCGAGCCTAGATCACCGCTGAGTTGGTAGTGATGCCAAGCGGTGAACAGCGGCGATACCGACCAAGTGAAGTCAAGCGTTTTCCTGGTGGAACGTTTGCCCACACCGATCCGGCCAGGGATTCCCAGTGGGTCCATCGGAGGCGTGTAAAACAGTCGGGCCTGTTGCCGGTAAAACGATCCCGAATCGAGCGTGTAGAGTCCTGTTGCCCATGACGAGTGCAGATCACCGCCCCACAAGCATTTCTCACGATGGGGACAATCTTCCAGAATGGAATGCATGTTGTTGAGGTGCGTTTGAACGCCCATCTGAAAGATCCGATCGAGCAACGGATCGGACGACGAGAAGGTGGCGATCACGGGCGTGTCCGTATGAACCACCAACCCTTTGATTTGTCCCGGCGATGGCGGTTTGCTCAGCCCCGTAATCTCGGCGTAACGAAAACCGTGGTAACTGAAATAGGGACGCCACTGATGCGGCTTGCCGTCCGCGATAATGCGGTGGTGCTGGGGTGCGGCATGGCAATTCCAATGCGACTTCGGCACGTTGTCGAGGTGCGTGTTGTCTTCCGCGAGCATCTCGCTGCATCGCAAGCGAATCACTGTGCCGGACGGTTCATTGAATTGCAGACCGATCCCTCCGCTGATGTTTTGTCCTAAGTCGACAACCCAAGTCTTTGCGCCAACTTGCCATGTTTTAACGGGATCGATTTCACGTACGATGCGAATGGGAGGAAAGTCCTGTGCAACCAACTTGGGTGACAGTGGCTTGACTTTCTGGACCGGCTTCCAGCCATCAGGCGTTCCGGGCGTCTTCCATTCATCGTGCCATTTGCGATAGTCGATGTAGTCGCCACGGAAAACGCTCGATTCGGTGAGCCCCGACTCTTTCCAATGCCAGCTACCATCCGAGATCACCTGTTGGTGGGTGCCATCGGTGTAGCGGATATCGATGTACGCACGCAGACCCGGCTTTCCGTAGCGAAAACGCGCGTGCGAAAACATGCGAGTGTTGTTGTACCAACCATCGCCCAGCAAAACGGCAATTGCGTTGTCGCCCGCTTTGACCTGATCGGAGATGTCGAAAGTTTGATAGTGAGCAAACCGTTCGTAGTCCGTCTGGCCTGGATCGAGAACATGGTCGCCGACCTTGGTGCCGTTGAGATACGGTTCGTGATAGCCGAGGCCGCACACATACAGCTTTGCTGCGGCAACCTCCTTGCTGGCGTTGAAGTCCTTCTTGTACCACGTGGCCGCCAGTGGAGCGTGAGGGGAAATCTTGGCTTGCCCCAGTGGGCGTTGGCCGTACTTGCAAACCACCTTTGCCCGCATGCTCTCACCATCGATCTCGACAACCCAGTCACCGCTCGTACCGATGATCTGTTCGCTGCCGTCGGCGAATACGACCCGCATGCCGAAACTGATCGGAGTCGACTTCTTTGCACCTGTCAGAGTAACGACGATCGTGTTGTCGGCCTTCATTTGAAAGCCTAAGTCCTTGTAGTGGACCGTCGGCGGGCCTTCCGGGCCGCTGAGCCCTTTGGTTCCGTTGACCAGAACCGAGATTGCACCCTCGTCGACATGACTCCACCACGTGCCGGCGTAGACAACCTTTTTGTTGGGGAGGGAAAAGTCATGTCGATAGGTGACCGTGTCTGCTTCGCTCGCGTACTTCGACGCTGCGATCCAGTCGCCCATCACATCAGCCGGACCGTATTCGTCTTGTTGCTCACGATCACAGGAAATCCAGGTCGCACCCTGCCAATCTTGATCGGTTAGCAATCCGGCATCAAACCAGGTGATCTCGGACCAGGGAAGGATCTCGCCGCGGTCGTCTTTGAAGCGGACCCGCCAATAAACGCGTTGCTTTGCAGCGGGAGGCTTTCCTTCATAGGCAATCGCGTGTGATCGCGCGTCTTCGACCCAACCGGTGTCCCAAAGGTCGGGGATATCGAACCTTTCCTGCACCGTTGCTGCTTGAATCTGGTACGCCGTTTGCGCGAGACCTTGACGATCACCTTCGAGTCGCCACGACAGGAGCGGATTGTCGTGGTCGATCGCCAGCGGCTTGTCGCGATAATCGCACCTCAAGTCGCAAACGCCAGCGTAAAGATTGGCTGCGAAGACATAGCTAGATAACGCTATGAGGATCGCGGTGATTTTTGTCGTTCGATTATTGGTTGCGGTCATTTGCGTTTTTGAATTCAATAGTTTGTTTTGAATCATCAGGAAGATGAGCATTGTCCAGCTGCCAATCAGTTCCTACATCTCCAAGGCGAATTGATAACTCCCGGGCGTCAGTTCTTGACTCTTTTCATTTCCCGGATAGACGAGTGTCGCTGTGGTGTTGGGCGGGACGATGACTTCCAAGTGCAACTTGCCATCCCGGATTTCCCAACCGCTCTTCGCGATTCCGTACGGTGTTTGGAGTTGGGCAGACGCCGATGTCAGCGGGCCACCAACCAACGGACGGACGAAAAAGTGTTTGTAGCCCGGGTGCTCGGGATCCGGTGACAACCCGGCGATCCGTTCATACATGAATTGGCCGATCGCACCATAAGCGTAGTGGTTGTACGAGTTCATGCTGGCATCACCGAAGCCATCAGCATGGCTATAGCTGTTCCATCGCTCCCACATCGTGGTAGCCCCCTGATTGATCGAGAAGAACCACGACGGGTAGGACTCTTTGAAAAGCAATTCGAAACAAATGTCCGGCCGCCCCAGTTGATCAAACACCGGAGCGAGCAACGGCGTGCCGAGGAACCCCGTCCGTAGGTGCCGGTCAGCCTCTTCGTATTTCTGCAGTAGCAGTGCTTCTACCTGTGGGCGCTGCTCTGGTTCGACGAGGTCATACCCCAATCCCATCAAACAGGCCGTTTGCGTTTGCGCGCCCGGTGCGGCTCCACCGTTCGGAAAATACTTGTTTGTAAAAGCTCGACGGATGTCAGCGTGCAACTTGCGATACCGCTCTGCATCGTCCGTTTCCCCGAGCGCTTTTGCGGTCCAGTACAGAATCCGTGCGTCGCGCCCAAAATACGCTGTTGCAATTAGGTCTTGGGCGGTGTCGCCCTTGCGGTCACCTTTGGCGTAGGGCTGCAACCAATCGCCCCAGCCCGTGAGCGAGGGAATGAGATCCTGCGAACGTCGCTCATAGACATTCACCCAGTCCTTCATTGCATCATAGTTTTCTTGCAGGATTCGGATGTCGCCAGTCCGTTCGTATACTTGCCACGGAGCGGTCACGATCACGTCAGCCCACCCCGGACTCGAGTAGCCAAACGGCGTCGAGGGAACGGTGTGTGGGATCTCGCCATCGTCAGTCTGTTCATCACGAACGCTTTGCAACCAACGCGCCCAGAACGAATAGACGTCGTAGTTGAAGAATGAGGTCGGCAAGAAGACTTGCGCGTCGCCCGTCCATCCCAAACGCTCATCCCGCTGTGGGCAATCGGTGGGGATGTCGATGAAGTTACTGATCTGGCCCCAGCGAATGTTGCTCTGCAATTGATTCAGCTTCTCGTGCGACGACGTGAACTCACCCTTGGTCGAAAAATCAGTATGAATCACGTTCGCCGTAACCGATTCGGTTGATAACTGCTCGCCTTGAGATAATCCGCTGAGCTCGAGATAGCGATATCCAAAGAATGAGAGTGACGGCTGGTAAGTGACCGTGCCGTTCTCGGCGGCAACGTAGGTCGCTTGCGAGCGAGCGGTGCGATAGTTCGTCGTGTAAAGCGTTCCATCCTGCTGGAGCATCTCCGCAAAACGAATCCGCACCGTTTCCCCCTTCTTTACCGGCATGGTGATGGTGGGAATGCCAACCTGATTTTGACCGAAGTCAAACACGAACTTCCCCGGTTCGGGCTCTGTGAGGCGGACCGCTTTGAGTTGCTCCATCACCCGAACTGGCGGCATCGGCTTGGGAACAACGGCAATCGCTGTAGTGGATCTTGTTAAAGATCCCACTGCCACAGGATCTTTAACAAGATCCACTACGGCGGGTTGCACCTTGACGGGAGTCCATGCGGAATCGTCAAAGCCAGCCTGTGTCCATTGGCCAAGTTTCTTCGACGCGTCATAGTCTTCGCCGTGATAGAAACCGCCCGCTCGAATCGGTCCTTGGTCGGTGGCTCGCCACTGATCATCCGTGACGATTCTTTTGACGCGACCATCCGCGTAGGTCAGCTCCAACTGAACGAGCAATTTGGGCATCAGTTTCATCAAGTCAGATCGCTTTCGTAACAGCAATCTACCTGCATACCAACCTTCACCGACCACAGCGCCGATTGTATTTTCACCGCTGCGAACTAGATCAGTGACGTCGTACGCAAGCGATTCGACGCGTTTGGAATACATCGTGTATCCAGGCGCGAGGATATCATCGCCGACGCGTTTTCCGTTCAATTGCAATTCATAAATCCCGAGTGCCGACGCATACAATCGTGCCTTCACGACCTCGCGTTCACTATGGAACGGCCGGCGAAAGTAATAGCCGGGATGCGCGGTGATGCTTGGGTAGGGATCGAACTGTTTGTTCTCATCAATTTCGACTTGCTTGCGTTGTCCGTTCACCTGGAAATCAACCCACAACGTTTTCTCCTGGCCAGGGGCAGGATCACCGCCGAGACGCCGCGCGACGACTCGAATCGGCGTCGCACCACGCTGAATCGCAGTGCGGATCCGATCGGTCACGTCCCGACTTTTCGCCGGATCCGATTCACGATTGCCGAACTCTGCCTTGAAGATCTTGATCTGATCGGCGACCGGGGCAGAACGGTCAAACTCGATCCACTCGGCTTTCCAATCATCGGGCGACAACAATCCCATCTCGATGAACGCTTCTTTGCTCCAATCCGACTCGTTTCCGTTCTGGTCCCAGAACTTCACTCGCCAAACCACACTCTGCCGGGACCGCAGTTTTGGTCCTTCGTAGGCAACCCAGGCGGATTGGTCCGACGCAACTTTTCCCGAGTCCCATAGAACGGTGTCTGTTCCCAAGTCACTGTCTGCGCTCGGCACTGTTCCTCGATCAGCAACAACGATCCGATAGGCGGATTGAGACTCAACGTCTTCCGCAACCGGCAACTTCCATGAAAAGACCGGCGCGCTATCATGGAACCCAACCGGGTCGATAAAGTTCTCGCTGACACGCAGCGAATGCGGTGGAGCGGCCTTGGTGATGCCGCAGCACACAAGCACCCCCAAAAGGGTCAATGAAAGTCGAGATAGTTCGAGGAAGTTATACATGGTGTCTTCTTTACTGGTGAATCAAGTTGGCACTGGTTTACGCAGTGGAAGTAAGAAACGCAGACACGCTCCTCGACCTACCGTCGTGTTCGCGGGAGAAGACTGACGTGACCACTCCGCCTTTCCCGGCACCGGTTTCGTATCCCCTCGCCTCAGATCATCGCGCGCGGTGACACGGCGATCCGAAATGGACGCGATTGCTCGTTCGCTAATGTTGAGGTTAGAAACGCAAAAGAAATTGCTGTCACCTTGTGGTCAAAAATTCTCGAGTCGAAAGAACTGGGCTGGCACAAGCTTGCCAAACGGATCAACGCGATCACGTCAGATCGGCAACCGCACGCATTCGGACGTCGGTTTACGATGCATGTTGTTAGCACGCACATAGTGGATTTGAATCGATGAGTTTTGCTCTACTGTTCACGGGCTAGGTAGCGTTCGAGCAGATCACGAACATCATGAACGGTACCCTTTCGATAGCCACTCGCGTCGGTATTGGCACCGGTGATCCAGTAGAGAACCATTCCAGCGTCTGAGATGTCAAACTTGCCTTTTTGAAAGCCAACGACTCCATCCTCTTCGGCGAGTTTTCCCTGCTTCCACAGCCACCGGATACGCTCGTCTTGATGATCCCGAGCCCAATGGAAAGCCCACAATGGCCGTTGTAGACCACGGCCAAGATGAGCGTTGTATCCGTTCTGGTCCGGGATACGCACGACTTCGACTCCCAGACGCTTCATTTGACTCCAGCTATAGAAGTCACCACTGCCATCGTTCGCAGGGTGATGCGTTACGAGCTTCACATACCGTCGCTTTGCAGGCTGCGAAGCCTCCAACGCGTAACCGATGATATCGGGTTCACCGGCTTCGATGATCCACAGCGGATTCGATCGCGTTGAAGTATTGATCTGTTCCTTTAGTTCCTCGACAACTTCTTTTTGATGTGTCCTGCAGTTCCAAAACGTGAGTTCGTCGAACCCGCCCCAGCGCGCGACAGTACCCTCACACGCAGTCTGCAGCATCTGTTGCCGATTGAACTCATCGCCTTCGGAAATATTGCTCGCTCTCACCAGGTCACAACTGTGTGAGCAGTGCACGAGTCGATGGTCCAACCCCGTCGCTCGCAACATCGCGAGTGCCGCGACGGTTCCCCCGATATCATCTGGATCCGGCGAGTTCCCATCAGCAACATACGCCAGACGTCCGGCGGGTGGTCGAATTGGAACTCCATCGGATTTTTCTTCCACCCAAACCCCTGAGCGGATCATGAACTCCTTCAGACGGAACAGGCCCCCTCCGCCCCCTTTAAAAACGAGGTAGAGATCATGCTGGCCGCTTACCTTGCCAAGATTCGCGGAGAAACACTCAAAGTTATTGACGCCGCCCGTCCCGCGTATGTCCAACACGCCGATCCGACCGCCGGACGCCGCACCGATACGCAGTTCGATCTTTCCGCCGTCTTCATCGACGCTCGAGGCCTGTACTTCGACACTGCCTGCGACACCCACACCAAAATCAAACGCCTTGTAGCAGACCCACGAAGCCTGCTTGATGTTATCAACGAGCGTTCCACTCTCCTTAAAAATGTCATCTCGGCTGGGATGAGATTCCGCATTAAAAGATGACGCTACGACGGTCTTATCAAGATCATCTTCCACAGGGATCTGCGCCGCGATCTTTTGCGACTCCGTCGCTTCCATTCGGTAAGCGACTTCGGGTGGCACCGTTTCAAGACGAAACACTGCGCGGTCGAGGCGAAACGCTTTCGAGCGTCCAGAGATAACCAGGGTATAAGTTTGCCCAGCCTTGAATTCGTAAATCGCTTTGCGTTTGTTGTTCTTGCGACCAGGGTCAAGCCGACCTCCCGTAACAGCCCAGTCACCAACGGCCCACTCCCAGGCAGAAATTTTTCCGCCAAAAAATTTGGTATCTCGCTTCAAAAGACTCAGCGACGCATTTCCTTTCGGGACGTCGTGCGGACCGGGGCCCGCAGCGTAGTCGCCAAGTACCCGCACGTAGCAATCATTCGCCCAGTCCGAGTGCTGATCGATCTCCACCTTCGCACAGTGGAGATCAAGAATATACCTTCCGTCTCGATTAATTTTGAAGTGGTACCGAAGCGGCGAGTGCGGGCTCCCAAGGTCATAGCGATTGCCGGTAAACTCCAAGTAGCCGCTACCTGAGAACCCTGCTAATTCTGTTCTCTTCACCCAAAGCCCTAACTCGGACTCGGTATTCTCTACTTCAATGCTGACAACGCCACCGGACTCGTTGTAGACATCCTCCGCCCCTGCCGTGCAGCAGGGCAAGAAGCCAACCATTCCGACAGTTAGCAGTGCTCTCACCATTATCAAGGATTTGCAATTCATAGTCGCCTGAAATACTCTCAATGCTTCTACTCGGTTTTTCGCTTATCTGAACCGACGTGATGGTTTTCTTCCGGAGATCCCAAAGGACCTGTTTCTAGAATTTTCTGATAGCTAGAATTCGACTACCGCGTACGAGCAGATAGGGCTCCCTTAACACCCGAGAAAGCTCGTGAATTTTGCGATAAAAACCACCGCTATTTAAGTTTTGTCGACTCGTCCCAAACTGCTTCGCTCGTGTGCCAACTAAAAACCTCGTGAAGCTAATCAGCCGAAGGGCATTTGCCCCGGTTCTCACTCACAATCCCCGACAACCGCGGCTAACGCCGATCGGCTGATGAGCTTTCCGCATAGTCAATTCGGGAATTCCCAAGACCAGGAACCATCACTTCACCATCCCCGATCAAAAAAGCACCACGCTTCCCTATCTCTTCATACTCACCTTGGTGGTCTCAATTCGACGAGCGGCATCGAGTTGTTCTGACAGACGCTCAACCAGTTCGTTATGCTCGGGAGAACCAGCAAGATTCCTGAGCGGCGTGCGGGTTTTCTGGTGATCGTAAAGCTCGCGAGCGACCACGCGTTTCGTTCCGGCGTGTATCCATTCGGTATATCGATAGCGGTCGGTTCGCATGCTGTAGCCCATCTTGGAACCACGCTGGTATTGGGTGAGGGCGAACGGCCTGAACTCCTGATGCGGGTTTTGCAAAAGCGGTCGCAGACTCTTGCCGTCACACGACTGGGGAATGTCGCCTCCAGTCATTTCCGCCACCGTCGGAAACAGGTCAACGATCTCGACCAATGCATCGGATCGTTTGCCTGGCGACACGCCCGGAGCGGAAACGAGCAGTGGCACCTGCGCATCGAGCTCAAAGTTAGTGTGTTTGCACCACAAACCGTATTCACCGAGTTTGAACCCGTGATCTCCCCAAAGCACCACAATTGTGTTTTCTCGCAAACCGAGTCGATCGAGTTCCGCCAGTACCTTGCCGACCTGAGCATCTGCAAAACTCACCGAAGCGGCGTAGCCATGCATGAGTTCTTGAGTCATCGCATTGGAGAGCCCTCCTTCTTGCGGAATCCCCTGATAGCCTCGCAGCTCGCCCCAAATCGTGAACGCAAGATCTGGTGTTCCACTGGGACGCTCGCGTGACGGCACCTTGAATTGCTCACGCTCGTAAAGGTCCCAGTACCGTTTCGGGGCAGCAAACGGCAGGTGCGGCTTCGCGAAACCGACACACATGAAAAACGGTTTGTCTTGTACTTCTCGCAGCGTCAAGATGGCTTGCTGGGCCACGACCCCATCGCGATAGCCTTCATCCTCGGTGGCATAGCACTCCGTTGGTGGCCCCTTTCCCGCCGCGCGAATTTGATCCACATCGAGTTTCCTCGCCTTCGCATCGTCAACCCGCTCCTTAATCGGATTCAACGTCGCGGGATCAGCGTACTTCGCACTAGGCGGTACGGCCAGATTCATCCACTCCTCGCGGTCGTCGCGCAGGTGGTGATACACCTTTCCGAACGATGCCGTGAAATATCCTCGTTCGCGGAAGTATCGCGGCAACGTCATTTTTGTCTTGTCCACCTTCCGCAGCGGCGTGAACAGATCACAAATGCCTGTATGATCAGGATACTGCCCGGTCATCATGCTAATCCGCGATGGAGCACACAAAGCCTGCTGGCAATACGCGCGTTCAAAGAGCACACCTTCGGAGGCGAGTTTGTCGATCGACGGACTCAGTATTTCGTCGGCACCATAGCAACCGAGTTCCGGACGGAGATCGTCCACGAATAGAATCAGAACGTTCCTTGCTTCTTTCAATTGCGGCTGATCCTCACCAAGCACGTTCGACGAAGGAAAAAGTAACGCGATCGCAAGAAGCGCATTGAGCCAAACGGTTGCAAAGAATTGTCGCATCATTGGGTTACTCCACCTTGAAAATTTGTTGTTCGCGCCCGTTTCTTTGTATTGGTGTCTTGGTCTAGCATTCTGTTATTCATCTTCGTGAATCGCTCCTCACGGCAAACCTGTAAACTCCCGAACCAAGATCGAACGTCATCCAAGATTGTCCCGCTTGCTGAACTCGCGTCACGTCTTCGTTGTACAGCGATTCGCTTTCGTACAGATCACTGGTTTTCGAACAGGGAACGAAGATTGTCGCGGTCGTGTTACACGGAATTTCAATCGTCCATTGAAACACGCGGCTTTCTGTCTTCCATTCGCTACGCACAACACCATACGGCGAGTCAACCGTCGCCGACGCCCACTGGATTTGGTCTGTCAACTGCGGTTGCAAATCGAAATGCTTGTAGCCAGGTTGAGAGCAACTCGGATTGATGCCGCCGAGACATTCATGCATAAACGCAGCGAATCCACCGTTCATTGGGTGATTGAAGGAATTGCGATGGTAGCGTTCCTTCTTCCACTCCCACCGACGCTCCGGCCAAGTCGTCAAACCACAACTCAGCACGTAGCCGGGACTAGGAAACGTAGTATCAGTCAACATCTCATAGGCGACATCGCCTCGTCCCTGATCGGCCAACACCGTGTACAGGTGTCGCAGCCCATGAATCCCGCAGGCGTGATGGCCGTCGTGTCGAACGTCGATATCGAAGACCAACCCTGCAACGCGTGCGTCCGTGTCGTCCGCAGGCACCATGTCGAATTTCAACGCCATCACGGTCGCGGTCTGACTGCCGTAATGCTTCCGTCCGCTGTCTTCAATTTCGTGAAGATAGCTCCTTTCGAACGCAGACGCGATTTCGCCAGCTTCCGCGAGACACTCGCGACTGTATTCCTCGTCTCCCAAGACCGATGCCACCTCACTAGCGATGTTCAACGCTTGGTAGTAGAACGCCGTACCTGAAACATACGGATGACACTCCATGAATTCAGGAGCCGCTTTACGATCCCAACGTGGCGGACACCAGTCACCCAAACCGTTTTCGATCACACCCTGCTTGTTCTTAAAGCTGCGGAAGTATGCCAGAAAATCCTTCACATGATCAAAACGCGTTCGAAACGCCTCCGCATCGCCCGTGTGCACATACAGTCGCCACGGCAATATCAGGTAGGCAATTGCCCAGTCGATGTTCGCGATTCGATTGGCCCTCTTTCCCGGAGCCACCATTGTGGGAACTCCCACACTATCCGGTCGAACGCGTCTGAGTCGTGCATCTTTGCGACGACTGTCTTCGATATCGCGAATGTACTTCCGATAAAACGTGGTCATGTCATAGTTGTAGAGGCTCAGGTCCGCGGTCGCGTGAGCGTCACCTAGCCAGCCGCATTTTTCACGATGCGGGCAATCTTCAGGCAGCGAATGCCAATTGCCTTCCAAGCTCAGCAAACTCGCCGCGTATTGTTGGTTTAGCAAGTTTTCAGAGCACTCGAACGTACCGATACGCTCCACATCACTGCGAACGAACACAGCCGAAACGCTGTCCTTGCTCGGTGGACAACAAAGACCACTGATTTCCACATACTGGAAACCGGAATACGTGAACCGAGGCGACCATGTTTCCTTTCCGTCTCCTTTGCAAACATAAATCAGTTCATAGGGAGCACCTGGGGCACCGCCATAGGTGCGTTGGTCGGCTCGGCCAGTGGCTTTGTCCAGCACTTCCGCAGGGAGAATCTCGATCACATCGCCAGCATCCTGACTAACCTCCATTTCAATCCAACCAGCGATGTTCTTGCCGAAATCAAATAACCACGTATCAGGAGCGACCTGTGCGATCGCCACCGGATCCAAGCGTTTAATTTCTTTGATCGGCGGTAGCAATTGGGGTCGCAGTCGTTCGTCTGCGCAGGGCGACTGTTTCTCAACCGCCATCTGCCAGTCGGAATCGTCCAGTCCGGGGTGTGCCCAACCATCAATCTCCCGTCGCGCGTCGTAGCTTTCTCCCCAATAGACATTGTCAAAAACCGTTGGACTGACGCAGGCCTTCCAACTCTCATCCGTCACGATTTCTTCGCTACTACCGTCGGTGTATTCAACAAACAGTTTCGCTCGGACGCTCGGTTCACCGTACCCAAACTTTGCTTCGAAGGCGATGTTTTGACCATAGAAACCGTTGCCTAGCCAGAATGCTACCGCGTTGTTTCCCTGACTAAGGTGGTCCGTCACGTCGTGAACTACGTAAAGAGTATGTTGTGCATAATTGGTCTGTCCCGGATCCAGCACCGCATCACCGACCTTCTTACCGTTGATGAAGAAATCTGCGTAGCCAACTCCGCACACATAGGCCATCGCTCTACGGATCTCTTTTGCCAGCGACACGTCCTTTCGCAGTAAAGGCGACGGGTGAGAGCGAAGCTCCTTCTTAAGCGTTTTGTTTACTCGACTCGCTAGCGTCGAATCCCGAGTGTCCTCTTTCAGACCGATCCACTGCGAACCAGCCCAATCACTGGGGTTCAGCAATGCCATCGACCACGTCGCTATGTCCGACCATGCACTTTGACGCCCCTGGTTGTCCGTGATGCGAACTTTCCAGAAGCACGCTTGGCGGCTGCGCAGTTGCTCGCCTTCATATGGAACGAGCGTCGACTGAGCCGATTCAACGACTCCACTGTTCCACAGATCCGCGTGCTCAGGTGACAGCAACTCAGCACGGCTTGCGACCAACACGTGATAGGACGCCTGCATGACATTGCGATCCGAATCGTTTGCGTGAATTTTCCAGCTCAAACGCGGCTTGGCGCAGTCAAGCTGAATCGGATCTCGGAGGTGCTCGATTCGCAGATCATGCACACCTGTCGCGTTCGCGTAGTTCTCTGAAAGTCCAATCACGGACGTCGATAGCAGGAACGCGGCAGCGCAGATCACTCGATTGAGAAGATTGATGAAGAACAACATCAAACTAGAGCATGAGAGTGAAACAGTGGTAAGCCAAGTTGGAGTGCGCATTCGCTAGTTCGCATCGGCAGGAATGGTTGCGACAAACGACCAATCACCCGGCGGCACTCGGAACGTGATGAACCGTGCGTCTTCGTCAGCAAAAGTGACTCCGCGGTCGCCATCGACAACAACTCCGTCATTCCACACGATATGGCCGTCAACAGAGATTTGCTTGACAGGGCCGAATGATTTCGGAATGCCAATCATCGCGGTCGTCTCGGGAGGCGACTGAAGCAGCAATACGAAACGTTCGGGCTCTCGATGCATCTCGACTTTGATGTCGCCTTTTACACTCGGAACGTTTTGCCGAATCATCGAAAGGTGTTGCAGTTGCGGCTCTACTTGGTATTCGCTCCAGGCCGGTTCGGTGGGTCGAATGCCGGCGATATGCTTGGCGAGGATCGTGTTCGGCGCGTTCCAGGCGTGGTTATAGGTGCCACCCTTTGGAAACATTTCGTACAATGTGGTCTGCCACTCGTTGTCGACCTGCGACTGGTAACGCTGCTTCATCCGCTGCAAAGCTTCGGCGTAGAATCCGGCCTGACACATCGCATCTTCCACCATCCACTCGAAATGCGGGCTGCAGTACTGGTTGGGAATCAACACGTTACGAACGATCGTTTCATGCTTAGTTTTCGGCGCCAGCCCGGACAGGATTGTCAAGCAATTGGCTCGATCGTCCTGCAGC
>NZ_ANOH01000479.1 GCF_000346505.1 Aporhodopirellula sallentina SM41
AGCCTGCCGAAACTCTGGGCGAGTTTCGCTACCCTAAAATGATGCTTTGACGCACGGTTAGGCGAGTTTGTAATACTCTTCCCAACCGGCTCTCGGTGCGGGGCCCTTGAGCAGTTCGTTGGCTCGCGAGTTGTTCGTGATTTGCCGCGTTTTGGTATCGAACTCGAGATCTTCGCCGAGTCGCTGGGCAATGCATCCGAGCATGAAGACCTGTGTGAGTGGTCCTGATACCGCGAATGAAGAGTTGCAATAAGGATCCAACCCAGCGGCGGCTCGCAAGAAGTTGTTCATGTGGTTGGTGGAGGTTTCGCTCGTCGCGAACTCAGGCAGTTGTCCTTCCACGTCCGTCTTCCGGTCGCCGCCAACGACCTTTAGCGTGCCCGAGTGGGTTCCGCCGACGAATACCAAATCGTCACTGAAGATCGCCTTGCCGCATGTTGGGATGTTCACGCCGTTGGTTTTGGGAGGACGGTTGTTGACGCCGTCGTACCAGTTGATCGTCATCTCGGGCATGTCGGGGCCACGTTCGGCGAAGTCAAACGCGATCGTCGTACCATGTGGGAAAATGTACTCGTTTGGCTTTTCGATCTTCTCGGCACGGACCGTGTGAGGAAGGCCGAGTTTCAAGAAGCGGTGAATCGTGTCCAGGGTGTGCGGCCCCCAATCACCAAAGGCACCGTTGCCGTATTCGTACCAGCCTCGCCAGTTGCCTGGATCGAACTTCGAATTGTAAGAATGCTTGGGAGCCGTTCCCGTCCATACTTCCCAGTTCATGCCTTGAGGCATCGGTTCAGCCGACGGGTAGCCGTCCACGTCACCCCACGGATGCCAACGGCGTCCTTTGTTCATGCAGGCATCGACACGCCGCACGTTTTTGATGATGCCATTGTCCACCCATGATTCAAACTGCAGCCGCTGGCTGCTCGAGTGGCCTTGGTTACCCATCTGACATTGGACGCCGTATTTCTTTTCCGCCGCGATGAGCAGTTCGCATTCTTCAAACGTGTGGGCGAGCGGCTTTTCAACGTAGACGTGAATGCCCATCGACATCGCGAGCATTGCGATCGGGAAGTGCGCGTGATCGGGAACACCAATCGTGCAAACGTCGATCTGGTCGCCCATCTTTTCGAACATCTCGCGGAAGTCATCGAACACCACCGCATCGTCGGAGCGTCCCTTTGTTTTTTGTTTGAGTTGCTCGGCGCGAGAGGGCACCACATCGCAAAGCGCGACACAGTTGCTCAAACTGTTTTTGATCGCATCGGCTCCGATCGCACCTCCGCGATGGGAACACCCGATCACAGCCAGGTTCAATTTGTCCGGCGTTTTTTCGTCCCCGGCGACATCACGTGGCAGGGCGGTTACCGATGCGGCGACTGCGGCGGATCGGGTGATAAATTGGCGACGCTGAAGGTTTTTCATCGAGAATTCCAAATCGTTGGCGTTCATGTCGAGAATCTTGAGAGCGGAACGATGTGTTTGTGCACGTTCCGGTGGGTGGTGCGGCGCGGTCGCACCGACACAATCGATTCGCACCAATATAAACGACCGATCGCGGTCGTGTGCGATTTCTGAGCTTCTGCAGAATGCCGCGCGAGCGTGAGTGAGAATGCGTTGGCGAAGGTCACTCGTCCGTCGTCCCAATCCGGCGATACGATTCCTCCACGAGAGCTTTGCCGTACTCGCGTTCGAGCCTGCGGACGGTGAAGTGAGCGCGGGCGAGGTCCTGGTAGTGATCGATGAAATAGCTGTTGATCAACGCCCCGCCGACGGCGCCGATGACCGGAATCGCCTGCGCGGTCAACTTCTCGCTGACGACGACCCCAAAACGTTTTCCGATCAACTGCAGCAGTTTGACCAGCGGCGGGGCGGCGGTGTCGCCGATTCCGTGTTTGAGAACATATTTCGACGCGTCGGCGACTTGCTTGCTCATCGCGGCACGGACAGCGAAGTAGCCGATTTCGGTATCGTCGTCGACGTCGCTCTCGGTTCCACCATCAATCGCAAAAACTTCCAGGCACGCGAGTTGGGTTTGAATGTCCTTCAGGTCTTCGCCTTGCGAGCGAGCGATGTCCGCGATGCTGCGAAGGATCAGAACCGTCGACACGGGCAGTTCGATCGCGACCGTTGACAATCCGAACGCGCCGCCGGCCGCGCCCGACATTCCCGCCATGATTTTGTGGCTGATCAGTTTCGGCTTGCCCGCTTTCGTCTCTTCGCCGAGCGTTTTTAAGGCGACCTTCAACGCCGCCTGCAGTGATTTATCGACGGCCGTATGCAAAGCATCTTCCGCGATGTTCGGAAGCATTTTGATCGATGCGGTGATCGGCGCACCCATCAACTCGGTCAACCGATCCGCGAGGCCATGATGTTCGAGCGTCTCTTTGGCTTCACGCAGTTCAGCGAAAACGTCCTCGGGAAGTTCGCCTTCAATAATTTCGTTTGGCATGCTGTTGAGACTCGTTTTTTGTCGACGGGTGGGGCGTAAGTTCTCAGACAAGAACCTATCCCAAAAACAGTGTCAACCGAATAGCCGTCGAACGCATGGGGCGGTTCTTACAACGAGCCGTGGCACCCGCCCGCCGACAGGTTCGAGCCCGCAGGGATTAGAACGCAACACAATCCCGGTAACGGCAAACCGATGCCTTCGGTCCGATCACGCCGCGTGCAAGATCACGGCGGACGGCGAGTGGGGACCGAAAGCAGAGACGTGGCCTCGCCGGTGAGTTGCTTCACCGAGTTGAGCGATTCGATTCGAATCGTCCGTTAGGCGGCGGTGCGGGTGGAGCGACGCGTTGACTTAGCGGTGGTGCTCTTCGTCGTGATGACGTTTCGGATTCGCTTCAGAGCATTGTTCATCGCGACGGCGTCGCGGAATCGTTTGCTCGGCGTCGGGTCGATCGCTTTGCGAACCCAGTCGATGAAGTCCTGATGCAATCCTTTTCGGAACTTTGCGTACGACGGCAAAGGCGGTTCGAACGGGTATTCGGGAAGGACGCCGGCGAGCATTCGATACGCGATCAATCCCAACGCAAACACGTCACTTCGCAGCGTCGGTTTGCCCATCGCCTGTTCAGGAGCGATATAGCCGAGAGTTCCTGACGCGGAGACCCGGTGGCGACGGGTTTGGTTGCGAGCCAATCCGAAATCCGTCAAACAAATTTGGTTGCCGGGGAACAGGATGAAGTTTTCCGGTTTGATATCCCGGTGCAGCACTTTGTTCTCGTGCGCGTGTGCGACGGCCGCGGTCATCTGTCGGATGTAGTCGACGGACGCGGTGCGTGCCATGCGGCGCGACAACCGATCGTTCAGGCTTTCCTCGCCGAGAGGGAACACCATCACGAATTGCCCGTCGATGTAACGGGCATCTTTGAGGGGCAGCACATTCGGGTGTGATAGCGAGGCCATGATGCGAACTTCTCGCTGCACGTCGTCGAAGGACTGCTGCAAACTGTCGCTCGAGAGGTCAGGAACTTTGAGAGCCACAGACCGATCTTCGATCGTATCGTGCGCTTGGAATACGACGGCAAAGCCACCTTCGCCGAGTCGTTGCACTAAACGGTATTTGTCCAACTTCATCCCTACACGCAGTCGGCGTGAAGGTTCGGCGTCGGGCATTACTAATCGAAGCTTTGCGGTCACTCGCGTTATCTCGATTCAGAGTTCAGGGACAGTCCTTGTCATGCGTGCGTCCGCCGTCATCCTGACGGTGGCACATGTTCTCGCGGTGGTCCGCGTCTTCGCGTGGGTTCCGCGAAGAGAGCATGCCAGGCACAGTTCCCACATCAGTCGTTGAACCGGATTGGCAACCCGGTTCAGCGGCAATGCGAGAGTTAATTCTTGGTTTGTTCAGCGAGCATCGGATGAGCCAGCGGCGCGTCCGTTTTCCCGCATCGGGTGCTCACGTCGATCCGCACGGCCCACCGGCCTTCGGCATCGGCTTGAACGATCCAGTGTGGCATCACGCAAACGCTTTGGTGAACCAGTTCAAAGCCACCTTCGCTCTGGCTAACCGTTTGGATCGGGAACGCCCAAATGCCGCTGTCGCGGTCGCAGGTCAGGTCCACGTCCACATCGAGCCAACGATCCGAAAGCGAGAGCCCGCGGGCATCGCTGAGGTCAACCTTCTCGCCGAGTTGTCCGAGGCGGTTGCCCTCGGTGTCGCTGAAGTAACGGTCGTCGGCACCGGAAGGCAAACCGGCGAAATTCCATTCGATCGCAAAGTGCAGCGGGCGTCCCGGCGGCAAGTTTTCGAGCAGATAAGCGACCGACATCGTGTCACTGTCTTGGCAGATCGTGACCGCTTTGGTGATCGTGATCGGAATTCCCCACGCGTTTCCGTCGCGTCGCATTTGGGCCTGAACCCGGTCTCCACCTCGGCGAAGTTTGGCTTCGAAAGGCAGGTCGACGAAGTCACCTCGTTCGAGCGAGTCACCCGACATCACCGACTCGAGGGTTGCCTCGTTGTCGTAGAAGTGATCCATCAGGCTCTTACGAGGGAACCGGTCGTATTGCACGCATTCGTCGAGGCCTTCTTGTTTGAAGACGACGCGGTCGTGAATCGACGCGACATCGCCATCACCAGAACTCGGGCCGGCCAACACCTTGCGGTGATAGGCTTCGGGACGACGCTGTAGTGTCGACAACAGGTTGTGGTTGATCGCACGAAGGTCCCACTCATACATCCGACCGCCACTAGCCGGGTCGAGCCAGAGAACCATTTGCTCGTTCGACAGACGGACTTCCTGTTGGCCGTCGAAGTCGTAGTCAGACGCGGTCGCGGTCGCGATTTTTACGGTGCCTTCGAGGTTGGCCAGGATCGTGTCGGCCGCGATCAGGTGTTCATAGATCGCGTTGCGAAGGTGTGGCAAATAGATGCCGCCGAACGCACCGTGCCAGTACGGGCAGTTGCACTGGCCACGGTAAAGGTGGTCGCGTGCTTCGGCGAGAACGCCGGCGTCCAGGCCTGCCTCTTCGGCTTTCTTCAATCGCTCGCTGACATGCATCATGCGAGCGTACATCTCGTTGGTTTCTTCGTATTTCGTTTTGAAGTTGCGCCAGAAACCTCCCCGTACGAAAGTCTCCAGGCGTGGCCATTCGGAGCTTTTTTCGAGTGCGTGAGTAACGTCCTCGAGTGTCTCCTGGGCTTCGACCGGCAACGACCATTCGGTCATTTCGCGATAGCTGCAATCGGGTAGATAGGCTTTTCCCGCAGCCGGCACGCGGCGGATCGCTTCGGCCATGGTGATCGTGTGCAGCCACTCCTGGTTTTCGCTCAGTGCGTCAAAGAAGGAACGCAACCAACCCTGGTCATAAACGTGCGATTTGGTGTCCGGCCAAGTGCCGAATTTTTCGCCGTCGTCGCCAAAGGTCATCACCGCACCCGGGTGACGGTGAGCGATGTCCTGCAGGTACGAAATCGTTTCGCCCACGGGACGGAACGGGATCGTGTATCGCAGGTGCTCGCTGCCGGGGAAGATCCGCAGCAGCCGGCCTTGGTCCTCGACGAGGTAGTAACTGGTCAGGTCCTCGTCTTTCATCCCGGCGGCTTTGAAGTGATAGTCGTCGAGCACGGTGTAGTGGATCCCCGCATCGACGACATCGCTCGTCAAGCTCGATTCCCAAACCCGCTCGGGAGTCCACATTCCACCCGGGGTCACGCCGACGTTGCGTTGCAGCCACCGGCTGTACGATTCGATTTGGCCGACCCGGTCACGGCTAGGCAGCATCGTCAGGATCGGTTCGTACTGCGGACCGCCAACAATCTCGATCCGGCCGGCTTCGACGAGCAAGCGAACTCGGTCGAGGTATTCGGGATGACGCTCGGCGAGCCACATCATCAACGGACCCGACGTGTGCAGCGAAATCTGCAGCGACTCGTACGGCTCGAAAACTTCGAGAAACGGCAGGTAGCTGTCTTGGTAAGACTGCTCAAAGACGCCGTCGAAGTTGCCGATCGGCTGGTGATTGTGCAGAACCAAGCAGAGGTGAACGTGCGGCGTCATGGCGTTTGCGTCAAAACGTGGAGGGGAAGGTCGTGAAATCAATGGTGCGCATTCTAAGGTTACTTTCGTTCGTACCGAATCCCGTCAATGATCGGATTGGAACGAATGATCCGGTTTTTTAGCCGGCCAGCTATGCTTTGCCTGAACATCCCGACAAGATGAGGCAACACCGAGAAAGCACGCAATCGCTAAAGTCGCGTGCCCATCAGAGGATGTATCGGCCGTCGACGCAGAAAAGTTGAACGTTTGCCAATATCCGTCGCCCGCCGGCGAATATCCCGGCGGTAGGTGGTCGGGCACCGTTTTCGCCTACGCCTGCCGGCTTCGTTATGATGACAGCATGCGATCCGCGAGGCGGCGGGGATTCGACACCGATGCAGACACGCATCGCGATTGCTCTTCCGAACGCACGCCAATTTCCACCCTCCCAGCAGCAGGAACGCAGCACGATGAGTTGGGCCAGCACCGCAGTCGAACCAGGGCAATGGAGCCTTCCCGGGGGAAATGCCAGCGGATTTCCGTCGCCGAGTCTCGCGGAGTCGGATGATCCACGCGAGGGAAACGCACCGCAGCGCGGGCGGATTTCGCGAATCGGGGTCCGCGGATGGAGGTGGTGTGCCGCGGCGGTGTGGAACGTGTGGTGTTTGGCCAGCCTCGTGAGTCTGCTCGCGGTCGTGACCGCGATCCCGCTGCTGCAATTGACCGTGCTCGGGTACCTGCTGTTGGTGGCCGGCCGACTGACCAGCGGGCGTTCGGTCCGCGACAGCGTCCCCGGATTGGCTCAGGCCGGACAAATCGGTGTGGTCTTGGGATCGCTCGGACTCGCCTCGCTGCCGATCCGGTTGTTGGTGCACTGGGAATCCGTCGCCGCGGTTATCGAACCCGATTCAACTTCAGCAACCATCCTCCGCGTCGTCGCGATTCTGTTCTCGATGGCCGCGACGGTTTACCTGTGGTGGGCGTGGGTTCGGGGCGGACGGTTGCGGCATTTTTTGTGGCCTGAACCGATTCGTTTTTGTAAGCAGGCATGGCGGCCTTCTCTGTGGTCGGACGTTTCCGATCGACTGTGGAGTTTCATCGTTTCCTTGCAACTGCCGCAACTGTTTTGGCTCGGCGTGCGTGGTGCGGTGGGCACACTCATTTGGTTGTTCCCCGCGATGGTGATCATGAACGTCACGAGGGAAGGCAACGAAGCCGCCGCCGGTTTGGTCGGCGTGATCGCCCTGGTGACGCTTGGCTACATCCTGATGACGCTGCCGATGCTGCAAGCCCACTTTGCCGCTGAGAATCGATTCCGAGCGATCTTCGCTTGGCGCCGCGTCCGTCGCGAGGTTCACGCTGCTCCGTGGAGTTATGCCGGCGCGATGTTGGTGACGTTGGTGCTGCTGCCGATCCCGTTGTATCTGCTGAAAATCGAGGCCACCCCGCAGGAGATCACTTGGTTGCCGTGTCTCGTGTTCGTCGCGTTCATGTTGCCCGCTCGGATCGCAACAGGTTTGGCGATGCGGCGGTGTCGAAGGTTGTATCTCGAATCACAATCGTCGGTGAGTCAGAATACAGATGCCGACTCGAACGCGCACTCACCGCGATGGCGGCGTTGGTGGAACACGATGTCTCGTTTAAGCGTACGGTTTGCGGTCGCACCGGCGATCGTCGGTGTGTATATGCTCGTGCTCTTTGCGAGCCAGTACACGAGTTGGGACGGAGTCGACACGTGGATCCGTCAACATGCTTTATTAGTTCCGGTGCCGTTTGTCGGAATCTGATCGGTTGATGATGACCGCATCGTGATCACGACGGTTTACGGACGCGGTGTTCAGCATGGATGGTCAGGGTCAGGGTCAGTGGTCAGTGGTCAGTGGTCAGTGGTCAGGGTCAGTGGGCACGGTCACTTTGAGTTGGATGCAGCGCCAACGCCAGCGATCGGATTCGCGTTTGTATGTTGTCGGCTCGCGACATGAAAACGATCGGACATGCCGCCCCGGCGAGCATCCCGCCAAACCGACAATCGGCGGTGTACATGATCGCTTTGACCGTCAGGTTGGCCGACAAGAGGTTCGGGAAAACCATGGCATCGGCCGATCCGATTACTTCGCCACCGAGACCTTTTTTCTCGCCTGCGGTCGTTGAATACGCCAAATCGAACGACAGCGGGCCTTGGATTTGCATGTCCAGCGAAGTCTCAATGGCGGCCGCAATTTGAGCCGCCAAATGAGTTTCCGGCATCGCGTCGGTTACCTTTTCGCTCGCCGCCATGATTGCAATGCGTGGAGATGTGCAGCCAAGCGACATCGCAACTCGCGCCGTGGATTCAACGATCTCAGTTGCCTGTTGAATTGTCGGTTCGATCGTGATCCCCGTATCGGCCATCAGGAACTGCCGATGGTCTTTGGGGATTTCCATCATCACAATTTGGCAGATGGTCCTTCCCGTCTTCAGGCCCGATTTGGAATGGAGCACCGCTCGCATGAGATCCGGTGTTGCGATTCGACCTTTCATCAACGCCACTGCTTGACCGCGGCGAATGCACTCGACCGCGGCAACGGCAGGTTGGTCGGAATCAATAATTTGGAAATGGTCCAGTGGAACATTTTCTGTTGCCGCGACGGACTCGATTTCCTCCACCGGTCCGCACAAAATCGGACGCGTCCAACCACGGCGAGTGGTTTCCGTCAGGGCGTGGAGAACGGTTGCTTCATTCCCGCCCGCGACAACGACAGAGGACTCGTGTCGATTGGCATCGGCGCGTGCGAACAGTTGGTCGAAAGATTGCAGTCCCATCGGTCAAGGTTTCCAGACCGGATCGCGTTTTTCCAGAAATGCACTGATGCCTTCTTTCGCGTCGGGACGCATCGAGTTGTCAGTCATCACCTCGACAGCAAACGAGTAGGCATCGGCTTCCGAGTAAGACGCCTGTTGGTAGAAAGCGGACTTCCCGATCGCGACGGTGTCGCGGCTGGCCGACGCGATCTTCGTTGCCAGTTCTCGAGTCGCGTCCTCGAGTTGCGAGAGCGGCACGACACGGTTGATCAACCCCAATTCGTACGCACGCTGCGCTGCAAGAGGCTCTCCGGTCATTAACATTTCCATCGCGACTTTGGGGGGAATCGCTCGCATCAGTGGGACCATTGGCGTTGTGCAAAACAGGCCGATCTTCACGCCCGGTGTGGCGAACCACGACTGTTCACTCGCGACAGCGAGGTCGCAGGACGCCACCAACTGACAACCGGCGGCT
>NZ_ANOH01000480.1 GCF_000346505.1 Aporhodopirellula sallentina SM41
ATCGACCACCTTGACTTGAGTCGTCGGCAGATCGACACGAACGACCTGCCAACCCGGCGGATCGGTTTTCGACAACACCCAATCATCACGTGGAATTTGCTCTGTCGCAATTTCCCCATGAACGAGTTCCAAAGCCGATGTAATCGCCCTCTCGTCGGGACCAAAACCCAACCGAGTTCCGTCCTCCGACAACGCCAAGACACGGGTCGATAACACGTCCGCCCGAGCGACCGCAGGCGTTGTGCTGAAGGGTTTCGAGTTCGGATTCGAACGTCGGTCCGCCAGCGAATACAGCAATATCTCGCGAGGGTCTTCTTTGGAGACCGCCAGGAATCTTCCGTTGGGCGAGATGGCTACCGCGAGCGAGTTTTCGGTCGTCGACACGACGAGCGAATCGAACCTTTGTTTAGTCGTGAGGTCAAACAGTTCGACAATTGATTTGCCGACCCGACCGTCGATGAACTGATTGCTTAACACCGCGAACGATGTCGGTCCGATCGCGACCGAAGTCACGTGAGGCCATTCTGATCGGACTCGAAACCGATTGGCCGGGTTTCGGATATCAGAAACGTACACGTTGCCTCGCGCGTCCGCCGACGCCCAAAAAAGACCTCGATGGTCTCGGGTTAGCGCCGCGACACGTTCGTAGTAGTCCTCGGTGAACGTTGCTTCGTTCCCCGTGCGGATTGACCGAGCGATCAATCGTACTCGAGCGTCGTTCTCTCGCCGCGAATAGACGAGCGTCTGATTGTCAGAGAAGATTGCACGCGGTGCGAAACGAATCGCCTCCGGCCCCGACGGCCGCAAACGTGTCCCCTGAAAGCCACCGCCTTGCTGCCGGTCCCACAAAAACATTCCGCCACGTTCATCACGAGAAACAAAACGCGTCCCGTCGAGCGAATAGTCCAATGACATCACCGAATAGCGATGTCCCTCGGTCCCAATCCGCTGTGCTTTCGCCGCGGCGGTCCGCTCGGCAGGAGTCGGGACACACCCCGACACGCGTCCGGTTGCTAAATCAAACTCAGCAATGTCGCCGGTTTGTTGCCGTGCCCCCACCCCACCGAGAACCATTTCAGGGGCGTTGGGATGCAAAGCGAGGGCAAAGATACCACCTCGGTTCCCGCGAGCCTGCTCCCAATCCATCGGCGGCACCCGCGTGAGTGCAGGGGGTCCGCCCCCGCGATTCTCCCAACCGACCTCGTAGACATGCACGCGTTTGTCGAGACCGGCGGCATAGAGCCGCTGCGAGTCGCCCGAGAACCGCAACTGTCGAATTTGCCCAACCGGCCCATGGGTTTCCAAGACAACCCGTGGCGATGGTGATTGTGCCTCAGCGGATGAAACGGCCAACGCCATCCACACACCAACAACAAAAACCGACAAAAGGTGCCAGAGACACTTATCTGACACCGTGTCGCGGTATGCTCGGTTCATCGTTTACTCGAGCGGCAGGTCGTCAGGGTTGCTGTAACGAATGCTGACCGACGAAAGCAACGTTTCGCCGAAATAGCACCTTTGAAAACCGGCTTTTCGCGTGATGTCTTTTCCGATGCCGGTTCGCAGTTGCCCTTTGTTCTTCGCCAACAACTCGACTGCGGGCGGTTGCTCATTCTCGGTCCACGCGTGAAAGAACTGGGCTGTCACTGTTCCGATATCGGCACCGTGAGGCAACCCGAGCGATTCACCGTTTGCAGTCACGACGAACTCTTTGAGCAACGTCGGCGAGACATACCAACCGGAAATCACTCCGACGCTTTTCGCCGGGAAGAACCATGTGCCACGGGTGCGTAGCGAAGGATCTTCTGACAGGCAGAAGGAATTGATTCCGTCGATCGACAATTTCACGCCAACCGCATGGTCCGCGTCATTGTAGAGACGAATCTTGTAGACATCGTTTGCTTGCAGAGGAGCAAAAGGGAAACCGCCGGCGTTCTCGATCGACAAAGGATTGAAACCATTGGTCGATTGATTGGCGACCATGATTTCCACACGGAACTTGCTGTTCGCGTCGGGTGAGACGACGGTGTTTCCTGAGTTGCGGAACGCGAAGATCGGTTCGCTCACGCTCGAAACCAATTTCCCGGTAACCTCGGCTTGTTTGCTCACCAATTGCTTCGCCGTTTCGCTCTTGCTCGAAGAGGTATCGTTGGCAACCTGAGCGACCGCATCTTGCTCTTCATCGAGATCAACAGTCAGGCCGAGCAATCGGCTGATGTCTTCAATGCTTCGGACCTCTTCGACCTTGACCTTCTCGCGGAACCCTGAAATCTCCTTGCCCGACTTGTCGAACAGGTTGGCTTTGATCAAGACGATCGCCGACGAACCGGTTTGTTCAAAACTGAACGCACCCCGAACCGTCCAACTCGCACCGAGCGGCACGACCTGCGTGTCTTTCTTGGTCAACTCGTCCTTCAGCGATGCGCGGATGGCACGCCCCGCCGTGGCTGTTCCCGGACCGTCAAAGGTGCCGAGCATAATTTGTCGCTGTCCCTTTTCTTCCAGGTACTCCGAAATGTTCTCGGCGAGGTTCACGATGGCATCATCGAGCGTCGCACCGTGAACCGGAGCGAGGAACAGAAAACTCAGCACCGAAAACGCCGCCAGGCGAGCGATTCCGGGAAGACTAATGGGTCGGATATTCATGTCGGGGTCCTTTGCGTGGAGTCTCGATCGGCGGTTTTGGTTCACTTACGGTAAATTTCAGATCAACGAGAGGCGGTCAGTTGGAAATCGGCGTGCCGATTCGAAGCGAACTGGCGGCTTCTTGGAAGACAGAGGATGTCGTCTCGGCGGAATCCCAAAACGCCCTCTTAATGGTGCCACCTTCAAGGGCGAGCGGTCCGAGACCGAGTTCAACGAGTCGTCCCGAGAACACTTGGTTTCGCAGGAGATCGGTGTCCTCAATACCGAGTTCACAGGCAGCAGCCTCGAGATCCAGGTTCTTTGCGTACAACTGGGTCACGCGACTGATCGGTTCTTCAAAGCTGAGCAACGCATCGCGATCGTTGGGCGACAACTCCAATTCCCCAGCGACAGCACGCCATAAATGTTGCAAATAATTCTGCTTGGTCGATTCACGGGCACGATCGAGTTCGCTCTGTTCGGGGAACAACTCCTGAACTTTGCGGCGAGCCTGCGGGTTCTGCACAGCAGTTCCCTCGCGGACGAAATCCGTAAAATCCAGCATCCCGTGCTTGTGACAGCTCATGCAGGAAAGCCCGTTCACAACCAGCGGGCTCCCTGAAATGTTCAGCGAATCCCAAACGATGTTGACCGGCCCCTCATCGATTCGATTACCTTCGCCATCGACCAGCATGTATGCGTGCAGCCCGTTGGGCAGATTGAAAATGATTTCGCCACCGGCATGTTCGAACGCCTCCGCGTCGAACTCGTTGTCTTCGAACTTCGGCCCGAGAGGGAACCGAGCGAGATTGCCTCGGCCCGCGTTGCGGTCAAAGTCGTAACTGAGCCAGAACGTGCCGTTGGTCGACGAATGGTATTCGATCAATCGGTTTTGTCCCGAAACACCACTCTCGAAAAGGCCTGCACGACGCGAAGTGTTCAGCCGGAAGTTCTTTTCAACATCAACGCCGACGCGTTCGAGCAGCGTCGATAGTTTCTCCGGAATCCCGGTGAGTGAGTGGTAAAGCGGAGGGCGGGTCGCGTTGGCGACGAACCAATCTGCGCGAATCGATGTTACGCCGTCGAAGTTGGCCGAACCGTAGAGTTCCTCGATCTTCTCGTAAATTTCGAGTGCTTCAATACTCGACTGAGGTTTGATACCGAACGGATATTGTTCGAGAACCGCTTCCCATGTTCCGAATTCCTGCCATCCGTAGTGGCGAAGGTCAATGTTATAGATCGTCTTAGCATCGTCGATGGGTGTCGGAGGCTTGATGGTTGCCTGGTCCGACATGCTGTTGACGGCTTTCGAGAGTGCCGCGCGATAGATCCGCATATCACGATCGGTGACCGATCGATTGTTGTGAATGTGAGTCAGCGTTAGATAACGTTGGAACTTGCGTTCGTCTTTGCGTATATCAAACAGGTGCCGCGCGATCTGGCGTAGAACATCGACGTCGTCAATGAACTCGCGTGAGTCATCCGTTTCCCACGGCGCGCCGGCGTCGATCCACCTTTTAATGATCTGCTTGTCATCGTCGGCGAGCGGCTTCTTCGGTGGCATGTGTTCGTCTTTGATCACATTCCACAACAGCGACGATTCGGCATCACTGGGAATGACGTACACGTCCCGGTCGCCGTCGGCTCTCGGACGCACGGCACCGACCAAGCTATCTCGATCGAGAACATTCATTTTGTCGATTTTGAATTCGACGCCGTGACAACGATGGCAATTCTGACGCAGGATGTGCAGCGCGTTCTTAGCGAGTTCAGCGGAATCTTCGCTCGCCCCTGCTTCCGCATTCGTTGACACGAGAACGGTTGCCTCATTGGCCAGCGCCTCGGCGTTGTTTTCGGTAGCCTGCGTGTTCTCGTGAGCTAGAATGCTCGCTGGCATTGAGGCTAGCGAACACATCACGACCCCGATCATCGGCAGTAACTGGCCCGACGGCAGTATGGAAATCGATGGTTTCATTTTGGTGGTCTACTTTGGATCATGGCATGGAAACCGGTTTTCTCCCGGTCGCCGAAGGTGTCCATTACCTCTATGGCAAAAACCCCTCCTCAGCGGACAGGAGTCTGACCGATCACATCATCTGACCGTAGAAAATGCGTGCAGAACCACCGACCCCCAAACGAGGGACTATAGTTTAGGTCAATTTGACGCACCAACAAGTGAATTCCCGACGCGCGTGCTAGCGAAGCCGAAAAGCCACCTCCATGTCCTCGTCGGGCTGTAACTCAATTGCCACCAAGTTGTTACCGTCAACAGGCAACGATTCCCCCGTCCCCGTTTCGGCGGAAACGATCCCTCGGCGAACGCGAATATTGAGCGGTCCCTGATTCGGTGACGTCAATTTCACTCGTACTTCCGATTTTTCGAAGTCCCACGCGAGGGAAGTGACGGTGACTTGATTTCGGCATCGCACGCCGCGAATCTCACCGACAGCGAGCGCGGGCGTGTCCTTCAACGCCGGGAGCAACTCGATTTCGGCTGCACGCTGCGATGTCGCGGGCCGTGAATAAACGAGCATCTCGATCACAACCGCCGGCAGGCTGTGCAGCATGTCGGCGTTGTAGATTCTTCGCGGGTTGTGATAGGTGAATAGGCTCGGCAGGAGATAATCACGCGACAACATAAACCGCAGGTTGCCCTCGACCAGATCCGCATCTTTCAACCGCGTCCCGATCAGAGCCATGTGAGCGAGACCGTGTGCCGAACCGTTGCCTCGCCCCCGACGCCTTGCCGCCTCGACCGCTGCTTCGAACCACTCAGGCGTGTCCTCCGGATTGATCTCATGCCCCGGCCATACCGGATAGAGATGCGACACGTGGCGATGGTCGTAGTTGTCATCGAGTGCCGGGTAGGCCCACTCCTTCAACGCTCCATCATCGTTGACGAGGTAAGGCGGCAACTCGTCAAGCACCCCTTCATAGCGAGCAACCTCTTCGTCGGTGAGTCCGCCTACGTCTTTGAGCCCGATCAACTGCGTCAACACTTGCTTGCAACAGGCGATATCCATTGTGGCGTTGATCGCGGCGGGCGAGTTACTATTACCCGGCCGATTCTCCGGCGAATAGGATGGTACAAACATTCGATCACCATTTCCATCCCGCTCGCTCAGGTAGTCTTCGTAGAACAGCGCCACCTCCTTCATCACCGGCAACAGACGTTCTTTCAAATAACGAACATCGCCGGTCGTTTGATAGTGTTCAAACATCGGCAACAACAACCACTGCGCCCCCGAGATCCAAAGGCTTCCGGGAAAGGATGGCGAATAGTGCGTATTCAAATTGTGACGACCGTCGGTACGAATCCCCGACAGAACTCCACGACAACCGAATAGGTTCTTTGCGTTCGTTCGCCAATCGCCAACAACTCCCATCACGAGTCGGTCATAACTCGCGATAGCTTCCGGCAGCGCTGCCAGGTTCGCTGCTGAAATTTGCAGATTGACGTTCGCGTCCAACGTAAAATCACCGGACCAATCGGGACGCCAGTCCCCGTTCCACAATCCCATTAGGTTCGGCGGCCATTCTCCTGACGAAGAGATCAGGGTGTAGCGTCCCATGTCGAACATTTTTGTCAGCAGCGCCGGTTGCAACTGCTCGTCGGCGGATTGCTTCTGAAGCCGGATCAACGCCTCGTTGCTGAGATGATCATTCTCGGTCGCCGCCAAACGCAAATCGACACGATCGAACATCTCGCGATGAACATCTGCGTGACGTGAAAACAGAGAATCGTAAGCGGCATCGATCTCGGAGAGTCGTGTTTTCAGTTCGCGTGTGAAGCGTCCAGACAAATCATCATTCTCGATCGATTCGATGGCGATCAGCAGGACGAGTTCCTCACAATCGAAATCGAGCGACTCACCGTTGCTTTCGCAGGTACCGTTCCTTGCGATCGATCGAACCGCGACCGCGTATCCACGCGGCGATTTCGTGTATTTGCAGTGATAGGTCAGCCATCCGTCTTCGGCTGCGATTTCGGGATCGTGGTATCCGCCTCCCTTATGATCGGTGCGTTTCGATTTCGGCCGCGAGTCTTGATTGACCAAACGCACGGTTCCCGTCACCCGTTGCCCGGGCTCACCGACAACGCGTGTGACGATCACATTGTCGGGTCGAGATACAAAAGTGTGTCGTTGAAATGACTTTCCTGACGACTCCCACTGCACGGCAACTTCACCAGATCGAAAGTCGACGCTGCGCACGGACGGAACATCACCGTTGACATTGGCGGCCTGATCGATGATCAGGGCACAAGCCGGGTGATAGGGATCGGTCCACTGAATCCCTGGAAACCCCGCGTCGATCGCCGACTGAAACGAATGCTTGTAGGCTTCGGCGTACTTACCCTCTCGCATCAACCGTCGTACTTCGGGAAGCGCGGACGCGATATCCGGAACCGGGCATGGCGAATCGAGCAGCGGCTCGTAGAGTCGTTCGTGATTCAACACGATGCGTTCGCTCGCGGGATTGCCGAAGACCATCGCTCCGAGCGTTCCGTTCCCCGTCACCAACGCCTCTTGCCAAATTTCAGCGGGACGTTCGCTCCAACTGCCACGTTCCGGAATGGAGACGCCGGCGATTGAAGGTGAATGTTTCGCGGGGGCTAACGTTTTTTCAGCGCTGGCAAACGAGGCGTTGGAAACAAACACCACAAGCGTTAACAACCAAACCAATGCGGATTCATTGCGACGAGCAAACATATACACTTCACCAATTGGGGGCAGGCGTCCGAAGACATAGAAGGAGGGATCGAAGCAGCATGCAACGCTTGTTTCGAGGGGAATGACTCAAC
Organism: Aporhodopirellula sallentina SM41; assembly: GCF_000346505.1. Classification (GTDB taxonomy): domain Bacteria; phylum Planctomycetota; class Planctomycetia; order Pirellulales; family Pirellulaceae; genus Rhodopirellula; species Rhodopirellula sallentina. Next base: position 7,430 of record NZ_ANOH01000480.1, read on the forward strand.
CCACGTTGCAGTGTAGACACGCAGACGCTCGACCGAAACTCGGGTGTGGAAACGTTGCCTCACACATCGAATTGACTCACCGCCCCCTGCGATAGTCCATAGAAAGGAACACGCAACGGTTCACCAAAAGCATTCGAAGCCGAGCGATGCTCAGCGATCGATATCCGCCAGTGCTTCGGCCGCAATATCGCGGAAGCGAGCCCGATCGACCGGGCTCAGCGGGGGCAGGTGCAGGTGGCGACGACTCGCCAAGAGCAATTCATAAAGGCCGGCGACCGATCGTGGACGTTCAATGTCACGAATCAATCCGGCTCGCAGTGACTCGTCTCCCCAACGCTCTTCACCCACCCACTCCAAGTTGAGTGGAAGCCGCGTTGTGTGGTCGGCGTCGAGATCTCCATAGAGCAACTCGCGGTGCACGATTCCTTTGATGTTCTCAATTCCACCGATGACGCCAAATCGATCCGGCGTGACCGCCGCCTCGTCGGCTAGTTTTTGCAGCTCGACTTCGTTCAAACCAGACAGGTCCTCTTCCTCCTCCGGTGCCTCTTCGGCAACCCGAGGTGGAGGATCTCTGTAAATGACCAACGGAGTATCGCGTGCAGCGTTAATACGGCGGACGCGGTCAATCAACTCAACGGCGGAGGCATCGAATGGTTCTCGTTTGCTGATGATCAAACGCAGATCTTCGCCGAGGGAGGCAAAAATCTCCGCCTGACGGACCGAGGTTGCAAACCTGGGTTCCAACCCGGCCTGGTTGATTAGCGTTTCAAGTTCCGTGATCACTTCGGGACGATTTTCCAATACGATTGCCGTCGGTCGATCGGTCAACAGACTCATCTGACGCCAACGCTGTCGCACTCGCGCGCTGCCCGCATACGCATCGGTGGGACGCAACCGCGCGATCGCGGCGGCAGCCTCGTACCGGACGATGGCATTGGGATGATCGACCGTCTCCACCAACGAAGACACGTGTCGGCCGGTCGCGACGAACCACGGGGCAGGCGAAACGTTTTCGGCAGGCTGGATCATTCGCAGCCAACCGATCAAAGCGGGCTCGTTTTGGGTTTCTTTGGCGAGATCGATTGCGGAGAGCAGGAAGTCGATTTCCGAGGACTGGATGACGCCAACGGCGGGTAACAACTCGTTGGACCGAAACGCAGCGACCTGATCGGACGATCCCCAATCAGGATTGTTGGCCACGTTGTAAGCGAGGATTGAGTTCAGTTGCCGCACCACACTCGTCGCGTCGTTGTCACCAACCGCAACGAGTCGCGCCGCCGCATCGGCCGCATTGCGAAACTCGAGAACCCACTGCGGGATTCGCTGAGGGCTGACACCGGTACGCTGTTCGTTAATCACCCACGCGGTGACACGTCCGAAGTTACGAAGGCTGCGATTGGCACGTTGGTCGGCGGCCTCCAACCGCGAGTTCAATTCCTCGATCACGCTCGTGCGCAACGGGATCGCAACGCCGGTGGATGCGAGAGCGTCCGAAGCAATCCGCGCCGACGCGCTGACGCCTTCGCCACCGTCGCTCGCATCGTCCTGCCGATAGAGTGCCGTCACCAACTCAGTCAGAACCGATTCATTGCCTGCGAGATCCCTACCGGCCAACCGCACCAACGCCGATAGTGCGCCGGCGCGAGTAGCGTCGGTACCGTAGAGCGAAATACGCTGCAGCGCCTCAACGCCGGACGCCTCGTCGATCCGAATCATTGCCCGCAACAAAGAGTCGCGTTTGTCGGAATCTCGCTCGGTCACGATCGCGTGTACCAAAGCCGCGGTCGATGCTTCACCGCCTTCGAACAACACACGAATCGCAGGCAAGGATTGATCGACGTTTGACGACGTCAACGCTTCGATGGCTTTGGCGATCCGTTTCGGCGACGCCAAACTTTCCTGACGTAGGTTGAAGACATCGTCGATGGCAGTGATCGCTTCGGGGCTCACGTCGGGATGCGAGACGATGCGGAGTCTTTCCGCCGGATCAATCTGTTCGGCGACCATAACTTTTTGCGGCGCCTTGTAGCCGAGGCTGCCGAGTCGGGCGGCGAGTTCGTTGACTTTTTCGAATTCTCCCATCCGGGTCAGCGCGGAAATGGCGCGTCCAAGTTCCGCCGGGCCACGTTGGGCTCGCTGCACCCATTGTTCGACGGCGGGATCAGGCGGCTCGACGCTGAGTTCCTCGATCGTCTGTCGCAGCAACTGAGCGTCGGCCCGACGGATGTCCCCGGCGAGCAAGCATGCGACCGCCAACGCGGCGACAAAAGTGAACCGAACGAGTGGAACAATCATGAGAAAAGCGTGATCGAGGAGGCGGTCAGGGAGCGGAGGCCCGCCCGCATTCTAATCGGATCCGAGGCGTCCGCGATCGCTTTTCGACGTCGGCACTACTGCAACAGTTCGTCGACCGCGGCGAGAACCCGGTTTGCTTCGGTTTGTAGCGATTGCAGCAGTGGTCCCGCCTCGTCGGGATTCGAGAGCCTGCCCTCTCGACCGGCCTCTTCGATCTCTCCGGCCGCGGCCTGCAATTGCTTGGCCCCGAGCAGCCCGCAGGCTCCCTTGAGCGTGTGGGCATTGCGTCGAGCCGAGTCGTTGTCCCCCGACGAAATATCCGTCTCCAACAAATCCAAAAGGGACTGACACTCTTCCTTGAAAACCGCAGCGAGACGGAGCACTCCCGAAACCCCGCCGGGGATCCGCGAACGAGCCGAATCGAGATCCAGGCACCCGGCGTGTTTGTTCCCCAGGACGAGTCGGTCGGCCGATTCCAGCGATCGAGCGAACCGCGCACTGCCTTCCACCGTGATCCCCGATTGATTGTCGACGGTTTTCGAACTCGTGAAGATGGCCCCCGAACCCGCCGAGGCAGACGAGGAAACGGCGGCGGTTGCAGCACCGATAGGATGGATCACTTCCAGGGCACGATGCAGTTTGCGCCGCCGGATCGGTTTGGTCAGGTAGTCGTCCATGCCGGCCTCGCGACACAACCGGGCGTCCTCCGCCATCGCCGCGGCGGTTAACGCGATAATGGGAATATGATGATCTGTTCCCATTTCCTGCTGCCGAATCTCGACGGTCGCCTCGAGCCCGTCCATCACCGGCATGTGCATGTCCATCAGGATCACGTCGTAGGTTTCGTTACGCCACTTCGATAACGTTTCACGTCCGTCGCTGGCGATTGAACACTCGTGACCGAGGGAACGCAACAATCCTGCGATCACGTGTTGATTGGTAACACCATCCTCGGCGACCAACACGCGGAGAGGCTGCGTGGCGACAAACTCCTCGCCCCCGAGATCTTCTTCCAGGTCATCGTCGTTCCGCTCCATGTCCGAATGATCGGCGACCGACAATTCCAAATCAAAAAAGAATGTCGTTCCGACACCGAGTTCACTTCGTAGCTGCAAGGTGCCACCCATCAATTCAACGAGTTGTCGGCTGATACTCAGCCCCAATCCGGTGCCACCGAACCGCCGCGTCATCGAAGCGTCCGCCTGCGTGAACGGAGCCAACACCGAGGCCTGCTGTTCCGGCGAAATCCCGATCCCGGTGTCAACGATGCTGACGAGCAGTCGCGTCTTGCCTCCGTCGGTGATGTCGGATTCGTTTTCGGGCTCGCTATCGCTTTCGTTGGCCACGTTGGCGTTTGCGCCGGATTGTTCGAGAGCAGCCACCTCCTCGGGATGCGTCTGATCAACCGGCGTCTGATCGGTTTGCGCCGGAGGCAAACGTTTGACAACGACGGTGACGCCACCACGGTCTGTAAACTTCACCGCGTTGCCAATCAGGTTGATAAGAATTTGCCGAATTCGTCCTGGGTCACCGACGAAGTAGTGTGGTAAACCTTCCTCGTAATCGAGACGCAACTCGAGGTTCTTCTTGGCACCTTGATAGCGGAGCGTTGAAATCGCGGCCTGGATTTCATAGCCGAGCGAGAACGGGACCGCCTCGAGTTCGAGTTTACGGGCTTCGATTTTCGAAAAGTCGAGAATGTCGTTAAGCAGTCGCAACAGCGAATCGGATGAGCGGCGGATTGTGTCCACATACTCGCTCTGCACCTCACTCAGATCGGTTTGGGCGAGCAAGTCCGCCATCCCCACCAACGCATTCATCGGGGTGCGAATTTCGTGACTCATGTTGGCTAGAAACTCACTCTTGGCCCGGTTCGCCGCATCGGCCATCCGCACGGCTTCTTTCAGTGCCGCTTCGCTGCGTTTCAGTGCCGTGATATCGCGCGAGATCCCAAACGTTCCGATCGTGTCTCCGTCTTCGTCGACGAGGGGCATTTTGGTCGTCATGCACCAAGTGTCGTCGCGTTCGGGCCAGGTTTCTCGCTCGACGCGATCGACCAGGGGGACACCGGTCTCGATCACTTCGAGTTCGTCTTTGCGGGCCTGCTCGGCGTGCTCGAGCGTAAAAATATCCGCGTCGGATTTGGCGATGATCTCTTGCGGATCGTGATAACCAAACTTTTCCGCCATCGCCCGACTGACGCGAATGAACCGGCTCTGCAGATCCTTGAAATAGATCGAGTCCGGAATGTTTTCGAGCAGCGTGTTCAGCAGCGATTGTTCAAAGCGGCTCTTATTCTCGGCCTGGACTCGCGCCGTAACGTCCCAAAAGAGAACCTGAATCCCCAGCAATTTACCGTTGGCGTCGTAGATCGGGCTTTTGACCCGTTCGATCCAACCGATGCTGCCGTCGGCGACACTGGCTTGCTCGACCGCGTGTTGAGCCTGACCGCTCTCGAGAACCCGCCGGTCGTCCTCGGTATATTTGCGTGCGATTTCTTCGTCGAACAGATCCGAATCGAGTTTCCCCGCGACGTCCTCCCAACACAGGTTTCGCCACTTCAGGTACGCCTCATTGGCGAACACGCGCCGACCGTCGTTTGATTTGATCAGCACACTCAGTGGCAGACTGTTCGCGAGCGCCCGATAGGTCGCCGAGGTCTGCAGGTCGCGTTCGTTCGACGATGAGTCGGTTGGGGACATCTTTCTACACGCCGCTGGGGATCGTCGGAACGATCGCGGACCGGCATGAGAACATGTCAGTCACGATCAATCAGGTTCGACAACGTTTAATCAATGTGACTTCGTTACCTTGGTCATTGTAGACCAATTCGTCAACGAAGCTGGCCATGAGCACCAACCCCTGACCACGCGGTGCGTTTTCATCCTCGGACATCGCCTTGGGATCCAACTGACCTTTCTGGGGAACCGTCGAGGTATCGAACCCCGCGCCTTGGTCGGTCACGATGATCCGGATTTCCTCAGTCGCCGCGATCGCTTCGACACGAACGGTCCGATCGCAATAAGGAGCCTGCTGGATGCGCTGCCGCATCGCTTCGCTAAACTTACCATCACGGGCCAACTCGTGGTGGCTCGGGCACTGCTGCGTCGTCAATTCGAGATTGCCGTGCAACATCGCATTGGCCAACGCATGCTCGACGGCGACCCCGAGACGGACCATGTCGATACTCGGCAACAACTCCATTCCCGAACTCACCTGCATCAGCAGTCCGACGAGTGGGTTGATCAACAACGGATCATTCGGCAAATCAAAAACGAAAACGTTCTTCTGCAACGTCGAAATGAGCTTCGCGTAACTCGCGTCGGTTCGGATCACCCCGAGAACGTCGATGATCGTGTTGTTGAGCAGTTCGCTCATCCGATTTTTCGGAACGTACCCCGCCGCACCGAGTTGCAACGCCTCGGCCGCGAGCTCTTCGCTGCCGTGCCCGGTGACGAGGATACTGGGGATGTGCGAAAAATCGTCACGCATCCTCTCAACCAACTGCAGCCCGTTGAGTTCGGGCATTTCCAAATCAGTAACGACGATATCAATGGATTGCCGTCGCAGCTCGTCAATCCCACACTGCCCGTTGTTGGCGTGAACAACCTCATGCTCGGCCGCCTCCAACAACATCGATATCTGGGCGGCCTGGGTTGGACTGTCTTCTACCAGTAAGATCTTGGCCATGATGTTCGTCCTTTGGTGAGAACAAGCAGGTTGAAATTGAGACGAGTCTTGCTGAACAGCCCCAATCCGCCTTGCGAGCAGAGTGCCGATCCGTTCAGTAACCAACGAACAAGGCCATGACACATGCTCGTTATCCACCCCTAAGGTAAGATAATAACGCCTTACCGACCCCCAAACTAGTAGGCTGCCGCAACTCCGACTGGCCAACCGCAGCCTCCTGTTTTCGACGTTTTCGCTCTCCCCCGACGCAATCGGACCTTCCCCATGACCATCTACTACGCAAACGGCTCGCCCACGACCTCGCTGACAACCGAAGATCTGCGATCGGCTCTGCAAACCACCTTTGACGCGATTTCGCCGCCCAAGAATGTTCTTCTGCTGCCGCCCGACCAGACGCGTTTGTTCAGTCGGGCCGGTGAATTGACGGTATTGTCTCACGAATTGCTCGGCGACCGCGTGACTGACATCATGCCGGCCCTCGGAACCCACTCACCGATGACGCCCCCTCAGTTGGATCACATGTTCCCGGGCGTCCCTCACGATTTATTCCGCGCCCACCGGTGGCGTGACGACGTGGTGCAACTCGGCGAAGTCCCGGCTGACTTCGTTTCCGAAGCGACGCAGGGCATCTACACAAAAAGTTGGCCGGCCGAGGTCAACAAGATGCTCCGCGACGGCAACCACGATCTGATCTTTTCGATCGGACAGGTCGTCCCGCACGAAGTCATCGGGATGGCCAACTACAACAAAAACGTCTTCGTCGGCACCGGCGGCGTGTCGGGCATCAACGAAAGCCATTACCTCAGCGCGATGGTCGGTATCGACCAAACTCTCGGAGTCGCCAACACACCGCTGCGGCAGATCCTCAACTACGCTCAGGATCACTTCTGCCAGGACATGCCGCTGCTGTACGCGTTGACCGTGATTGAACTGCTCAAGGACGGCACCAAGCTGACTCGCGGTTTGTACATCGGCGACGATCACGAAACCTTCTACGCCGCCGCGGAGTTATCGCGTCAAGTCAACATCACGCACCTGCCGCGAGCCCCCAAACATGTCGTCGCCTACCTCGACCCGAGCGAGTTCAAAAGCACGTGGTTGGGCAACAAAGCGATCTACCGCACTCGCAAAGCGATCGCAACGGGCGGCCGCCTGACGGTCCTGGGCCCGGCCGTCGAGGAGTTCGGCGAAGACAAACGGATCGATCAATTGATCCGCAAGTACGGATACCGGACCAAGAAAGAAGTCATGCAGTTGGTTGCCGATAACGAAGACCTCGCGTCCGACCCGTCCGCCGCCGCACACCTCGTGCACGGATCACCTGAGAACCGTTTCGACGTCGTCTACGCAGCCGGGAAATTGAGCGACGAAGAAATTCGTTCCGTCGGGTTCATCCCTGGCGACCTGAATGCTCTGATGCAACGTTATGACATCAACAAGCTGCAGGATGGCTTTCATGAGGACATCGACGGAACCGAGTTCTACTACGTCCAAAACCCGGCTCTCGGACTTTGGGAAGCCCCGTTGGACTGAAACCGCCCCTGCCCGCTCACCGACCTTTCGACCGTTTCCATGTCAACCTCACGCCCTTCGAACTCGGACAACATATTGAACCCGGAGACGCCTTCGACGTCGCCTGCCGCTGCCGACCCGACGCCGGAGGGCAACCTCCCTCGTCACGTCGCGATCATCATGGACGGCAACGGTCGATGGGCGCAGGGGCGAGGCTTGCCACGTATCGAAGGGCACCGCCGTGGTGTGGCGACGGTTCGCAGAACCACCGAAATGGCCTCGCGGTTAAAACTGGAGGCGCTTACGCTTTACTGCCTGTCGAGCGAAAACTGGAAACGCCCGAAGACCGAACTCGACTTTCTGATGCACCTCCTGCGTCAGTACCTGATCGAAGAACGTCGTACCCTGCTCGAACAAAACCTGCGTCTGCGTTTTATCGGACGCGTCGATCGACTCGACGAGAAAGTCCTCCGCGAAGTCGAACGGACACAGAAACTCTGTCGCGATAACACGGGCACCGAACTCGTCCTGGCGGTCGACTACGGCGGTCGAGACGAAATCGCTCGAGCGACACGGCGTTTGGTAACCAAGGCCCTGGAAGAAGGCCTGTCGCCAGATTCCATCGACGAAAAGTTGGTCGCCGAAAACCTCGACACACAAGGTCTTGCCGAGGTCGACCTGATGATCCGAACCGGTGGCGACATGCGAATCAGTAACTTCCTACTCTGGCAGGTGAGCTACGCGGAGTTCTGGTTCACCCAAAAGTGCTGGCCGGAATTCGAAGACGAAGACTTCCAACAAGCGTTGACGGACTTCGGTGAACGCACCCGACGTTTCGGCGGACTGGTGCCGAACTAACCAATCGCGCCGCTGGCCTTTTCTTCTGCCGCACTCGGTCGGAGGTAGTCGGGCACCAAATCCATCGCGGGCGTGGTTTCGCCTCGCCGAAGCATTTCGACACCGAGGCGTCCGACCCCGGCGGCCCGCTGCAGTCCGTCGCCAGCCCACTGGGCGTCCGAAATTTCGACCCCGACACGATCGAAAACCGCACGATCACCCATGAAAATGTATTTTTTTTCATCGTGCGAATGCGGTGTCTCGTCGCACGCCATAGGCTGTGCGGTTCCGCACGATACAGCCGACTGCAATTCCGTTTTCCATTGCTCGGCCGAGACCAAATCGATATCGGCATCCTCACCGGCGACAAAGCGTCCTCGATAGACTTGGCCCCGGTACGCCGACAATCCAACGAGCACCGCCGATGCCGCCACAGCTCTCTTAGCATTTTCGACAGGGGAGAGCTCCGCGATCGCGCACAGCGAATTCACCGCAACGATCGGAATTTGCAGGGCATAACCGAGTGTTTTCGCCGTCGTGACGGCAACCCGCAGTCCGGTGAACGATCCGGGACCGACCGCCACGGAGATTCCGTCGAGGGAGCTGAGCAACCGATCGGGCAACCTTTTTTCTGCGAGATCCGAAATCTGCACCGCCAATCCCGCCGCCGCCCTGGATTCGCGGCCAAGCCAGCGAGCCTCCACCACGCGTGCGTCATCCATCAACGCGATCGAACCTTCACGGCCGATCACCTCGATCGCGAGCGTCTTCAGACCGGTCGATCGATCCGGTGAGTCAGATAATTCCTGCTGCATAGGTTGTTGCACAAAATTCATACACGCTACAATCCGACGCCACCGCGGACGATAATGTTTGAAACGGCCGCGGTGCGGAGGCGTCTATGTGGCGTAAAAGTAGTTATTGAATCCGATTTTTACCAGGTTTTCGAGAGATTTCGTGAAACGAGCGTTGATCAGCGATATCCACGGCAACCTGGAAGCTCTACAGGCCGTCATGGCGGACATCGATGCCATCGGCGTTGACGAAATCTACTGCCTCGGGGACATCATCGGCTATGGCCCTAATCCGTGCGAGTGCCTCGACCTGGTCATGCGTCGGTGCAAACAGACGATTCTGGGGAACCACGATCAAGCGGCTCTGTTCGACCCGGACGGATTCAACCCGATGGCGTTGCGTGCGATCTACTGGACCCGTGATCAACTCGATGCCGGCAACGGCAGCCAATCCCAAGTCAACGCCCGCTGGGATTTCCTCGGCGAACTGCCGCGGTTCCTTAACGACGATCCTTACCGATTCGTCCACGGCTCGCCACGCGATCCGACGAACGAATACGTGTTCCCGGAATACGTCTACGACACCCGCAAGATGGAAATCCTGTTCGGCAAGATTGACCAATATTGCTTCATGGGGCACACGCACCTGCCCGGTATTTTTACGACCACCTGTGAATTCATCTCACCGGAAGAGTGCGACAACACCTACACGCTCGGTTCGGCCAAACTGCTGATCAATGTCGGCAGCGTCGGGCAACCACGCGACGAAAACAATCGCTCCTGTTACCTGATCCTCGACACCGATTCCAATACGATTACTTATCGTCGGGTCGAATACGACATCGAAGCAACCGCAACCAAGATTTACAACGAACCCGATCTCGACAACGCGCTCGGCGATCGGCTCAAACGAGGACACTGATCGCGTGACGCGCACAGCAATCTTAAGTGACATTCACGGCAACCTGTCTGCCCTGAACTCGGTCATGGAAGACATCGAATCGCAACGAGTCGATCGAATTGTCTGCCTGGGCGACGTGGTGGGCTACGGTCCGGAACCGTGCGCGTGCCTGGATCAGGTCATGGAGTTCGACTTCTGCGTCCTCGGAAACCACGACAGCAGCTCGCTGTTCGATCCGGAAGGATTCAATGTCGCTGCCGAACAAGCAATCTTCTGGACTCGCAACCAACTCGAACGTGTCGGCGACGATCCCGAAGCGAGCCGTCGCAGGATCGACTACCTCTGCCAATTGCCTCGCACCGTCCGCGAAAACGATTGGCTGTTCGTTCACGGATCCCCACGTGGACCAACGAACGAATACGTCTTCCCGGAAGACACGCAAAACCTGAAGAAGATGGAGAAACTGTTTTCTCTCGTGCCACGGCTGTGCTTCCAAGGACACACGCACGTGCCGGGAGTCTTCACGGCAGACCATCGCTTCATCCGCCCCGCTGAAACCGGGACCGGCTACTCTCTCGGCGACCCCAACGCCAAACTGATGATCAACGTCGGCAGCGTCGGCCAGCCGCGTGACGGCGACCCTCGCAGTTGCTACGTGATCGCCGAACCAGGCGTGCTCGAATTCCGTCGCGTTGAGTACGACATCGAACGGACCGTTCGCGCGATTGAAGAAGAGAGCGACCTGGATAACTTCCTAGGCTACCGACTCCGCGAAGGCCGCTAGTACTTCATGTCAACTTGATTTTCGGGTAGTGGACGAGGCGACGAGTCCTTGATTCGCTAGTCACGCAAGGGGATTCCTTGCGTCATCCACTACGACTCCACCCGAAAGCCACGCTGCATTGAAATACTAGCAGCGTAGCGATTCTCTCTTCAGACAGGCGGTAGTGAATCTTGTGAGAGACCCTGCTGCATGAGGATCTTTCACAAGATTCACTACGGCTACCCGGAAATAGAGCTGCCATAAGCTACGTGAGCACGCTGACATTCGACGCGGCCAATCCCCGTAGCGGAGTTCGCCAGAATTCAGATCCCCGAATTCTGGCGACTTCGGCAACGTCTTGAGAGCAGGAAACTACTCGAGCCCTTCAAACGCGGACTTGATCAGATCGGCTTGCTCTAACTTGTGCGCGGCCATGCTGCCGGTGCTCGGGCTCGCCGACTCGGTTCGCGTCGCCTTGGACAGCGAGAACCGTCGCGACAGCTCATCGCCGAATTTGAATTTCATGTACGGCCAAGCGCCCATGTTTTCCGGTTCATCTTGGATCCAGCGAACCTCGGTACCATCAGGCAGGCCTTCAAGAGCCGCCATCAGTTCCTCAATCGCGAGCGGGTAGAGTTGCTCGACACGCATGATCGGCACATTTTCGATCTCGCGATCGAGCCGCTCCTGCAACAGATCGTAGTAAATCTTTCCCGTACACAGCAGCAAACGCCGGGCACCTTCGAGCGGCACTTTGCGATCGGGAAGGATCTTTTGGAAGCTGCCGTTGGCGACAATCTTCAGAGGACTGGTGACCTCCGGATGACGCAGCAAACTCTTTGGCGTCAGAACGATCAAAGGCTTCCGCCATTTTCGCAGCACCTGGCGGCGGAGCAGGTGGAAGTACTGCGACGGCGTCGTTGGCTGGCAAATTTGAATGTTGTGTTCTGCAGCCATCGCGAGCCATCGCTCGATCCGAGCGCTGCAGTGTTCCGGCCCTTGCCCCTCGAAACCGTGCGGCAACAACATGACCAGCCCCGACAAGCGATCCCACTTGTCTTCCGCACTGGCGATAAACTGGTCGACGATCACCTGAGCGACGTTCCAGAAGTCACCGAACTGTGCCTCCCAAACGCACAAACCGCTCGGCGAGTCGAGGGAATACCCGTACTCAAAACCGAGCACGCCGGCTTCGCTGAGCGGACTGTTGTAGAGCTCCAACCGGGCCTGCTTGTCGCTGATGTTCGCCAGCGGTGTGTACGTGCTGCCGTCGCGGACGTCGTGCAAAACCGCGTGCCGGTGGCTGAACGTTCCCCGTTGGCAATCCTGGCCGGTCATACGGATCGGGTGTCCTTGCTCGAGCAACGACGCGAACGCGGCGAGTTCGGCGGCGGCCCAATCCAACGGACGCTCGCCGGCAGCCATCTCCCGCCGCTGCGCCATCGGACGCTTCAGTTTCTTGTGCGAGGCGAACCCTTCGGGCAACCGAGTCAGCGAGTCGAGCAATCGACTGAGGTTTTCGATATCGATCGTGGTGTCGACCGCCTCATCCGGCTCGGGGCCACCAAAGTACTCGCTCCAATTCGCGGCGAGTGTTTGCGTGTCGGGAACGAACGTTTCGTTCTTGCTGGCCTCGAATTCGCGTTCGAGTTTTTCGGTCCGTTCCTTGCTGATCTGCTCCGCTTCTTCCTCGGTGATTTTGCCGAGCTTCAGAAGGCGGTTGAGGTACTGTTGCCGCACGCCGGGACGGCGGTCGATTTCGGTGTACATCCGGGGCTGCGTGAACCGCGGCTCGTCGCCTTCGTTGTGTCCCCAACGACGGTACGCATAAAGGTCGATCACGACATCGCGTTGGAACTCTTTGCGGAAATCCATCGCCAGCGAAACAACCTGCGCGACCGCTTCGGGGTCCTCGCCGTTGACGTGAAAAATCGGGATCTGCAACATCTTCGCGACGTCGGTCGCGTACGTGGTGCTGCGGCCGTCGCGTGGATCGGTGGTGAATCCGACCTGGTTGTTGATCACGACGTGCAGGGTTCCGCCGGTCCGGTACCCGTTCAGTTCGCTGAGGTTGAGGGTTTCCTGCACGATCCCCTCGCCCGCGAACGCGGCATCGCCATGGACGAGGATGGTCATCACCTCTTTTCGTGCGGTGTCGCCCCGGTTGTCTTGCTTGCACCGGCATCGCCCCTGAGCGACCGTGTTGACGAACTCCAGGTGGCTGGGGTTGAAACACAGCGAAATGTGCAGTGTGTCGCCCGAGGCCGTCTTCCAATCACTGCTGTATCCAAGGTGATAACGCACATCACCGCCACCGCGGCTTAACTCCGGCGTCGGGTCATCGAACGACCAGAAGATGTTCATCGCCCGCTTCTTCAGGATGTTCGCCATCACGTTGAGGCGGCCGCGGTGCGCCATCCCCATGACGACTTCCTGAACTTTGTGCTGCCCGGCTTTCTCCAGAGCCAAATCGAGCAGCGGGATCAAACTCTCGGCACCTTCGAGCGAGAACGTTTTGGCCCCCACGAACTTCCGCCGCACGAACTCTTCGAAAATCGTCGCGTCGGCCAAACGCGTGTAAATCCGCCGCTGGCGTTCGTACGACAGGTCGAGACGGTTCTCAGTCGTTTCCATCCGACGCTGCAACCAATCGCGGATGTTGCGATTGTCGATGTGCATGAACTGGGCACCGATGCTGCGGCAGTAGGTCTGCTGCAGCTTTTTCAGGATCACGTCGAGCGTGCTGCCGGTCACGTTTTCGAGAATGCTGCTGTCGAAAGGACGCGCCAAATCCTGGTCGCTCAGCCCGTGGCTCTGCGGCGACAGCTCTGGGCAGCCATTCTCAAACAGCCCGAGTGGGTCGAGTTTGGCGACCAAGTGCCCGCGCACCCGATACTCTCGCACGAGCTGGTCGATCCGGTCTTGAATCCGCGCCAACCACAACGCTTGATCAACGTTCTGGTTGCCGGTCGACCCCGAGGGCACATCGCCGTTCGTGCCGGAGGCCGCTTCACCACCCCGGGGCTGCGTCACTCCCGCGATCCGGACCGAACCGCCGATCGGTCCCGCCGACCGGGTTCGAGAGGTCCCCGCCCCAGCCGGTACAGGCGTGTTTTGCACCGGAGCCCCCGCCCCGACGAGAAACTGCTCGAAATATTGACGCCATGTTTCTGACACGCTCGACGGGTCACGCACGTACTGCACGTACAAATCGTCGATGTAATCCAACGAATAACTATTCATGAGCGAGGGCGGCGGTCGGACCGATGAGTGGCCACCACCGAGTTGGCTTCGAAGGGGAGAGGCTGAGCTTTCAAAGACGAGATGGCTTCGAAAACGATGAAATGGGACAACGTCAGGTGCGTTTCAACATCAAACCGACCGAACATCACTCTTGCCGAATTGCAAAACCATGCTTCGCGGCGACACTTCATCCCCAACGAGACTATGGACAAACAATCACAGAGCACGCGGACAATCCGATTTGCGACCGTGGGGCTATTCACAAAGCGAATTGCGACGATTTATTTTGTCGCGTTCTTGTTGGCTGGATACTGTACGCACCGAACGCCCGAGTGGGTAGGCAAGACTGGGTGAACTTTTTCGTCTTTCTCGCTACGTTGTCGGGCTCCGGTTCGTTTTCCGATTGCTTTCGATTTCCCAAGTATTTTTCTGATTCATGGCCGTACTGATTCAACTCCGCGATGCGCACAAACGCTTCGGCGATCAAGTTCTCCTTGACGGAGCCAACGTGAGCCTCGTCGACGACGTCAAAGTCGGCTTTGTGGGTCGAAACGGAGCCGGCAAATCCACCCTCCTTCGCATCCTGCTCGGCGAGGAAGATGTCGAAAAAGGCGATGTGATCCACCACCCGACCCTCCGGATCGGCTACCTCCGCCAACACGATCCTTTCCGAGAAGGCGAGTCGGCCCTCGATTTCCTGATGCGCGACAGCGGGGCACCGGATTGGCAGTGCGGTCAGGTCGCCGGTCAATTTGAACTCAAAGGCGAATACCTTGAGGGTCCCGTCAAGGCACTCTCGGGAGGATGGCAAACTCGCGTCAAACTGGCCGCGTTGCTGCTGCACGATCCGAACCTGCTAATGCTCGACGAGCCGACCAACTTCCTCGACCTGCGGACGCAGATTCTGCTCGAACACTTTCTCAAGGACTTCAACAAAGCCGCCCTCATCGTCAGCCACGATCGCGCGTTCTTGAAGGCAACGTGCAGCCAAACCCTCGAACTCAGCAAGGGACAACTGACGATGTTCCCTGGCAAAATTCACGACTTCCTCGAATTCCGTGAAGAGCGACGCGAACACGACCGCCGCGTCAACGCGACCGTCATCGCCAAACAAAAACAGCTCAAACAGTTCATCGACAAGAACCGAGCCAATGCGTCCACGGCGAGCCAAGCTCGCAGCAAAGCCAAACAACTCGAGAAACTGCAAACCGTCGAATTGGAAGTCGACGAACCAACTGTCCGCATCCGCGCGCCTCGCGTTCAACCACGCCAAGGCACTGCCGTCCGGTGCGACAAACTCGCGATCGGCTACCCCGACCACCGCGTTGCCGAAGACATCTCGCTCGAGATCGAACACGGCCAGCGAGCCGCAATCGTCGGTGATAACGGCCAGGGAAAAACGACCATGCTGCGAACCCTCGTGCATTCGCTCGAACCGCTCGAGGGCACGCTAAAATGGGGACACGGAATCGAAATCGGGACGTACGCGCAGCACGTGTACTCAAGCCTCGATGAACGCCAAACCATCCTCGAACATCTGGAGTACGCGTCCGATCCCGAAACAACCAGGCAAGACGTCCTGGCGATGGCCGGGTCGTTGCTGTTTCGCGATGAAGCGATCCACAAGAAGATCAAAGTACTCAGCGGGGGCGAACGTGCTCGCGTTTGCATGGCCAGCCTCCTGCTCGGCACCGCGAACGTCCTCGTGCTCGACGAACCCGGTAACCACCTCGATGTCGAAACGGTCGAAGCACTCGCCGAAGCCCTGCGGCTCTACAAAGGCACGGTCATCTTCACCAGCCACGATCGTCACTTCATGGCCCGCGTCGCAACGAACGTTATCGAAGTCCGCGACGGCCGCGTGCGAAACTACTTCGGCAGTTACGACACGTACTGCGAAGCGGTCGAAAAAGAAGTCTCTGAAGGCGAACGTCAACGCAACGCCGCCGCAGGAAAACAAAACAGCAAGAACAACTCCGGTTCAAAAAACAGTCGCCAAAATCAGAAAGAGCAACGCAAAACCGGCAAAGAACTGAAGAATCTCGAACGCAAGATCGCCAGACTCGACGACGAAAAACGGGAACTCAACGAGCAACTACTCACCGAGACCGATCCCGGCGAAGCGGTCCGGTTGCACGAACAGGTCAAAGCGATCGAAGTCGAACTCAGCGAAGCGGAAGAGAAATGGTTGGAACTGAGCGACTTCTAATCGCGCCAACAACGAATTGTTGATATCAGCTGTATTTTCACGCGAGGCCTCTTGTTGCAGATCCTCATGCACCAGGATCTTTGACAAGATCCACGACCGCCTCCCCGAAAACCGAACTGCGCCGAAAGACTAGCTGTCCACAATCTCCTGCGACCGCGGAGTCCCCTTAACGCTCCCTTACGTCCAACCAACCGGCTCAATCGTCAAACCTCTCCCGATCGCTTCGTCGATCCGGCTGCGAACTTCTAAAATACGCGTGCCGTAGGACGAGAACGCTAGGCGACGTTTTCGCACGAAACCCACGGCAACGTTTTCCCGCTTGAGTTTTTTTGATCACTCGCGGATACCCGTCCCATCCGCGCTCACCAACGAAGGTGCGACGGAAGGACACATTCAGTTCGCCACGGAAGACGACGAGGCTTGCAGGCGCGGGTAGGTTTGGGAAACAACCTTTGCCCCGTCGATTGGATGGCCCATGCGCACTCGCAAAATTCAACCAACCCGAACTTTGCTGCTCTCATCGGCGATGGCGTTGTTGTCGGTCCTGGCGGTCAATGCGACCTACGGCTTTGATCCGAACTACGACAGCGACGGGGATCAATCCGCGATTCGATTCGTCTCCGAAGACCGCAGCGTTTGCATCCGCAGCGACTTTCCAGGCGGGCGAGTCAACCGATGCGTTCAAATCGGCCCGAACGAGTTCGACCTCCTGATCCGTCCTGAACAACAACCGATCAACGACAGTGCATGGTACGCGTTCCAAGTTCGCGCAACGCGGCCCTGCGAGCTAACCATCCGGCTTCGATACGACGGCGGGACTCATCGCTACGCGCCCTTAATCAGTCGCGATGGAGAAACATGGTTCCCCGCCGATCGTTTGGTCACCGCGGTGCACCCGTTTGGTAAACAAGCTGTCCTGCAGGTCCGCGTCGATTCCGAACCGCTGTGGGTTTCGGCGCGACAACTGCTCACCAACCACACCGTCGACGAGTGGATCGAAAAGATCGCCAAACGTGACTACGTCGACGACGACGTGATCGGTTTCTCCGTCGAAAACCGCCCCATTCGACGCCTGACAATTTCCGAATCCCGCTCACCGGCAACGATCTTCTTGATGGCTCGGCAACATCCGACTGAGATCACCGGGATGATCGGCCTGATGAGATTTGTGGAGGCGATCTCGGCTCAAACCGACCGTGCCTCCAAGTTCCGAAAACAATTCACGACCATCGTTGTCCCGACGGCAAACCCGGACGGAGTGGCCCGAGGACACTGGCGATGCAACGCGTCCGGCGTTGACTTGAACCGAGACTGGAAACACTTCACCCAGCCTGAAACCCAAGCGCTTCGTCGCGAACTGCTCTCATACCGCACCGCGGGCAGACGTTCGCTGTACCTTTTCCTCGACTTCCACTCCACTTACGAGGACGTCTTCTACACCGCAGAAGATGTCGACCAAGCGTTCCCGCCTAACTTCACCTCGGCGTGGCTCGGCGCGTTGCAACGACGATTTGCATGGTACAACGTCAACCACGATGCATCGCACAACTCAAACCGCACCACATCCAAAGCCTGGGTACGCGACACTCTCGATGTTGCCGCGGTGACCTATGAATTCGGCGACACCACGAAACCAAACGAGATCGCTGAACTCGCCAACGGAAGCGCCGATGAAATGATGCGTCTACTCGTACAACGACGAACAGATCACCTGCAACAACAGCAACAACTCGTCAGCACCCAACCCGCCCCGGCCCAATAACGGCGACTCCGTAGCCTGATCCCGTGACTGGTTTCGCCAAAATTCAGACGCCATACGTCTTGGTGACCGCGACTACGTTATCCCTCGAGATTCAGCCGCTTGATGATATAACGTTTGCAGATTCGAAAATAAGTCACCATCGAATCGATATCGATCCATTCATCAATGGCGTGCAGGTTACCAACCAACGGACGCGACAGATTCACCGGGATGCCATGATCTCGAAAGAATCGCCCATCGCTACCACCGGAGGCTCGCACCATGGAAACCTGATCACCGGTCACCTCTTGAGTCGCTTCACTGAACAGCGGGTCCGGTGCGAGATGCGTCGGCTCCGCCGTCATCAGGGGTTCAATTTCGCACCCCGAACCGAGACACTCGGTCACCTCGGCCAACATCGACGCGACGTCGTGCGGTGGCGGGAAACGGATATCCACGACGGCGGACGCACGCGAGGGAATTCGGTTCACAGTCGTGTTCTCGGTCTCACACATGGTAATGCTGCACGTGGGAAACCAATGGTTGACTTGTTCGCTGATCGGCTCGGACGGCCAATAGGTCGCGAAGTGATTTCCTAACCGAGTCAGCCGCAACATCAGCCTCTCGATCGCATTTTCACCGAGCCACGGCCTCGCCCCGTGAGCCTCTCGTCCGGCCTGTGTGATTCGCGCATGGATGACACCTTTCTCTTCCACCGTGATATCCGTCAGCGAACCACCATCGGGAATAATCGCCACGCCGCAACGCAGCCCCACCTCGTCGACGAGGAAACGAACGCCATCCTCACCGCCGCGTTCCTCGTCCGACGTCACCGCGAGCCCGACACTCACACCGGGATGATGACGATGCAGCGTCCGCATCAACTCCACCATGATCGCGATCTGCCCCTTCATGTCTCCGCTGCCGGGCCCGTAGATGCGTCCGTCTTCGACGGTCGAGTGATACCCGTCGGGCTCGGAATGCTCGATCACGTCGAGGTGCCCACACAACAAAACATCCGGAGATTCACACCCGTGCGGACGGACCACTAACGATTGATGCCCGTTCCGCTCATAACTATCGAGCCGCAATCCTTCGGTCGCATCAAGGTGATGCCGCAGGAACTCAAAACACCTCGTTCGTTCCTCCGGACGACTCTCTGTACTCGCGATCAAAATCATGTCGCGAGTCAGCGAGGTCAAACGCGATTTCAGGTTCTCAAGATCGTTCGTAGCAGACAAAAAGTTAACCGTCGTTGAATGGCTTCGTTTGGGTAGACATCAACACCAGAGTCTAACACGAATGATCGGCGTGTATCCGCCATGTCGCAACCGCCCCGACCAGTCATTCGCTGGTCAGGCGAGCCGAACTTTTCGAACCGACACCTAATCGCGGTCCGCCGTCCAACCTCCAGGCATGTCATTTTCGGCGACCTGCAGGAACCGTCGGCACTCCTGCGAATCGTCACCAATGCAAATGAACTGCCCTTTGTGGACCAAACCATCGGATCCAAAATTGAAGTTCAGTGGCAATACACCACGTCGACTCCCCAAGTGAAACAAGTGTCCCTTTTCTTCGAGCGTTTTCAACAATTTTGACGCCGTCACCGGATGAGCCAAACGCAGATTCCGCAACAACCACGCCCCTTCCGGGTGAAAATGCTTGGCGAGCAACGATGGATACGTCGCCCCGGTCACTCTCGCGTTGATTTCGCAAACGTAAACCTCCGGCTCCGTCTGTCCTTCACGCTCCACCACCAACCAGTCGATGCTCGCGGTGCCTCGGTATCCCGTTTCGTGCAGCCAACGCCCCACCGTCTCGGCCTGCCGCATGGTCTCCTCACGCAGGCCCGGCATTTCGTCGAGGTACGGTGGTGGCGACTCGTTGCCTTCGTGAATGTTGTGCTCGCTCAGTATCTGCTCCGTCATATCGAAGGCATAGACATGCCTTTCGTCCAGGAACAACTGCGTGCTCGGACTACGGATCTGCTCCACCCCGAGCCGCCCTGGCGAAAGCCAACCCTGTACCAAACAAGGACCTTCGTGGAAGAAGTACCTCGGTACTTCCGCGAGCGAATCCACATCGCCGAGCCCCGAGAGTTTCATCATCCCGACACCGGAGGCACCGATCTGCGAACGCACGACCGCGCTATCAAACCCCTGCGAATGCAAACTCCGAGCACACGCCGCGATTTCGTCCGGCCCACCGGCAAACTCAGTCGGAACGGTGGGCAAATTTTGGTCAACCAAGAATTTTTGCAACAACCCTTTGTTGTTCCCCGCTTGGCTCGCACTCGTCGAAGAAATGGTCCGGCACCCGAGCCGATCGGCCAACCGAGGCAACACTTCATCGGTCACATAACCATCCGCCCATGCGTTGTCCGACGAAGTGCTGATCGAAACCAACGGATCATCCGCATCGAGCAATTCACTCAGCGGCACGTCGGGTCGACTCGCAATCAGTTTCCCCAAACGCGTGTAGTGCTCGTGAGGCAAAACGCAAATGCGTGGCAACTCTAACCCCAACTCCTCTGATAAATATCGGCACAACGCCGGATCAGGCTTGCGTTCGACGACCAACACGTTGTCGGGTCCTTCGAACAGGATATTCAAAATCGGGATCAATCGAGCACTGTACGAATCGAGTTCGCCGACCTCCTCGCTAAGCACACGGGTTTGTTCTTCGTTCCCGAAAAACAGGGCCAGCAGGTTGGCGAAGAACACCGCCCGACGAGGCCACATCGGTGGCATCTGCCCTCGTGTATCGACAAACAGCGGACGGTCAACGTGTGCCGATGAATTCATCTACTAACGAACCTTGCCGGAGAAAGACGGTCGCGTTGGGGGACGGTATCGAACACGTCGATGCTACCACAATCGACAAGGTCCTGTTCGTATCCCGCCGCGATCATGTTTCGCCCACCGTCGGTCATGGCAAGTCGCTGAGCGAGCGACTCTGAATCACTCACCTTGTCGTGGGTGATACAGTGTTGCCACGCCGCCAACGCGATTGCCCCCGAATCATTCTTCAATTCGATAGGCCCGTCATAGAAACGCGCCGTGTCGCTGAGTTTGCGATGACAAACCGCGATCAACGCTCCTGCCAACAATGTGTCTTCACCGGTGATCGCGCCATTCGTGCCGGCGCAGACGATGCGAACCAATCCCGATGCCTTTGGCGGAGCACCGGAACCGGATGACGCATCCTGAACAGAAACATCCGAGACCTCGTCGATGATGGCATCGGCAACTGAACTCAGGTTTGCAAAGCACGCGAGCATCATCACGTCGCAATCCGAGGCAGCATCAATCGCTCGTGTTCCGTTGGTGGTCGTCATGACAATGTCACGCTGCCCCACGCCCGCCGGTGAATATTCTCCCGGCGAGTTTCCATAGTCGAATCCGTCGATCGGTCGACATTCACGTTCACCACACAGCAGTGGCAACGAATCCGAAGACGCGCTGCGTTTCATCTCAAACGCTTGCTCGATATCCGAACAGGTCGTCACCGACCGGGCACCAGCGGCAATCGCGGTCGCAATGACCGTCGTCGCTCGCAACACATCAATGACTACGCACACACGAGCATGCGATCGTTCATGATCCGCGACCGCATAAGGGGACAACCAAGTTTCAATTTGCATTCGTTAGTATCGATCTTGTTCGGGTTCGGCATGCACAACCGCCCGGTCGTCATCGAGATGCACGTGGATGACACTCGGGCTGCAACAAACGGGACAATCCTCGACATAGGTTTGATCTTGACCGCCCGCGAGGTCAACCGGGATCACAATCTCTTCACCACAATTATCGCAAACATACGTCGCGTCGTCATCGACATGCGTGAAGTGGCCATTCTCGCTGCCGTCGCGTGCTTCGCTGCCGATATCGCCGGCGTCTCCGCTGACACCACGAACTCCACCGAGACGGCTCTCTTCCCAATTTGTCATCTGAATATTCCTTCAATGGATGTACCAAACGAATCCCGAACAACATCTACACTGAGTCTATCGGCTAGGCCGCGACCGGGCGAGAAAAGAATCGCCCCCTGCGGTAATTAATCGCACGCGACGCGCACACTACGCCCGGTCAATTTCCACGTCCTGCCACTCACCGTGTCGCAGTCGTTGCTGAGGGACAAAACGAGCCTTGTAATTCAAATGCGGATTGCTGGCGACGTACAAACCGAGATATGCCCATCGCCGCTGATGCTCGACGGCCCACTGCACCTGTTTCAACACCGCCAACGTTCCGACACTGTACCGACTCGCTTCGGGATCAAAGTGCGTGTACACGGCGCTGATGCTGTTTTCACCCACATCCATAATCGACACGCCGATCAAGCGGTCGCCTTGGCAGATTTCCAGTTCCAACGTCGGCCAACAAGAGTCGGTCAGGAAAGCGTGGTACTCCGAATCACCGATCGCGGGACTGTTGCCGAGACCACGGCCGACCCGATGAGCGTTGTAAAGCGCAACCCGTTGCTCATCGACAACCGGCAACTGCCATTTCAAAGTCAGCTCCCTCGCGGCTCGCTTCAGCACCCGTTTGAACGAACTACCGATGCGAAACTTTGCCACGTCGAGCCGCGTCGGTTCGCATGCAAAACAGGGGGCACAGTGCGTGTAGTACAACAACGTGCCGCTGCGCCGAAAACCGCCCTCGAGCAGCAAATCGACCTCCCGGCCGCTGAGCGTTTGGATCGGATAATACAGCGGCATCCGAGCGATCGTTGAATCCAAATAGGGACACTCCGAAGCCGAATCCTGCACGTTCATCAAACGATCGAGCACCGGCAATGCCTGTACCGGAAAACCACCATGCGAAGACGCCGACACGAAACCGATCACCTGCTCAAAGAACACCTAACTCGAATGCACCGCAGTCATTGTACCTGAACCGAAACGGTGCAACGCGGATTCACATATCGCACACCACCATGTCGTCCAACCGCACCGGAAAACGACTCGGTTTGCCGGTCGCTGCCGCTAACGAAACCACTGCGACAACGCGGCCGCGTGAATCATGTCGAACGCCGTTGCGGTCGGCGACTCCTCCACATCCGGCCGTAAATACTCGCCGATCATTCGATCCGTTCGCTCGGAATCGTTCTCAATACGATGCAACCACAGTGACTTCAACCGTCCCAACACTATCGAACATGTCCGGCCGCAGAATAAGCAGCGCGCTGTCGGCAAC
>NZ_ANOH01000481.1 GCF_000346505.1 Aporhodopirellula sallentina SM41
TCATGCAGCAGGTTCTTTAACAAGATCCACTACCGCCATCCCGCAAACGAAGCTGCGTCGAAATACGAGCCGGTTCGCCAGAATTCAGTCCTCCGAAGTCTGGCGACATCGTTTTTCCAAACGTTCTAGTCGTGCGTCACGATCAAGAATGAAGGTTCAAGGCCGTAGCGAAAGTCGCCAAAACTTTCGGTGATTCACGAGCCCTCCCGAAACTCTTGGCGATTTTCGCTACCCTAAATCGAGGCTTTGACGCACCACTAGTACTTCAGGTCAACTTGGTTTTCGGGTAGTGGACGAGGCGACGAGTCCTCGATTCGCTGGTCAAGCAAGGGGATTCCTCGCGTCATCCAGTACGATTCCACCCGAACGCCACGCTGCAGTGAAATACTAGGCTGCGCCGAGCCCCATCGCTCGACGCCACGCACTGAACTGGCCAATGTGAAGCATCGCGTGACCGCCTAAATAGAACGCGTGGGCCGATCCGACCGTTGCGAACTTGGCTCTCAGCCGTTCATGAGTGTTTTCAGCGCCGAACGCAGCGTCTTCGGTCGCCATCAGCACTTCGATCGCATATTCATGAGCAGCGAAAAACTTGCCCGTGATTTCTTCCATCGACGGGTACAACGTTCCCTCCGGATCATCCAAACAAGTCGCCGAGGGTGCGAACAGTGCCTCGAACTTACTCGAAGGCTGGATTGACGTCGCATCGCCACCAACCTCCGAAACCACGCGGCAGGGATACAAACTCAGGTGTCCTAGGATGAAAGCCGGGTGATTGGACACAATCTGCTGTCCGCCTACCTCGGCAAAACGAGCAAACTGTGACGCAGTGACGTCCTTGAGCAATCGCTCGGCATACCCCACACTCATCCGCGCCGAGTCGGCGATGATAGATCCGATCAATTGAGTCCTCTGCATTCTTTCATAAGGTACGGATAGATTGAGCAGAGAGTGAAACAGAAAACTGCGTTTGCTTCAATCACGCCACCGAAAACGAACCTCGGCTAACCTCACTGCAACCATTCACCTGCGGCCGCTCCCATGACAAATGCGCAATTGATTCTCGACACCGCCATCGCCGCCTCTCGGACTGGGGGAGCAATCCTTCGTCGTTACTTCGAAGAGGGTGTCACGATGCGAAACAAATCCGGTGACGGCGGGAAGTCCTACGACCTAGTCAGCGACGCCGATGAAGAAAGTGAACAGGTTATCGCGTCGATCATTCGAGAGACGTTCCCCGACCACGAACTGCTCGGCGAAGAATCGCTGCAGGGCGGCGATGTCGATTCAGAACACCTTTGGATCATCGACCCGCTCGATGGCACCAACAACTTTGCCCACCGCATCGAACACTTTGCGGTCTCGATCGGCTACTACGAGAACGGCCAAGCGAAAGCCGGTGCCATTTACAACCCGATCCACGACGACCTTTACACCACCGTCCACGGCCAAGGGGCGTTTCGAAACGGGCAACGCGTTTGCGTTAGTTCCACCGACCAACTCGGCCAAGCGATGATCGGATGCGGATTCTATTACGATCGCGGCTCGATGATGCAGGCAACGCTCGCGGCAATTGAAGAATGCTTCTCGCATAACATCCACGGGATTCGCAGGTTCGGCACCGCGTCGCTCGATCTATGCATGGTCGGCTGTGGGAAACTCGAAGGGTTCTTCGAATACAACCTCTCGCCATGGGACTTTGCCGCGGGATCACTGTTTGTCACCGAAGCGGGCGGACAGATCACGGACGCACGTGCAGGAACGCTGCCGATGAGCAGCACCAGTGTCGTCGCCAGCAACTCTCATTTGCACTCAGCATTGACTGAAATCACCCAGCGACATCACCCCTAAAGCATCAACCCACTAAAAAACGCGTGAAACACGTAGCGGAAACCCTCTTTCGACAAAACGCGGATTTTTCCTAAAGTCCGAGAGGTCCGCCCGAGAATCCGGCCATCGTTCCTGATGAGCCCTCCGCAACTGCTCCGTTTGGCAGTTTGCCGAGGCTTGGTAAGCGAACCGATGGTTCATTGATTCGTTCTCGGGCACAAAACGCCTCCCACAATCCGCTACTTCGTGTCAGCATACGCTTCCCCTGTTTCAATGCCACGCATCCGCGTCCGCCGGGATTCCGGTCGGTACGTCGCGATATCCACTTGGATGAAAAGGCTCAGTGGCTTAGCGTTGACCTTCGTCGCGTTGACACTGGCCCCAACACCGAGTTACGCGCAAGAAACCGAGTCGCCCGATGAGGTTGTCGATGCCCGCACACCGATTCGCGTTGGTGCGGGGGATCGGCTCGAACCGCTAGAGACACCGCCCTCCGACCGGGAGCCACTCGATTTCCTCAACGGAGGCCCCGAGAACTGGACCAGCCCCGAGGGCATGTCCGGCAGTTTGCAGATCATGCTGCTGCTCACCGTGCTCTCGCTCGCCCCAGCGATTCTGTTGATGACAACGTGCTACGTGCGAATCATCATCGTGCTCGGTTTGCTTCGCCAAGCAATCGGGTTGCAGTCACTGCCGCCGAGCCAAGTGATGACGAGTGTCGCGTTGTTCATGACGCTCTTCGTGATGACTCCCGTTTGGACGCGAGTTTACGACGATGCGATCGAACCCTACACCAACCCGGATGTGGAGATGTCGCTCGAGGAAGCCTATGAGGCAGGCTCCATCCCCGTTCGAGAATTCATGTCACGTCAGATCGACGTCGCCGGCAATCACGACGACGTTCATCTTTTCTACAGCTACATGGACGCCGACGCACCATTGCCAAGCACCTTTTCCGAAGTGCCGATGCGAGTGCTCCTTCCGGCCTTCATCCTCAGCGAACTGAAAACGGCGTTCCTGATGGGTTTCCAAATCTACCTGCCTTTTCTCATTGTTGACTTGGTCGTCGCGAGCGTCACGATTTCGATGGGGATGCTCATGCTTCCTCCCGCCGTCATTTCGTTGCCCTTCAAACTTCTTTTGTTTGTTCTCGTGGATGGATGGCGACTCGTTGTTGAAATGTTGATGAACAGTTTCGGAACAATTTGATCCCCAGTTTCCCGCTGCGCGTTCAACTTTCAAAACCAAACTCGCTTGCCTTAACCACCATCATTAAAAATGCTTGAACCGTCTTCCGCTGTTGACCTGATTCGCGAAGCCCTCATCGTCGCGATCGTTCTCGCTACCCCAATGCTGTTGATTGGCATGGCCGCCGGACTCGCGATTGGCTTGATTCAGGCACTCACTCAAATTCAAGATCAAACGGTATCCTTCGTCCCCAAGATCCTCGCGATGGCGGCAGTGTTGGTGGTTTGCATGCCATGGTTGATGACTCGCATGATCGAGTTCACCCGTTCGGTCTTCGAAAACGCGGGCGGCCTGTGAAATGCAACCGTTCGTTGACTGGATCATGGAACACCTCGTCGTAGGTGTTCTGGTTCTAACTCGCCTCGGAATGCTCCTGATGGCAATGCCCGCGGTCGGCGTGGGCGTTCCGAAACGAATCAAAGCCCTGCTCGCTTTGATGATGACGGCATTGTTGCTACCCGCTCTCGCGGATCGTCCGTCGCTGCAGAACGTTCCCGAGATGGATCACTTGGCGAGCCTGGCGATTGCCGTGGCACGTGAAGCGTTGGTGGGCCTATTGATAGGCGCCACGATCCAAATTGTGATCACCGGGATTCAGCTCGCCGGTGAAGCCATCACCAGCACCGGAGGCATGCAACTCGGCGATTCGATCGATCCGACAACCCAAAGCAGCATGCCGGCGATGGCGAGAATGGTCGGCATGTTGGTCACCGCGGTTATGTTGCTCGGAGGCGGGCACCGCGTCATTCTCAGTTTGCTCGTCGAGAGCTTCGATCACGTTCCGCCGGGCAACATCGTCTTTCACGACTCGATGATGCAGGCGGTGATTGACTGCATGAGCGGAGCACTCGCCTCGGGCGTTCGCGTCTCCGCCCCGGTGATCGCAGCGTTGTTGTTGAGCAACCTCGTAACCGGTCTGATCAGCCGCACGATGCCACAAATCAACGTTCTTGCGATCGGCTTGAGCGTCAATTCGCTGGCACTCCTTGTGGTGACTTCCCTAACGATCGGTTCGGTTGCTTGGATCTTTCAAGACGACCTTGCCGTCAACGTGGAACGCCTCTCCATGATATGGAACAAGGGCGAATAACATGTCCGATGGAGATAAGAAACACTTTGCAACCGAGCGGAAGCGGCGTCAAGCTCGGGAAAAAGGCCAAGTCGCCAAAAGCCAAGACCTGACCTCGGCGACGCTGCTCCTGGCAGCTCTCGGTGCCATGTACGTGGTCGGTGGAAAAACCGCCGCGATCATGGCCGGCGGAATCGAATCGGCACTCTCGAACTCTCGCCTGATCGCCTACACGCCTCAGGAAGCCACCAGCGAAATGATGCGGCTGAGTGGACGTCTCGCCATCGCGACCGCTCCGATTTTATTGTTGATGTTCGTCGGCGCGATTGCGATCAACTTAACCCAAGCGGGCCTGATCCTCTCGCCCGACAAACTGATGCCCAAACTCAGCAACATCAGTCCTCTCTCCGGCGCCAAACGCATCTTATCACTGCGCGGAATGATGCGATTGCTGTTCGGAATGGTCAAAGTCGGACTGATCGCAACCGTTGCATACTATGCGTTGCGGGCACACAAAGACAGCGTCATCGGAATGGCGTCCATGTCCGTGCCACAAATCGCATCGACGATGTTTCACACGCTCTTCGGTGTTTGTTTGTGGATCGGATCAGGTCTGTTCGTGCTGGCCCTGCTTGAGTGGGCGTTCCAAAAATGGAAGAACGAACAAGACATGATGATGACCGACCAGGAATTGCGGGACGAAATGAAAGACACCGAGGGCGACCCACAAGTCGCCGCTCGGCGTCGTCAAGTCGCTCGTCAACTGGCAATGAACCGAGCCAGCAACGATGTCCCCAGCGCCGATGTCGTTGTCAGCAATCCCACCGAACTCGCCATCGCGATTAAGTACGACCCCAAATCGATGCCCGCGCCGATTGTCGTCGCCAAAGGTGCCGGGCTCATCGCACAAAAGATCCGCCGAGTCGCTCTTGAGAGCGGCATCCCGGTAGTCGAACGAAAACCTCTCGCCCAGTTCCTCTACAAGAACGTCGAGGTCGGTCAAGAAATCCCTGCAGACCAATATCAAGCCGTGGCCGAAGTCCTGCGTTACGTCTATCAACTGCAAGGACGAGAAATTCCGAAAGCGGCATAGACCTCCCGTCCGTGTCTATCGCTGACGCAAAGGGGCCGACATCTTTTATTGCCGCTTCCTCGGGTGCCGTTCGTTTGCCCTGTCAATTGCTCCATCGACCACTCAGTCGACACCCAACACCCGAATCAAAATCTGCCGATTCCAACTAGGCAAGATAAACCGAGCGGCATTTTGACGCTCGCAAACGGGGGTACTCTCTTCGCAACACCTCAATCTCTTGTCTCACCTCGACGTTACCCCTTGTTCAACAAGGCTTTGCAAGCAATCGCTTGCTAAACGAACGCGAGCCATCGCCCGAGGACTGCGAACTCCATCGATTTGAGGGATCGAACTGCGACGCACTAGAATGACAAGCTGAACTTCACACCCGCATGTCACTGCCCGCTCGTCGCCCCTCATTCCGTTGCGACCGGTGCGATAGGACCCCACACCACTAACAGCACCATGAGATCGATCAACGCAATCGTCACCTGCCTGATTCTCGCGTCATTCGCTCAGGGACAAACCAAAGGAATCATCGACTATTCCGACAGCCCACATTCCCGGTTCCATGGAATCAACATCGGCGACTGCCGTTGGACCGATGGCTTCTGGGCGGAAAAATTTGCGTCGTGTGAGGAAACCATGGTGCCGCACATGGGCGAAATTCTCAAAGGTGACACCGGACACGCCCTCAACAATTTCAAAATCGCCGCGGGAACACAAAAGGGAACACACAAAGGTTTCTCATGGCACGACGGCGACTTTTACAAATGGATGGAAGCATCCGTGTATTTGTACGCGATCAACCAGAACGAGGACTTACTAAGTGAACTCGACCAACTGATTGAAATCATCGCCAGCGCGCAGGAACCCGACGGTTACCTTCACACCCAAATTCAGATTGAGGAGATACCTCACTTTTCAAACCGGCGTTTTCACGAGATGTACAACTGCGGACATCTCTACACCGCCGCATGCATCCACCACCGCGTGACGGGAAAGACGAACTTCCTGAAGATTGCGACGAAGAACGCGGACCTTCTTTATCGACTCTTTCAACCTCGCCCCAAACAATTGTCTCGGTTCGGATTCAATCAGACCCAAATCATGGGACTCGCTGAACTGTATCGCACGACCAAAGACGCTCGGTACCTCGAGCTCGCCGAAATCTTCATCAACAACCGTGGCAACCAACGTGATTCGGATCACCCAACAGTGACCGGCGAATCCACCGGTGACATGGTGCAGGAACGAGTTCCGCTTCGCAAAGAGACCGAAGCCGTTGGGCATGCGGTACTCGCGTTGTATTTCTACGCGGGGGCGGCCGATGTCTATGCCGAGACAGGGGAACAAGCGCTGTTGAATGCGTTGGACCGTCTCTGGAGCAACGTCGTTGACAAAAAGATGTATCTCACAGGAGCCGTCGGCCAAGCACACTATGGCATATCGAGCAGGCGCGACCGGATCTCCGAAGGCTTCGTCGGCGAATACGTGATGCCGAATTCATCCGCCTACAACGAAACGTGCGCCAACATATGCAACGCAATGTTCAGCTATCGAATGTTGAACATCAAAGGAGAATCGAAATACGCCGACGTGATGGAGCGTGTCCTGTTCAACAGTGCGTTGTCCGGAATCAGCATTTCCGGCACCCATTATTTCTACTCCAACCCACTGCGACTCGTGAACGGTGCTCGTGACTATTCCAAGATGAATACCGAGTCACCGCACCGCAAACCGTACCTCAAGTGCTTCTGCTGCCCTCCCAACCTCGTCCGTACCATTGCCAAATCTTCTGCGTGGGCCTACAGCCTTTCCGAGAACGGCGTTGCGGTGAATCTCTATGGCGGGAACTCTTTATCGACCCAACTGCGAGACCAAACTGCGATCCAGTTGACCCAGCAAACGAGCTATCCGTGGGATGGAAAAGTCACCATCACAATCGAACGCTGCAAAGACACCGCCTTCGACATTCATCTACGCATTCCCGATTGGGCGGAAGGCTCTGAGGTGTCCGTCAACGGTCAAAAGCGAAACCGCGAATTAGTCCCCGGTCGATACGCAACCATCAACCGACAGTGGGCGTTAGGGGATGTGATCGAATTAAACATGCCCATGCCCGTCCGCCTGGTCGAAGGACACCCTCGCATCGAAGAGACTCGCAATCAAGTCGCGATTGCCCGGGGCCCGGTCGTGTACTGCATCGAATCACCGGACCTTCCTGAAGAAACAAGCATCCTCGACGTCTACCTGCCATCGAATTCGAACTTGACCGCCGAGTTCCATCCAGATCTCCTCGGCGGTTTGACAGCAATTGAAGGAACGATCGCCATTCGCGACAGATCCACAGCAACGATGTATCAAACGGTCAAGCAACCGACTTGGACGATGCAACACACAACGTTCGTGCCCTATTTTGCGTGGTGCAATCGAGGCGAGTGTGAAATGACCGTGTTCCTTCCCGTCATTTGGCAGTGACCTACCGAGCACGAACCCCACGGCTACTGCGTCGTGTCCATCCAATCACTATTGAATACCAATCAGGCCTTTGTCAGAGGAGGTACTATCCGAAGCCCTAGACAGCGGAGTTCAAAAAACAACTTTTCTCGATTGCTATGCACAGGGAATATGCACAGCAGATTGAACTTTGCTTAAGAACATTGCATCCCCGAAGTCGACACGGCTAAATCGACACCCCCAACACAAAAGACATAAAAAAATCGGCAGGATTTATCGGGCGAAATAGCCATTCGTTTCGAGAGGCTGTCAGGCGGTACACACTTTGCTTTTCTATTAGGGAAGTCACGCATGCTTATTTCGTAAGCATTACGCTTGACCTCCGATTCCCCCATACGGTGCCACCAATGACGATCCGCGCCAAACGGCTGCCAGGCAAAACACGGTCACGCCTGTCCTGGTTTCGCGTCCACCCCGGAAAACCACTCGATGTCTCTTTCCAGTTGGTCGACACGAGTCGAACGACCATCAACTGGGTCGGCCACGAACCTCGCTTTCGAATCTACAGCCAATTCGTTGACCAACTCGTGGTCGTGGAAATCACAGACCCACAACGCTGTGAATTCAAGCTCGGCGGCATCTGGCGACTTCGCCTTTCTCCCGATGAAACAGCATCTCTCCCGCGAGGCGGCATGCGTTTCACTCTTGAACACCGAGAATCGCTAGAGGATTATCAACTCGGTCTTCTCGGCACGGTGAGTTGTTGTGAGCCCGTTCCGGCGACCGAACACAATCGCATTTCACAGCTTCTGCCTCGATGACCCAAACGGTCTCGTGACCGCGAGAAGTTTCTCATGCGCCTTCACCAATCTTTATGAAGCCCGAACGCCCCCAGGTCGTTCTCATCACGGGAGCGTCCGTCGGATTGGGCCTCGCGATCGCCCGCCGCCTCATTCTCGAACAGCGGCAGCAACCTCTTCATCTCGTCCTCACCGCTCGACGTTCGTCTCTCGATCGGTTCAAAAAGAGCGATATCTCCGAGAGCGAACGACTCTGGATTCGAGAACTCGACATCACCTGCCCGCGACAACGCGAGACCGTGATCGATGAGATTCAAACCACACTCGGTGGTGTCGACATCCTCATCAATAACGCCGGCGTCGCGTACCGGTCATGCGTGGAACATGTGACCGAGCCCGAACGGCTGCATCAAATGAACATCAACTTTCGTTCGCCGATCGAACTGGCACGTCATGTTTTACCGGGCATGAGAGCTCGACGAGCGGGGAAGATCATCAACATTTCGTCGGTCGGCGGCATGATGGCGATGCCCACGATGTCGGTCTACTCCGCCTCCAAATTCGCACTCGAGGGAGCCAGCGAAGCTTTGTTCTACGAACTCAGACCGTGGAACGTCTCGGTGACACTGATCCAGCCGGGATTCATGCGTTCGGACGCATTTGAAAAAGTACCGTACACGATTCAAAGCTCTCGTGCCTCGCAGGACGACAACGATCCGTATCACGAGCACTACTATCACATGGAGCGTTTCATCGAAAAGGCGATGCACCGCGCGCTGGCCACTCCCGACTCCGTTGCCGCCAAGGTCGCCAAAGTAATCCGTCAGAAGTCGCCTCCCCTACGTGTCTACGGCAGCATGGACGCATTACTCTTTTCTTTTCTACGGCGATTCTTGCCGAGACGATTCTACAACTGGTTCCTTTATCGCAATCTCCCCAGCGTGCGGAACTGGGGAACCCGTTGACCACCTGCAATCTCATCGAGCGTCCGCCACGCTGCATGTGACACCAACAACCTGCGTTTCATGCCGATCACCGCATAGAACGAGGCGCGTGCACTCATCTTGAAGCCAACTCGGCATACACGTCCCCGATGACGTGCACACTCGAATCTGACCTACTAACATGGCTGGATGCCGCGAGTCCCTCACGAGGTTTCGCAGCATCATTCCCATGCAGAATTTTCCCATGGAGAATTCGCGGTCGATTCCCCTCTACCGACAGGCGACTTGCCATGATGACAGGAACACTACGGCTCCTCACCGGATCTCTTCTGATCCTTTGCGGCACAACGAATATCAGCGCGTGGGATGATCTGCTGCCGCGGATTGACGTCGATCGCCAAACCGTATCCGGAACGTGGACAAAATCCGAATCCGCCATCACGGCCAGCGCGAACGGAGCGTCACGACTCACACTGCCGTTTCAGCCAAAATCGGAATACGACTTTCGCGTTAGCTTTACTCGCAACAACGGGGCACACTCGATCGCCCTCTTTTTTGCTACCGGTCAGGGTCAAGCATCCTTTGAGGTCGACGCGTGGGGGCAGCACCTCGCGGGTATTCAGAACATCAACGGCGAAACGATTCAAGAAAACGACACAAGAGTGAACGACGTTCAACTGGAAAACGGCAGACGATACACCGCCATGGTGGAGGTCCGATCCGATCACATCGCCGCCTACCTCGATGGCAAACGACTCGCCGAGATGCCGCTTACCGGCCAGCGATTGACTGTCCCATCCATCTGGACGATACCCGACACAACCGTGCTCGCCGTCGGTGCCTATGCATCTGAAACAGTCTTTGACTCAATCGAAGTCAGAACAGCGAGCGATCGGTCTCTTGCCTCCAACGCAAATCGAACCGGCAACATTGGACGCCAAAACAAATCACAGATGAGTAGATCTCGTCAGGATGACCGCCCCCGAGTTCCGCAAACCGAATCTTCGTCAACGGCTTCGATGCCGACCGACACGTCCGCTGCGACAGGCAAACGCGTGCTGTTGGTGATCGCCAACCAAGACTTTTTCTATCGGGAATACATCGAGCCGAGACGCCAATTCGAACAAGCCGGAATCAAGGTCGACGTGGCCGCAGGCCGCAAGACGTTGTGTCGCCCGCACAGCAACTCCGGACAACGAGGTGATGGTTCCGTGACTCCGGATCTTGCGATAGCCGACGCCAACGCTGCCGACTACGACGCGATCATGTTCTCAGGTGGTTGGGGCTCTTCGATGTATCAATTCGCATTCAACGGCTCGTACAACAATCGCACTTATAACGGTGACACGCAAACGAAGACGGCAGTCAACCGTTTACTCAATGACTTCGTTGAGCAGGGCAAATTCATCGGTGCCCTCTGTCACGGCGTCTCGGTCTTGGCATGGGCGAGGGTGGACGGCAAGAGCCTGCTGCACAATCGCCACGTGGTCGCGTCACCACGGCAAAGCCCTTCGGGTACGTACAATGGCCGCCGCGACCAACCTCTCTCGCGATGGAACGCAGAAGCCAACCGGGCACGAGTATCTCCCGCTCGCTCCATCGGGAATCCGCGAACTTCCGCTGACGACGTATTGGTCGACGGAAAGATCGTGACTGGCGAAGACGACAATTCCGCGAAATTGTTTGGTGCCACCTTGGCAAAGTTACTAACTCAGTAGCCCAAGCACCTATCCGAAAACTGCGATCGACCAATTCGCCGAAGGGCGTTTGCCCGGTTGTGCCTTGCCAACGGCGGCTTTCACCGATCGGCTGATTTGTATTCGGAACGCTTCCAAGGCGTCCTTCTCCGTCGGCGCCTCTCAATAGCACCGTGTTCAATACGAAATCGGATCCAGAGTCGCCGGAAACAAGCGCGGGAAAGCCGGTTGCCCACGTGGTTGCCGAATCGTTCTAGCGCAAGTGTCGATTTCACGATCTGATTCGGCGCCAAGGACGCTCAAACTTTGGACGAATTGCCAATCGATTGACAGCGAAGGCCAAGCGGCGAGATGCGCAACTCAAATCGACAATTTCACAGCACAAACCGACCCACATTAGGTATCCGCACGGCACCTTCCCTCGATTGAAGTACCCAATTCTCTTTTTCACTTTCTCAAACGCCTTCGCGAGCCATCGTCAGTGCTTTCTCACCCCCCCACGCTGGGGACTGTCGCAATTTCGCATCTCACTGTCGCAAATCACCGGGTTCAATCTGCGGCCAACGGTCAATGATAGGCAATGTCCCCCTGGCTTCCGTTAGCCAGCCCTTACGTTTCCGTAAGCAACAGCTCGGGAAGTTCTTGAAACCTCTTATCTACAGGAAATCTTATGCAAAACAAACAACGAAGCGGTTTTACCCTAGTCGAACTGTTGGTGGTGATTGCCATCATCGGTGTGTTGGTGGGGCTTCTGCTGCCCGCCGTCCAAGCTGCACGTGAGGCGGCCCGCCGCATGAGCTGCAGCAACAATTTCAAGCAAATCGGCTTGGCGATGCACAACTACCATTCGGCATACAACCAACTGCCGACTCAGCTCGGTGGTACCGGCTTGGGAAACAGTGGCATCACCGATGTTGATAAGCACGCGGTTCCCCCAACATATGACTTCGCCAACCTGGGACGGTTGAGCATGCTCGTCGGCCTGACCCCATTCATGGAACAACAGGCTCTTTGGGAACAGATCAGCAACCCAAGCCAGGAAACCGTGACCGGTGCATTGAAATCACCACCGTGGGCTGCGATGGGACCGGCTCCGCACCCTGACACCAACACCTACATTCCATGGGCAACGGAAATTCCGACCCTTCGCTGCCCAAGCGACCCGGGCAAAGGTCTCCCCAGCCAAGGACGTACCAACTACGGCGCCTGCACGGGAGATTCGAACTATTGGCAGGAACAAGGTCCCGTGGACGACATGCTCGTTCCAACGTCAGGCGCGGCCACGAACTTCAATCCATCCGACCGTGGCTTCTTCTCACCACGAAAACGCAGTGCCTTCCGCGATATTCTCGACGGCCTCTCCAACACGATCGCTGCCGGAGAAATCGTAACGGACCTCGGTGACCGCGACATTCGTACCCGCATGCGGAATGACAACGACTTCCAGAACAATGGCCCGATCGTTGGGAACGACGAAGCCGATCCGGAACGTC
Organism: Aporhodopirellula sallentina SM41; assembly: GCF_000346505.1. Classification (GTDB taxonomy): domain Bacteria; phylum Planctomycetota; class Planctomycetia; order Pirellulales; family Pirellulaceae; genus Rhodopirellula; species Rhodopirellula sallentina. Next base: position 12,614 of record NZ_ANOH01000481.1, read on the forward strand.
CACAATTTTGGCGATCGGGTGCATCGAATGTCGCTGGTGGTGCTGGCGAGGGTCGCGGCTACATCTGGTCAAACGGGTACGCACTCTACACCCAAGTCAAAACCATGGGACCTCCTAACTCCGCACTCGTTTTGGCGGGATGGACCTATGGAACGGGCCTCGTTCCTCCGGGCAGTCGTCACCAAGGCGGTTGCCACGTGTTGATGGGTGACGGAGCGGTCAAGTTTGTCACCGATTCGATCGAAGCTGGAAACCAAAACTCCGGTCCCGTCTGGCGGGACGGAACTGGAATCCGTGCTCCCGGTCAAGTCAGCCCCTACGGTTTGTGGGGAGCTCTCGGTACACGAGCCCATAAAGAAACGATCGACGAGGAAATCTAAGCTCGAACGATCCAGTTGCGTCACCTTCGGATCCTTACCAATCGTCCCGAAGGTGACGCGTTTTTGCATTCGACCAGTCACTTCCAAATCCATTCCCATGCGGATGCACTCATCCGCATCAATCAATCCCCACCTTAGGAAACAGCATGCTTAACAAAATCGCCTCCTTGGCTTTCATCCTCGTTCTCGGAACCTGCCTTTCGGGTTGCTCGGGAGACGCAGAGAACGAAGTAATTGTTCCTGACCCCGACGTCACCTATTCCGGCGACTATTCCGAAGACAGTCCTGAGCCCACCTACGAGTAAACCACTCTCAAAGAACGTTGCTCCCGTGAGCAACTCGGTCTTCATCTACGATGACCTTTCTGTCAAACGATCGCGTGCACACGAGCCATCCTTTGCCTCCCCGCGATCGTTAAAGGTATGCTTTGCGGTTTTCCGATTTGAAACGAAGGCGAACGCCGTTCTACTGATTCGAATCCGAATAGCTTCCAAACGGATTTATTCGGATCGGGTCCTTGTTACGGAAACCGCGGGCATCCTCTCTTCCTGGCAAAATCTTGGCTTCTCCGGCTCAACTCCTTCGTGATTTGCTTTGGACCGTCAATAGCCCCTCGCTCATTGTCGAACCAGATCCGACGGGAACTAGACGAACGCTAACGTCTGAAGAAGTCGATGTCTCACACCTAGTCAATTTTTTCGCGACGGGCCCGCCACGCAAAGTCGGCTACTACTTTGAGCGGTTGGTGTTGTACTGGTTGGTTCACATCCGTCATGTGGATCTCATCGCTCACACACTGCAAATCCACTCACACAAAAAGACCGTCGGGGAAATTGACTATCTCTTTCGTGACGAACAGGGAGCCACGGTTCATCTCGAAGCGGCCGTTAAGTTCTACCTCCACCAATCCGAACACTCTATCGACGGCAGCCATTTCATCGGTCCAAACGTGCGAGATACGTTTGAGCGTAAGATGCAACGAATCTATGAGCATCAACTCCCGCTGAGTATCGAATACTTCCCCGAGGTCGACATCCGCGCCGCGATCGTGAAAGGACGCATCTTCTACGAAGGGGATCGTACGAACGCGGTCGAATTACCACCTCGCATGTCAGCCTCTCATCTGAAGGGCGGCATTGCCCGTGTCGGCATGATTGACTCGATCGATTGTGCTGACTTGGTCCGATACCAAATACGACGCAAACCATGGTGGCTCTCGGACAGCCTAGCTCATCCCGAAGAGGATTCTCTGCTCACGGGCAAACAGCTTTCTTCCTACATCGCCGAACACTTCTGCGAACTTGAAACGCCAGTACTCGTAAGTCGACTTCACTTGCAATACAACCAATACGCGGAACACGACCGCTTCTTCGTCATTCCTGATCGCTGGCCTTTGCAGGCGTAACCACGTTGGCACCGTCGCTGCCTTGCTGCTCCTGCGAAGCCGCTTGGTAGATTTTGGCGAGTTCCAACATCAGCAATTCGAGTTCATCGTAGTAGGTTGTTTCAGGCATCTCGTGCTTGCGTCGTCGTAGCGTTTCGACCTGCATTTCAATGTGGTCTCGTTCCACGGATTGCTCGTCCGACAGTTGTGGCGTTTGCCCATTAATTCCCATCGGAAACGCGACCCGCCTGGCCAATTGCCCATCGATATCGGCTTCACCTTTGGCGTTGGCGATCACTCGTGTCCCCCGGAATGCCTTCGCTCGTGTTCCCAACGCGTCTCCATTGTCGTCAATCAACGCGTGCTCCGTGGCGATACGAGATTCGCTCTCGTAGAACCGTTGCGTTTGCTTACTTGCTCTCAAGAACGCCTCGAGAACGGATACCTCATGATCGTGGTCGAGGTCCGATTCGAGCGACAACATCGCCTCGGAAAAGTAGTCGCCGAACCTAGCAAAGTTTTGCTCGGTCGCGGACTCGGTGGCGGTCACAACAATACGTCCGGGGGCAGACAGTGCGTTGACAAAGGGACCGCTCGAAGAACTGCAATTAACGATCACCAACGGAGCCTTGAGTTGCGGATCGCTTGCATTGGCACTCGTCGTGTTTAACCATTTCGCCAACTCACTCGCCGTCACATCTGGTCCACGCAAGTTGAACTTGGACTCACCCTCCCGATGAGTCCCGTGGCCGACGAAAACGATCCAATGCGTCGTGCCGGAATCACTCCATGAGCTCACCCGAGAACGCAATGTCTCGTAGTCGCTCTCGCTTGACTCCGTTTCGCCAATCACCTCGATTTCGATTTCGCCTCGTTCTGCGATTCCTCTCCATCGGTCTGCCCACTGAGCGAACTGTTCAGCAAACTCGCTCGTGCCGGGCGCGCCAATCACGAGCGTGATGTCATGACCGCGCGGCGCGGATTGCTTGGCGGTAACACTCATCGGTGCCACCAAACACATCACAAATAACACCATCGCTATCGCAAATTTTCGACTCATGCCATTCCCTTCCAACGTCTCAGTCCCCATTCGGTGCACAGACATGCAACCAACGCGGTCAGCCACCACGCCGAATGCCAAAGAGGGTAGGTCCAGGTCTGCATCACAGGCACCTTTTGCGACGGCAACGCCTCCGCAAACGCATCAAGATCATCATCGCTGATCACCCTCCCACCGGTTTGCTCGGCAATCGCCGTCATCATTTCACGATTCAACACGACGTTACGGAATTCATCAACAGCGGGCTCATACGCCCATCCTGATTCGTCTTCACCGATCGGTGCGTGATCCGCGCCGGATGCCTTGGCCGACACCCGAAAGGCGCCGGGTCGATCGCACCAATACGTGGCTCGATACACACCGGCCTTTTGTTCGTCAGCGGACGCCTGCAGAACCAACGGTTCCGATCCGATTGGCGTGACCGTCAACTCAATATTGGCATTGTCCAGCGGAAGATACGCCTCGTCTGAAACCGATACCACAATGTCAACAGCCTTTGGCGAGTCCACGTGATCTTCCACACGTAGGTCAACTCGACGAGGAACCTCACCTACCAACCAATGAGCCAGTTGGCGCCACATCTGCGCCGGATCGTCTTTTGTCTCATCACTTGAATCCGGCGTGCGATGCATTGCCCACCGCCATAAATCTCCGATCGGCGACGCCGCTGTTCGGCCGCGACCAAACCGCTGCGTCACAAGAGCCGGCGTCGAAACTCCGTCCTCGCTCTCGACATCAGCCAACACAACTGCCCCGGGTTTCGCATCGCCAATCGCGTTGACAGTCGTTAGATGCGGCAACCGGTTCAAACGGCTTTTTTCGTCTGACTCGTTGCGACGCAGACGCAGCCACGGTTCCAACATCCCTTCGCGAGAGATCGAATATTGATACTTCGCCGCAACACTCTGCTGGCCTTCCCGAGGACCATAGACCGCCGACAGTTCTCCGAGAACTCCGTCGGAGAATTCTCTTCCCGAGAACGATTCCTGACCGCCGAGCATCAACAGACCGCCTCCTCGAAAGGCCACGAAGCGACGCAGCAACAGCAATTGGTCCTCACTAAAAAACTCGGGCTCGATATCGTCCAAGATCACCGCATGGTATGCGAACAACTCTTCAGCCGACTCGGGGAATCCGTCACTCAACTCATCGGATTCTTTCACTCCCATTCGAATGATGACGGGTTCGTCGTATTGTTGCGTGAGCTCCGCTTCCTTTTCATCAACACCGCGAAACAGTGAATTCGATCCGGAAACGCCTTGATCCCGAAAACTGAATTTGGGCTCTTTATTGGCGATCCGCAGCAACCCCACCAACTCAATTTCCGCATCGCTCGCGATTGCTCTTCGCAGAAATTTGAATTCCCAATTGGGACGTCCGGCGACGTACAGAATTCGGTACGGTCCAGAGTCTCGATCCACCGTGACGAGTCGCCGATTATTGACCAACGTCACGTCCGACCTCAGTGATCGGGGTTGCCCGTCATCCATGGAATCAAATGCGTCTCGATCGGATTCAGCAAACACCGTCGCGCGAAAGAAACGCAGCCCGGATTGATCCGGGCGGAACTGAAAAGTGACCTCGCCGGTTTGTTGCCCCGAACGCAAGGTGAGAGACTGCTCCTGAGCAGAATCCTCGTGTTCGTAGTCCTCGAGCCTCACGACCAAATCGCGTTCGTCCCCGGAGTTTTCGACCTGCACTCGTACCGAAACAGGAGCCGATTCGAAATCGGTTTGACGCACCGTCACGTTCGACACTCTAACATCTGCGAGGGAGGCCGATTCATTTGGAACAACTGGGTAGATCGGACAATTCAGATCTTTCCAATCATCCGTCCCCACGGATTGCGTTGTGTTGCCATCGGTGAAAAGAACAATGCCAGCAATCGGTCGCTCCAAAAACCGATTCCGCACCGCTTCAACGCTAGGCCGGATCCGCGAACTGTATTCGTTCGTGGTGTCTAAACGGAAGTCTCGCTCGGCGCTAAAAGAGACCTTCGCAACACGCGACGAGAACGTGTAACCCCGAACATCAAAATCCTGCTCCAATCTCCGCAACCAATCGTTCCGGCTGCCAAACAGTTGTTCGACGCGTTCACGCCTGGTTATGGAACCTCCCGTCGATTGCACCTCCATGCTTTCGCTGCGGTCGATCAAGATCGGCAGTAAGTTTGCACGAGGCTGCGCACGTTCGCTGTTCCGCATCGGTTGCAACAAACAAATCGCAGCCAAACCGATCGCCGCGATTTTCAACGCTGCGGCAACCCAACGAACGTTGCCCATTGCATTGCTTTGGGCGTAATTCCAGATTGTCATTCCGCTCAACAGCGTGGCCACAACCGCGACCGGTACCAACCACTGCGGCGCTCCCCACGACACGCTGTCGGCGATCAGTTGATTCGCTCCCCAGAACAAAGACTCCTCCCGCATCACTGCCCACTCCCCAACCGTTCGTAGTATTCACGAACCGCATTGCTGTACTGATCCGGGACCGGATCTCGATCGATCGGAACCAATGCGTTCTTTTCCGCCGATCGTCGCATCCATTCCTCCCGAACGTCGCGTCGCAGTTCACGCAAAGGTTCTGCAATCATTTCCTCAACGAGATCCCACTGAGGAGCCTTGGAGTGCCGGATCAGGTCAGCTCGAAAGTCTCTCGCGCGATCACGA
>NZ_ANOH01000482.1 GCF_000346505.1 Aporhodopirellula sallentina SM41
TCAAATTCCTGGCGTCGTCGATGTGCGAAGTCGCGGTGCGATCGGTGTCGTACAAGTAGAAGCATTAACCGAACTCGAAACACTGCGACGACAATTCGTCGACGCCGGTGTTTGGCTGCGACCGTTCGGCGACTGCGTTTATGTCACGCCGCCGTTGAACCTCCCCGATGCGTTGATCCAACAAATGTGCTCGGCAATCGTCGACGTCATGTCGGCGAGAGACTTCACCGCGCCGGAACTAACGATATCGGGTTAGCATCGGACGCTATCGCTGTTTCCGATCGCATCATGCGTTTTCATGCATCAACGCGATCGCGGTACGCTCCCGTCGCAGCGGCATCGATGCGGTCAGACGCCGAAGGGCCGACAACGGACTTCGTTCGCCTTCACGCATCGCGTCGCGAATGGCCGCACCGACACGGTTTTGCACCGACTCGTGTTTGGGTAATTCCGGCAAATCGGCCAGCCCCGCGTCTTCCCCAATCCCTAACCATCCGGCACCGCCGACCAACAGCACTTCATCGGCGAGCAGGGTAGTCTCTTGATTGATTGCGGTCTGCTCGCCCATGAATTCATTGGCACGAACATCGTGGGTGGGTGCGAGATTGAGCGGACGATAACCGTACTTTGATACGATCAGGCTGGACCACTGCCCTACGGACGCGATGCGAGCGTGACCGGATTCCGGGTCGATGTGGGCATAGAACAGCGACAAATTCGGTCGTCCCGTTTCGTCAATCGCACCGTCACGCACCTGCAACAAGGTATGCAGCGTTCGCATCACCGCATCGTGAGGCGAATGCCGATAGCTCGCGTGGGCCTGCAGTGCCGCGCGGGCAACGGTTCCGTCAAGGGTCTCGATCAGATTCGCGTTGGGGGCCCACACTCGATTGAATTGGCACATCGACAACGCGATCACGCCGTCAGGCAAAACATCCCAATGATGCCAACTCTGTGCGATCGAAAGCGGTGATTCCACCATGCCATCGACAGACCAACTCGGCGCCAACCGAACGCCCAGAGGCAAGCTATCGTGCTGCCAATCTGCAATCTGATCGGTCCATTTCCGAATCGTTGGCGGAGCCTGTGTTTCGACCTTTTGCGGGACGTCCGAGAGCGGCTCCATCGCTTCGACGAAACGAACGACATCAAATTCGGCATCGGCGAGTTCGTCGAGCTCAAAATCCGCTTCGTTAAAGTCGGCCGCCAGCATGCGTTCGAGTTCGGCATCTACCAGATCAGTTTCCGTCGGCGACTTCCCATTCAAAGACGCACTCGACTCCTCGGCGGCAGAGCTTGCGGTCGGCAGAGCGGCATTGAGCGTTGCCAGTTCAGGCAACCTCGAAGGCTGCGTCATCATGGTTAACGCGTGACAAACATTGGACGAAGCCAACCGAGCCGCTGCCGTGGCCAGATCGTCATACTTTCGCATTTCACGCCCAAACAACCACATCGTCCCGATCGGCAATTCAATTCCGCCCAACGAAACACAGATCCCTGACGCGAACGGCTCCGGCGGTGTGTATTGATTGATCGGTCCGCCTTGCAGATCGTCGACAGCGACCACGCCTTGAACCATCGCTTCTAGATCACCGCGGGCACCTCGCAGCGGACGGGATGTGCCAATTCGCTGCGCCGGTGAAAGGCCGAAAACAAAACGCGTCGCGAGTCGTTCGGTAACTTCATCGAGCAGATAGATCGCTGCCGCATCGGTTCCGGTTGCGAGTGTCGCGTCGGCGAGGATGCGGTCAATTTGTTCGCATCCGGCTTCGGCATTGGAAGCATCCAAGATCACGGACGCACGAGCGGCGAGTTCGGCTTGCTGTGACCGCAGGATCGATTTCTGTTGCTCGAGTTCCTCCGCCATCGCACGTGCCGCGTCGGCTAATCGCTGGGCATCGACCGCGGTCAGTGCGTGAGATTGGTCTCCCGATACCGTTGCCTTTTTGTCAGGCGAGCCTTCCGCCGAATCGATTCGCCATCCGGTCGTTTCAGTATAGGTGCGCCAGAAACCTTCGACCGCCTGGTCGCTGTCCTTGACGGTTTGATGAACGCCCGCGGATGAATCCCGGGTCGCGAGATCCGCATCGGACTCGGAATCGGAATCGCACAGATGCAGTTTCAGATAACTCGGTGGAGGTGTGGACACGTCGTCTTCTACCCGGACAAAGGACAAGGTGGGAAATTAGGGAGATCATTCCATGAACCGAACGACGCGTAGACACGTCGTCTCCGTACCCCATCTCATCGACCACCGAACCAATTTCACTCAGCCGATCAACCGGTAAAGTTTCGTTCGGTTACCACGACGGCCGTACAACCCGATCAAACGGAACGATACGTCGCCGGACGCCGAACCATCCACCGATACATCGACGGCACCAACACCAACGCCAACAAAGTCGCACCGCCCACACCTCCCGCGATCGACACGGCCATCGGCGGCCAGAACCCGCCTCCATCGAGAATCAACGGTGTGAAGCCAGCCATCGTCGTCAAAGTCGTCGCGATCACATGACGCGATGAGTGCATCACCTCCCCACAAATTGCCTCAACGTCACCATCAGCAGCCTTCTCATTGGCCCGAATCCCAGCCAACACCACGATCGAATCGTTGATTGCGACTCCGATCAATCCCATCGTTCCGATGATCGCCATGAACCCGAACGGATATCCGCTGATAGCCAAGGCTCCCATCCCGAGTCCAACCGACAACGCCGCGATCAGAGCAATCAAGGCAGCCATTCGAAACGAACCAAACGACAACACCAACGTCGCCAACATCAACACAGCGAGCACACCCACCGTCGAAAACAAATTCCCCACCGCGTCATCGCGTTTGGACGCTTCGCCGCCGTATTGCACCGAATAGCCAGCAGGCAGTTGTTCGATCAGCGGTTGCAGTTCTCTTTCCAACGCCGTCTGCACTTCGCTCGGCAAGACACCCGCCACCAGATACGCGGCGACTTCGTTCATCCGCATCCGATTTCGCCGAGGCAATGCCGCTGCCTCGGGTTCGAGCCCCACTTTCGCGAACGCCGACAGCGGAGTGACCTGTACAGAGGATCGGCCCGAACCGCGAAGAACCAAATCCGCGCTCGCGATTCGTGAAACTTCACCACGATTGCCATCGCCAACCCGAACGACGATCGGCACCACTTCGTTATCCTGAAGCACGCTTCCGCCGCTTTGCCCGTCCAGCGCCGTGGCCAACTGACGGGCGACTTCCTTTGGCGAAATGCCCGCCTGCGCTGCACTCGCTTCGTCGATATCGAACGTCAGTTGCGGCAACACATCGGCAAAGTCAGTTTTCACCGCGACGACCTCTGGCATGCGACTGAGAATCGCACGGGCTTCCTCACCGAACCTCTGCAACATTTCCATGTCAGGTCCAAAGAAACGAACCTCGATCGGCGCGGCGAACGGCGGCCCTTGCTCGAGTTGTTTGACCAGCACTCGCGCGGATGTCACCTCACGACTGACACGGCGCTGCAAAGATGCGATCACCGGACCGGGAGCGACTCCGCTCGGTAACCTTACCAACGCTTGAGCGTAGTTCGGTGTCCCACGCCGGCTCGAAATCACGTTGTAGTAAAACTGCGGCGCACTTTCTCCAAAAAACCAATCCACTCGCTCAGCGCCCGACTCGCGCACGATCGCATCGACTCGCTGAGCCGTCTCCTGGGTCTGCGCGAGCGAATCGGTCGCGGGCCCTTCGATTGTGATGTGGAATTGATCGCGACCGCTCGCTGGAAAGAACTGCTCTTCCAAGGTCGGGAAGGCAAGAAACCCTGCCATCGGCAAACACATGGAAACCGCAATTCCCAACCAGGGGCGACCGACGAGAGACCTCAAGACCGACGCAGCCCATTGCGACAAACGAGGCAGTCGCAGCCCGGCGGCGTTGCTGGATCGGCCACCATGCGACGGCAATCCGTTCTGCGATGCCAATTGCCGCGCCGCCACCGTTGGGATCACCGTCATCGCCAAAAACAATGACGAAACAATCGCCAGAATCACGCTGATTGCGATCGCGCCGACAAACTCACCCGCCGGCCCAGGCATCAACGCGATCGGTGCAAACGCCAACGCAGTCGTCAACGTCGATCCCACTAAAGGAATCGCCAAGTGAGAAACACTGCGCGACATCGCGTCGACCGGTGAAGCCCCCTGTCTTAAACGCGATTGCACCTCATCCACCATCACAATCGCATTGTCGATCAAAAGCCCCAACGCGATGATCAGTCCGGTGACCGACATTTGATGAATCGGGACGCCGAAGATCCGTAGACCGAATAACACCATCAAACTCGCCAAGGGCAACGTCAGTGTTACGATCAACGCGGATCGCCATCCCATCAGTAACCAAATCACGAATCCAACAGCGATCGTTCCTAGCAACAAGTTGCCCGAAAGCGATTTCAAACGATCCGTGACATAATCACTCTGCCGGAGAATCTGCTCGACACGGATGCCCTCCGGCAGAGTCGCACGGTATTGATCGATCAGGTCTTCGGCGATCTCGGTCCATCGATCGATGCGTCTCTCCGAACGAACCATCACCCCCAAAACGACCGCGTCTTTGCCTTCGAGCAACGCGGACGTCACCGGCGGATTGGGAATACCAAATCGGACCGTTGCGATCTGGTCCAAACGCACGTCGCGTCCGTCGCCGTTGGTCATCGGTGTCTTTCCGATCTGTTCGACCGAGTCGAGTTGGTTGTCGATCTCGATGAGCATCTGCATTGACCGGTCTCGCAATTGACCGGCGGCCCCTTTCGCATCGTAGGACGCCAACCGCGTCGCGACGTCGGCAGGCGTGATGCCGAGTGCCGCCGCCCGGAGCGGATCCACACGGACCTCGATTTCCTCCCCGGGATCACCGTACCTGCGGACGAGATCCGTACCGGACAATGCCTGTAACCGGTCTTGAAGCTCAATCGCGAGACGAC
>NZ_ANOH01000483.1 GCF_000346505.1 Aporhodopirellula sallentina SM41
GGCTGCCGATCATGACCGTGTTCGCCCCGGCGGCGAGTGCTTTGGTGATGTCACCGCTGAAGCGAATGCCGCCGTCCGCGATGACAGGAATGTTCTGTTCATGAGCGACCTGCACCGCATTCAAAATCGCCGTCACCTGCGGCACTCCGATGCCACTGATCACGCGTGTGGTGCAAATCGACCCGGGTCCGATGCCGACCTTCACCGCGTCGGCTCCCGCAGCGATCAGATCCGCTGCCCCCTGAGCCGTCGCGACGTTCCCCGCCACAACATCGATGTCCCATGCTTTGTTCGTTTTAATTTCTTTGACGGTTTCGATCACGTTCTTGCTGTGCCCGTGAGCCGAGTCGACGACGAGCAAGTCCACGCCTTGGGCGATCAACTTCTCCGCTCGTTCGAAATCCCCCACTCCGATCGCCGCTCCGACACGTAGTCGGCCTTGCGGATCTTTGCAGGCTCTCGGGAACCGCTTCATCATGTCGATGTCGCGAATCGTAATTAACCCCGTCAGTTTTCTTTCTTCGTCAATCAGGAGAAGTTTCTCTACCCTTTTTTCCGTTAAAATCTTCTCAGCTTGCGCAAGACTCACATTCCCTACAGCCGTTACCAAATTATTTTTGGTCATGACCTCCGAAACGGGCAGGTTCGGGTCCTCGAGGAACCTCAAATCCCGCCGCGTCAGAATGCCGACGAGGGTGCGGTCTTCGGTAACGATGGGGATCCCCGAAACGTTCGCACGGTCCATCAATTCCGCGGCTTTTCCGACCTGCTCTTCGGGCGGCAGGGTGACGGGATCGACGATGATCCCGTTAGCGGAGCGCTTTACCTTGAGAACTTCCTCGGTTTGCTGCCGAACGGAGAGGTTCTTGTGCACAATCCCCAGTCCGCCCTCTTTCGCTAACGCGATCGCCATTTCGGCTTCGGTGACGGTGTCCATCGGCGAAGAAATCAGCGGAATCTGCAGCCGAATCCGCTGGGTCAACTGGCTGCTGACATCAACCTCGCTGGGCACGATCTCGCTATAGGCCGGTTGCAGAAGGACGTCATCGAAAGTGATGCCGAGGTCGCCAATTTTGTTGTGAAACATGGAGGGGATGCCATTTCCGAGGGGGATCTGTCGGGAAGGCGAGCGATTATGACGCGAAATCGAAGTCTGTTGTAGGGCGGGATGCGAAGTTGACGAAGAAAGGGGAAGAAGCGATTGGAAGCAGCCGACTAGCGGTTCGCTGCTCCCAATAAGTTCTCCACGGTGGTCTCCCGCCCCTTTCTGTCCGGCCCTGATCGAGCCGGCAACGGGCGGTGCGGCGCCGGCTCCTCGTCCGTTTCGTTTCCCTGTTCAGCCCACGCCCATGTCGACCGCCGCGAAAGCCGACGCAAATCCAAACGCCGAGGAATCGGTCCGCCCGGTCTCGCTGCGTCGTGACGTTCCCGCGTTGATCATCGTGGCGATGACGCTGCTGACCTTCGTCGCGGTTTTGACGCACGATCCCGCTGACCCCGTGCCGACCTCGGTGTGGCCGATCTCCGAGTTCTATACACCGGACGTTTCGGCCTACCCGATCAACGAGAGCGTCCAGAACGCGTGCGGTTCGCTCGGAGCGTTGATCTCGGCGGTGGCTCTCGACGCTCTCGGGATTGGCGTATCGTTGTTGATCGGCGCCGGCGGCGGGATCGCGACGGCGCTTCTCGTGCGGGGGCACATGAACGCGCCCGTGCTCCGCTCGCTCGGCGGCTGCGTGGTGCTCCTGGGTGCCTGCACGGCGGCGTCGATGACGACGATCGAACTCGCTGGCATGCCGGTCGTCGGCAACGGCGGTTACCTCGGGGCGATGGGATCGACGTTCCTGCTGCAGCACTTTCATCCGGTCGGTTCATGGATCCTAACGCTGACAACGTTGGCGGTCGGTCTGTTGCTGACGACGGATTACATGTTGGTTTACGCGGGCAAGAAAGTCGTCGTTGGCAGTGCCAAAGTTTCCCGCCGCGGGATCGCTCGCGCCGCCGGCGCGATGCCGGTCACGCTCAAGCGACGCCGGCAACCGTTCAGCGACCTGGACTCGCCTATTCTGATCGACGGCGAAGTGCCACCGGTACCGGAACAACGCGTCGATCCACCCGAACCGAACATCCAAATCCGAGGCCCGCTGCGCCCGACCGAGGAAACCGGCGAGAACGCCGAGGAAGAAACC
>NZ_ANOH01000484.1 GCF_000346505.1 Aporhodopirellula sallentina SM41
CCGGAACAGCGCTGCGCTCGGTCCGGCCTACGGTGCCGATGCAAAAACGACGCGAACCATTAGCCGGAGTGCGTTCGCACCGGTTGTCAGATAGAGAACCGCGGCTAACGCCGATCGGCTGATCGGTTCGCCCACGTAGCTCGGTCTTTCCAAGACCGAGAGCAGCGTCGGTTGGCTGTTAGTTGGGGCCGAGCGGCAAAACCGTGGACTCCAACGATAGTGTGTTTCCCTGAACCTCACTGCCCGACGGCGGGCGATGCACTACAGGATCGATTCAATATCGGTAATGATCTTCTCCTTCTCCGCGGCAGGCATGGCGTGGAGGCCGTCGTATTCGATCCATCCGTTGGACACGCCGACGCCCGCTCCGACTTGACGGGCGAGCTTCATCTGCGGTTCCCACATTTGACGAAAATGCCACGCACACGGACGCCACGCTTTGTCGCCCAACGCGGCGAGGTACCGCACCGGTTCTTGCGTGTAGAGCGGGTTGCCAAGCGAGTTGGCATACGCGTGGTCGCCCACGTCGCCGTCGGTCCACAAACAGAACGCCGACCTCGAACAATCGCTACTGAACACCGCTCGGTCATCTCCGAATGAACGAACAATCGCACGCAGATCGCGAAAGAACTCGATCGCGTGAGGAGACAGTGGACCTTGGCGACCGGGGGCTTCGTCGTACCCGATCCCCGCGAACGTCTCATCAAAGCAGATCGCATCGGGATCCAAATACTCCATGATCCACTGAGCCTGTTGCAGAAGATGCTCTCGCCACGGTTTCGACGCGATCGACATCCACCAACATTGCCCTTCGACGTCAGGCCCCGACCACGGAAACCGAATCGGTTGCCCGTCTGGCCCGACACGTCGGCCGTCGGCGAACTTGTCGAATAGCTCCGATCGGTCATCGATCAGCGTCAAGTGCATGTAGATGCCAGCCTTCGCGCCCGCATTGCGAGTATCGGCGACACGTTGCCGCATCTTCTCGATCGACATCGTCGCCGAGCCTTGCTTGGATCCCCGCATCGCCTGCCACGTTTTTCGATCTGGGTGAATGTAATCGCCCAGGTGCGGGTAGTATCCGTGTTGCGTCGCCAGCCCAACATGGAATTCCGGAAAATGCGGCAAGTCCGCGTCGTAGCCATCACCGCGAACACCGTGCTCGCCATCGGCCGACGACAGGTAGTCGTAGTAGTGGACTTTGAAGTCATGCGTCCACGCGATTGGTTGATACTCTTCCACATGAGCGAACTGATGAAACGCTTTCCACGCGTCCGATGCGTCCGATCGGTGCAGCACGACCCAGCAGGATTCCTGTAACGATTCGCCTGGTTCGAGAGACAGAATGCGTCTCGCTGTCCACGTACGCTGTTCGTCAGAATCCACGTTTGACACGAACTGCATCGGTGAATCAGAGGATGTGAAGATGCCGACTCGCCAATCTGCGGACGTCGCGGAGATGTCGATGACGGGTACCAACAGTAACGCAGTCGTTTCGCGTTGATTCGGATCGCTCGCCATCGGTTCGAGATAGTGGCAGCGAAACTCTTCGTCGTTCAAATGCACGTTCCCATCGCCCAGGAAATCCGCGCCGCCCAACGAAGCAAACCTTTTGTCGCCGGTCATGCCGGCCACGTTCAGAGGCAAATATAGATCTTGGACGGCGTTTTTCTGTGGATCCGGAGAGAGTACCGTTTGAAACGAAATCTCGATTTGATGTGTTTGCCCCGAGACGTTCTTGATGCCGAGCGTCGTTTGCAAAACATTGGGCGACGTTTCGGTTGGGCTCTGTCGCAATATTACCTGTTGATTCACTTGCAGTGCACCGGCGGTATTCGACGCTTCGCGGGGGCCGAGCACGCGGGCATGTGCCTGCATCAATGGTGCATTGTGCCGAGGCGGTCCGAGTTCGGTTCCATTGCAAGACACGCCGACATACTGATTCGTTGCCGAATCGAATGTCCAATCGATGCGTTGCGTCGGGTTGGTTCCTGCGCCAAAACCATGTTGGTATTGGGATGCTCCGTGGAGAGTGGTGGCGCATGCCGTCAACAAAAAATCACGACGTTTCATGGGAGGGCTCCTTGTGACACCAACGTCGATCTGTCGTCGGTGAGAAAGAGAATGGGGAGGGAGGAAAGGCGGGACGTCTTCTCATCGATCCTCTTCCACGCCACCGCAGCGAACAAGTAGGTGCGACAAAGAATCAAGCGTTTCTGCTCTATAGCTGTCGTGTCATGTGGAGCATAACCTACCTGTCGACCCACGTAGCTCGGTCTTTCCAAGACCGAGAGCAGGCGTCGGTTGGCTGTTTTCGGGTTAGCGATTGAAGCGTGGAGTCCAACGATTGTGTGGATTGCCGGAACGTCGCTTCGCTTGGTCCGGCCTACGGGGGCGATGCGAAATCGACGGGCATGAATTGGCCGACGTGCGTTCGCACCGGTTGTCTGGTAGAGAACCGCGGCGAACGCCGATTGGCTGATT
>NZ_ANOH01000485.1 GCF_000346505.1 Aporhodopirellula sallentina SM41
AATCCTTTTGAAAGGGGACAGACCGACTTTTCGATCATCCTCGGGAACAACGCGACGATTGGTAAGTTCGAACTGCCGATCTCGGTCCAATTTGCCACCAACCCTCCGACCACGATCCGTGTTTATCGCGAACTCGAAGTCGGCCCGGAAGGGTTCGATCTCGTTGTCTCGACACGCATGATCGGGGAACGTCTGCGGGTCAAGATCGAGATGACCAATCACACACGACGCAACGCAAACTTTGACTGTTTGCTCTTTGCGGGCAGTGATCGGCAGTACGAACGTCGTGTGCTCGCCGTGGCGCCAAACGAGACCGCGGAACGCAATATCGATTGGGCCGAAGGGAAGAATCTCATCGGAAAACGGTTGCTACTGCGTGCGATCGAACAAGAAGGCAACCGCGTGATCAACTACACGTTCGAAGTGACACGCTAAACAGATCCGCTGCATTGCAAGTGGATCAATCAACCCGCCTTGCTTCGGGCAGTCTTCTTTGCCCGTTGAGGTCTCGCGCGTTGGTCGGCTTGATTGGGGCGATGGTTCGGATTGTCGGTCATCATTTGTGCGTCTGTGCTCTTCCTCCATTGACGCATCGCCTGCAACATCCGCTCGGCCCGTTCGGGTTGTGTTTTCGCGAGGTTGTTCTCTTCGGCCGGATCGTCGGCGAGGTTGTAGAGTTCGAGTTCGCCGTTTTCAAAGAACTCGATCAGTTTCCAGTCGCCCTTTCGAATGGCTCCGTACGGATCGGTTCGATGGTAGTGCGGGTAGTGCCAATACAAGGCGTCGCGTTCGAGGGTCGAGGTATCGCCACGCAGCAGGCTGACGATGCTGACTCCGTCTTGGTGTTGATCCGGACGGGCCGGCAGATCAGCGATCTCGAGCATGGTCGGATAGAAATCTGTGCCGATGACTGGTTCGCTGCAGACCGAACCTTCCTCGGTCACGCCGGGCCATCGGACGATCAACGGTTCGCGTGTGCCCCCTTCGTGTGAGAAGCCCTTGAAGTCGCGCAGGCCGCCGGACGTTCCCGCGAAATTCCCTCCGTTGTCACCGGTCAGAATCACTACGGTGTTGTCGGCAAGGTCGAGTTTGCGGAGTGTTTCAGCCAGACGTCCCACGCTCGCGTCGAGCCGTTCGACCATCCCGGCACGCGCCGGATCGAGATGCTCGTTGTTTTCGTTTTTGAAGGTTTTGGCTTTCTCTTTGTACTTCTGAACGAGTTCCGGCGGTGACATGATCGGGCCGTGAAGTGTGTAGTACGAAAGATACAGCAGGAAAGGTTGCTCGCGGGGAGTCGACTCGAGAAAGTCAACCGCCGAGTCGGTCAAACGATCGGTAAGGAAATCACTTGGCTTCCCATTATCCAAATTGGGAACACCGAAAGGTGAGAAATACTTGCCTGGCCCCTTGGGTTGACCCCATTCCCGTCCGCCGACGTTGACGTCGAAACCGTGGTCGGTCGGGTAGTGATCTGCAAAGTCGTCTTGCCCGATCGGCATCAAATGCCATTTTCCAAAAAAGCCCGTCGCATAGCCGGCTTCTTTGAGTGCCTCGGGCAGCAGAACACGTTCGTGATCGATCTTCATCTTCCAATCTGGCACCGCGAGTTTGGCATAAGGACGTTTGTGCCCGGTGATCCAATCGGTTAATCGCAGCCGCGCCGGATAACATCCCGTGAGGATCGCCGCTCGACTCGGCGAACAGACCGCACAGGCGGCGTAGGCGTTATCGAACTTCATTCCCTGTTCTGCCAACGCGTCAATGTGAGGCGTTTCATGGAATTGCGAACCGTAGCATCCAAAGTCTCCCCAACCGAGATCGTCGACAAGTAAGAAAACGAAATTGGGACGCTGCGGATCTGACTGTTCCGCGTGCGTGGATGGGGCATGAAACAGCATCGCCAGGACGAGAGTCAGCAAGAGACGCATGGAGGTGCGGTGCCAATTCGACATAAAGAATACTCGCGAAAGTGGGGAGGGTGCGGGCGTCCTGCCGAGCATATCTTGGCGCGACGGGGCACGCAAACTTTGCGGCACGTATCATCAGCTGCTGCGGTCGTGATCCAAACGCAACGGGAGTTCCACAGGTCGACTGAAGACGGCCGGGCTATCCCAGCAAAGGTTCGATCACGTTCCCGTGCACATTGGTCAGGCGGAAGTCAAAACCTTGGTGGCGGTAGGTCAATCGTTTATGATTGATGCCCATCAGGTGCAACACGGTGGCGTGGAAGTCGTGCACATGAAACGGATCGATGGATGCGGTGAATCCGAAATCGTCGGTTTCGCCATAGCTCGTGCCCGCGTTGATCCCGCCACCGGCCATCCACATCGCGCCGCTCTTGGTATGGTGGTCGCGTCCACTGCCTCCTTGTGACATCGGGGTGCGGCCGAACTCGCCGCCCCAAATGACCAATGTGTCGTCGAGCATGCCGCGTTGTTTGAGGTCTTCGATCAACGCCGCGCAGCCCTGGTCGACTTCTTTAGCGCGACTCTTGACTCCCTTGACCACGCCGCCGTGATGATCCCATCCGGTGTGGTACAACTGAATGAACCGAACGCCACCTTCGGCCATTCGCCGGGCCATCAAACAATTCGATGCGAAACTGCCATCGGGTTTGTCGCCCACGCCGTACAACTCACGCGTCGCCGTGGTTTCTGACGCGAAGTTCGCGAGGTCCGGAACGCTCGTTTGCATTTGGAACGCGAGTTCGTACTGGTCAATTCGAGTGAGGACTTCCTCGTCGATGGATTGGTCGTAGTGCATCCGGTTGAGGGCCGCGATCGATTCGATGCTGCGTGCCTGCGTTGCTCGGTCGATGCCCGATGGTGATTTCAAATAGTTCAGCGGTTGTTCACTGCCGTAGAATTCAACGCCTTGGTGTTTGCCAGGCAAGAACCCGTTGTGCCACGCAGTCGTTGGAATCGGTTGACCGAGCGGTCCGCTTCGCATGACGACAAAATCCGGCAAATCGGCTGCTTCCGAACCGAGGCCGTATGACAGCCACGATCCCATGCTGGGACGCCCCGCGATTCCGAATCCGGTGTTCATGAACGTGTGTGCCGGGTCATGGTTAACCTGATCGGTCTGCAGCGTCCGGATCACGCATAGGTCGTCGGCAACTTTTTGCAGGTGAGGCAACACGTCGGAGATCGACTGTCCGGACTCTCCACATTTTTGGAATTTGATGTCGGTGCCGAAACACTTCAACGCTTCGTACTGCAAAAACGCGAGTTTGACTCCTTCGGTCAGCGATTTCGGGATCGGTTTCCCGTTGAGTTCGCGGAGCATCGGTTTGTCATCGAACGTTTCGAATTGGCTCGGTCCGCCCGACATGTACAGGTAGATCACCCGTTTGGCTTTGGCCGGATGATTGGGGAACTGCGGTTGCGAGGCGTCGACGGTTTGGCGTTCCAAAACGCTGCTGAGTGCCGCGGCACCGAGGCCGGTGGCAGCGCGACCAAAGAAGTGGCGACGTGTCGTTTGCAACATCGCTTGCATTGCCGGTGATGGATTCATCAATGCGTGCTTCATTACTTAGGTTCGATTCAGGAATTCATGAAGGTTCAAAATCACACGCGTCACCACCGTCCATGCCGCCAATTCTGTTGGGGAGACGTCAGCAGGCGTGGGGGACTGCCCGATCGTGATCAGTGCATTCGCGTCGTCAGGGCTTTCTGTGAAAACCTCGAGTTGTGTCGACAGAAGTTGCAACAACACGACTCGTTCGTCGTCGTGAATCGGGCGTTGCAGTGCGACCGCGAAGGCATGATCGAGCCGATCGGAATCCGATTCGGACTTCTGAATGATTCGCGATGCAAAAGCACGGGCCGCCTCAACAAAGATCGGATCGTTTAGCAACGCGAGGGCTTGCCCCGGAGTGTTGGTGATGTTTCGCTTGGCGGTGCATTCTTGGCGGGTGGGAGCGTCGAACGCGAGCATGGTCGGGTGGATGTTTTGGCGTTTCCAAAACGTGTACATGCTCCGTGCGTATTGTGTCTGCTCACGGGAAGTGTTCCATGCCAGGTGACGACTGCCGAACATGACCTTGTCCGACGTCGTCCAGTACGGACTCGGTTGGTAGGGGAAAACGCTGCGTGTCGGAATTGCATTGGTCAACGTCAACAACCCTGCGGCTTGCAGAGCGGTGTCGCGGATCGTTTCGGCGGGGAGACGGAATCGGCTACCGCGAGCGTGCAAACGGTTGTCTGGATCGTTTTGTAATTGCGTTTCGGTCGGCGTCGAACTCAAACGATACGCTCGCGAGGATGTCAGCAATTGGACCATGTGATCGCGATCCCAGCCGCTGTCTCGAAACTCACACGCGAGCCAATCGAGCAGCTCGTGATTGGACGGCCACTCGCCTTGCGTGCCCGAGTCGTCGAGCGTGTTGCTCAGCCCACGTCCAAAGAATTGATGCCAAAGACGATTGACGTAAACTCGTGCGGTCAACGGGTTCTCGTCGCCGAAGAGCCAATTCGCGAGATCCAGTCGTGTCGGAAGATCGGATTCGATCGGGTTGTTGAAAAACTCCGGAACGGCGGGGGAAACGATCGGTCCCGTCTCGTCTAAGTAGTCGCCGCGATGGAGCAAACGTGTGGTTTTCCGAGAGTCGGAACGTTTGGATACTAGGACTGGCAATGCCTGGGAACGCAGGCGACCCAACCGGGATTCGTATCGTCGCAGTTCTGCCATCAGGTCTGGCCTGGACGCGTCGCCGAACGCGGCTAACGCGACCTCGGTTTGCAATTCGTTTCGTTTCGATGCGTTCGTCTTCACCGCCTTGGCGACATACTCGAACCGTCGTTCGTAGACCTGCCGGTTGTATGGTTCGTCCCACCATTTCCGCATCGCGGTTTCGCCTAGAACCAACATGGTCTTTTTGTCCGTGCGGAGATGCAAACCGCTGTTTCCCCATCTCACGTGCCCGCCGGTGTGCAACCA
This sequence comes from Aporhodopirellula sallentina SM41, assembly GCF_000346505.1. Lineage (GTDB taxonomy): Bacteria > Planctomycetota > Planctomycetia > Pirellulales > Pirellulaceae > Rhodopirellula > Rhodopirellula sallentina. The sequence continues at coordinate 4,942 of NZ_ANOH01000485.1, forward strand.
AGCCATACCGACGGCGGCGAAGTCCTGGCCTCCGACCGGCGAGATTCGGTCTTTCAGCGGAACCTGCAAACGCACCCACCCGGACTCCTTCGGTAGGTCACCGATTCGTTTGACGCGTGCCGGGTCGTTCCACGGTTGTTTTTGATCGAGAGTGTCCGAGGAATCTTCGCCCCAGTAGTACGTTTCGTAGTTGGCCGTTCGCCAACCGAGACGCCCGTAGTCGCCGTGTGAGATTTGGATGCCGAGCATTTCAGGCCGATCTTGCTCGTCGATCCAGAGGTCGACGTACCACGCGTCTTTAGCGGAGTCGGTTTTGACCGAGTTGGCTTTGAAGTAGCCGGTCATGAATTCGGCGGCGTGATGGCGTTGCAGTTCTCCGTCTGCGGCGCGTGTTTCTCGCACCGTTTGGTTATCGAATTCAGCTAGATCGAACTCACCTTCGAGGACTCGCACGGCAGGCAGAGCGGACGGTACCCAAACGAAGTCTTGCCGGTCGGATGAGTTGCCCAGTTGCGAACGAATATCGCTTTCCCACTGGGACATGTCGGACGCGTCAGTCGCCGCAATTCGGTTCTTCAGCGACGCGATCGCGTCCTGGATGTCTTTGTCGGATTGTGATTTTGTCGGGGCTTCGTAAACGTAATGGAGAGGTTCGCGACGGTCGCCCGGCGTGTACACACCCGCCTCGACCAAGTCATCGAAGAACGCAGCGAGGCTGTAGTAGTCTTTCGCCAGGATCGGGTCAAATTTGTGGTCGTGGCATTCGGCGCAGCCGGTGGTTAACCCCAGCCAAACGGTGCCCAACGCGCGAACGTGTTCGCCTTTGAGTTTGTACAACTGCTCGGCTTCGATTGCGCCCGCCTCGCAATTCGTGTTGACGATTCGGTTGTATCCCGAGGCGATGAGGTCGTCGTCGGATGGATTGGGTAGCAGGTCGCCGGCGAGTTGTGCGGTGGAGAACTGATCGAACGGCATGTTGTCACGGAATGATTCAATCACCCAACGTCGATAGGCCCCGGAATCGATCGGCTCGTCGCTGACGAATCCACTCGTGTCCGCCCATCGAACGAGGTCGAGCCAGCGGACGGCTTGATGTTCGGCATAGGGCAACTCGTTCATCCATCGGTCGCGGAAACGCAGGAAGTTCTCTTCGCTCGGATCGGCCCGCAGTTGCTCGACATCCTCGATCGACGGAGGCAGACCGCGTAGATCGAAACTCAGTCTACGCAGCAACTCACGGGGCGTCGCTGTTGCGGTCGGTTCGATCCCGGCGGTGTCCCAGGCCTGTTGCAGGAACGCGTCGACCGGGTTGGTTGCGGAATGCGACGCGCCGCTGGTGTTTCCTTCGACGACTTCGAGACCTTCTTTGGGAACATCGGGCCGATGCAGTGGTTTCCATGCCCAGTGTTGTTGGTACTGAGCACCTTGGCGGATCCAACGTATGATCAGGTCTCGCTCTTCCGCGGTGAGCGTTTTTTCAGAATCCGGCGGAGGCATGACCTCGTCAGGATCATCGCTGAAGATGCGTCGAACGAGTTCGGATTCGTCCGGATCGCCTGGGATCACGGTATCGAATTCGGTCGCGCCTTCGAACGTATCCAAACGCAAACCGGCCTCCCGGTGAGCCTCATCGAACCCGTGACAGTAAAAGCAGTTGTCACTGAGAATCGGGCGAATGTCGCGGTTGAACTCGACCGTTGATTCAGCCGATTCGTTCGCGAAGGCAGACGTCAGCGAGAACGCGACGATGCACGTCGCGAAGAAGGCGTTTCGATTCATAGGCGGGCGGGGCATGCACTCGCGAGCGACTGCATGATGATTGGTGGAAGGTGGGGAACGCGTTGTTCAGGGTTAACCTTACACTAATCATGTGCCGGGGGCGCGTGATGATTCAACCGCCGGTGACGGATTTTAACCTCTTTGCCTGTATAGACTTGCTGCTCTCGTTAGGCCTTACCAAACCGATTCGCGTGGATACGGCTCATAGAGAGAAATCGCCGCACGGGAGGTCGGTTTGATCGACGGTCGTTGGTTCGCGGCCTGGAAATGCTCGAGCAATTCGGCGTCAGGAAGAAAGCGTTCGTACACCGCGACTTCATCGATTTGCCCAATGAAGGGACGCTGGCTGAGTGTCGGATACAATTGACCGATCACGAGATTCAGACCGGGGGTCAAGTCAGTGGGGTCTTCGTTCTCGTCGACCACTTCGCCATCGACCGTCAACGTGATTGACCCGCCCTGTTTTCGCATGACCCAGTGTTGCCATGTCCGCACCTTGTATACATCACGCGACAGCAAATACGTGCCGGCTTGGTATTGGTTTGAAATGGGCGTTCGATGGACAAAGCGGACTCGGTTTGGTTTGAGGTGTTGGAGCGTCGACCAGTGACGGGCTCCCACTTCGAAGAGCAGTCCGTGGTCGTATCCGTTGTTGGTTTCCGGATTGTCTTTGGTCAAACAGAACGCGGTACCGTGATGAAAACATGTGGGTTTCATCCACAGTTCGATCGTGTAATCCGACAGCGGTTTGGCCGGCCATGGTTTTGCCGACACGATGACCGATGGGGTGTCGGATAGACCGAACTCGGCCACGCGGTTGGATGCGTAACGCCGCCAGTGCACGTCCCCGTGAATGGTAGCGTCGAACCCGCCAAGGCTCCCGTGATTGACGATTCGCCGTGGAAAATCCGTTGTCGTGTTTTCGAACCGCCAATAGATTGCAGGGTCTGATTTCTTGACCGCATTGATGTACGCATCGCCAATGTTCAGTGGGTCGAACCCCATGCTCCGTGCCGAAGCAAACTCGTTCGCCGATGCGTCTTGGAAGATGATCTCCAGTTCGCCGCGAGCGTCGATCGTGAAACGAACTGCTTCGCCGGCCACCAGTTCGATCGGAGTTTTACCTGCATGATAGTCTTTGGCCGCGATCGCGACGCGTCCGCGAAAGACGTGGAGTTCAACCGAATCGAGGTTCACGACCAATCCCGCCGACGCACCGCTCGATGCTTTCACCGTGCCGATTGGTGTTTTGACGACCAATCCTTCGGGCGTGCCGTCGGCGATGTCGGCGGTCAATGCGCCCGACTGCAGCGACAATTTTCCGTCGGGTTGAATGTAGACGCTCGCGGGGCCTTCAATTCGAACGCGATCGTTGCCAGACGGCCCCACGCCCAATTCGGCAATCCCTTCGACGAGGCTCAGCATTTCACCGGTTTGCACGGATTGTCCGACCCGCGGCATCGTTGACATCGACGGGAACCACACGCAGGCGGTTGTTGAAACCAAATAAGACTTCGCATCACGCGGCGGATTGGTTCCGGCGGGTTGCTGTTGCTGCGCGCCAGCTACGTCCAGTGTGGTCGACGGAACCGGTTCGGCCAACGTCGCGGCCGTGTTTTCTGTTGTCGCTTCTTTCTGAGCCAACGACCACGACAATGCACCAATGGAAAGGTGTGACATCAACAGCACGGCGGCGCCCGTTGCAACCAACCATGCCGGGATGTGATGCTTTGACGCGACCGATGTCGTTGGCGATGTTGCCAGCGGGGTTGCCGGCGATGTTACTGCCGACGGCGAGGCCGAGGAGGCTGGTGTGATGACCGGGTCGGGCGAGGCGTTTTGCTCGTCCGTTACGCTGCAGGCATCTCCAAAGGCATCACCGCGAGGGCCGTTTGAACTGCAGAAACTACTGCGGACATTTAACGACGTCACATCCTCGAGAGATGATAATTGATCGAGCAGTGCCGCGGCGATCTCGGCTCCTCCCGGACGAAGGATCAACGCGTCGAGTTGCTCGGCGTCGTCCTCGGAAATTTCTCCCGCCTGCGCGGCGATGATCAGGCGACGCAGTTCGAAGCATTCTTTGGAGTCGTTGTTCATGATAATCCCTCTTGCAATCGCAGTTCGACGCATCGCATCAACATGCCATGCACACGACTGAGTTCGCGGTAGATCGAATGAGTCGACCGGGCGTGTCCTTGGGCGATCTCTTTCACCTTCTTTCCTTCGAAGTATCGCTGTTTGATGATCTCGGCTTGGTTGGTTTCGAGGGTCTCGATGCAGTCTGATAACGCGTGCCGTCGATGACTCCATTGTTCCGCGATCGGCATGGCCGCGTCGGCGAGTGACTCGATCGCTGAATCACTCAACAACTTAATTTTTCTTCTCGCATCGCGGTGTTTCAAAACTTCGTAGTACGCCATCCGGCAAGCCCAACCGCCGAAGTTTCCGTTTTGGTCGTACTGGTCGAACTTTTGCCACAGGATCAAACAGGTCCGTTGAAAGACTTCTTCCGTGTCCTCGCGATTGTTAAACGTGAGAATGCGAATATACGACATCAACTGCGTTGTGATGGACGCAAGCAGAGAAACGAATTCGTCTTGTGATTTTTGGGTGTCGACGGCGGTCACCTTTGGGGGGCAAGGTGGGCTGATTGAAGTCAAATCGTCGGGGGCTGTTCCCGGTCCGGCGCGACCGGCAGAGCCGACGTTTGTTCGCCGAACATCCACCGCGTTCGCACGCCGGTGCGGGAAATCGGGATCGGTCAAACCGATCGCGCAGCACCTTCAGTTAAATTCCCGGCCAGGCGCGAGTTCTTCGCGCCTTTTTCGAGCTCCGGGCGGGGTTTTCGTCAAAATCGGCTGGAATCACGACATCATGGGGATCTCATACCCGCGGCGATATTCCCGCCGCAGGAATTGGTTGGCTCGTGCGGCGTTTTCTCCGACGAATCTTTCCGTGGCGACATCGTGATGCAGCGTCGGGCAGGACCGCAGCGATTCCGGGTTACCCCCGAACTCGCGGAGGCAGCCGAGCGTGTTGGCGACCAGCCGGTTCCAGGGGGCAACAGTGGTTTCCGGTTCGAGGTCGTCTCGCGAGAATTCTCCGCCGGCACGAAACGCGACGTTGGCGAGGTTGCACCATCCGGTGCTGAAATGGCCGTTTTCGATCGGTGCGTTGAGTGCACCTGCGTCGCGCGATCGGACGGCATCGACGAAGTTTTGCATGTGCACCGCAATGATGTTGGCGTCGTCATGGAACTGCCGGATGACGTTTCCGGTTTTGTCGACCGCCCGACCGCTGCCGCGTTGGCCGAGGTAGTAGCCACCTTCGCAAACGATGACGTAGCCGCTGCCGGGAGCGTTCTCAGGCCACTCGCCGGGTGTCGGGGTGCTAGTAATGTCCCAGGCCCCTTTTTTCCCCGGCTGCGTTGGTAGGTTGCTGAGCGTGATCATCGTTGGGAAGGTTTTGGTTTCCAACAATGCGAAATGAACGTTGGGCGTTTGCCCCGCGTCGTTCCATCCCACCCGGCCGCCGGCAACGGTGATGCGGTCCGGCAAATCGATCGCATCCTGATAGGCGACGTTCCGCACGTCATCGATGATGTGGACGCCCCAGTTGCCCATTTCGCCGGTGCCGGTGTTCCAATCCCAGTGCCAATCGTAGTGCAACTGGTTGCGATAGATCGGCTCGATCGCTGCCGGGCCAAACCAAAGTTCGCGATCGACGTTGCTGGGGAACGCTAGCGGGCTGGGGCGTTTTCCTATCGGGCCACGCAGCCCGAGACGGTTGGCCTGAACATACTGGATCTCGCCGAGTCCCTTCTCGTTATGCAAGAAGTCGCGGATTTGTGACTGGATCGCATCGCTGCGTTGCTGAGTCCCCAACTGCACGATGCGTTGGTGCTTGGTGGCTGCGTTGACGACTTGGCGGCCTTCCCACTGATTGTGGCCGAGCGGTTTTTCGACGTAGACGTCCTTGCCGGCTTCGATCGCCCAAATTGCTGCGAGGCAATGCCAGTGGTCGCAGGTCGCGATCACAACCGCGTCGACGTCCGGGGATTCCAAGACGTGCCGCAGGTCTTTGACCGCTTTCGCTTGATACAGGTCCGCTGTTTTGCGAGCGCGGCCGATGTCGGGATCGGCCACCATCACCACCTTGGCACCTGGTGTTTTGTCTACGTAGGACGCCAGTTGGCTGCCTTTTCCGCCGGCACCGAGAATACCGATGCGGACTTCGGACAGGGCCGAATCGGCTCGCGTGGTCCGGGCGGTTGCGGCCGTGGCTGCGCCGACTGCGACCCCACCGAGGAACCGCCGGCGGGATAAAGAGACGCGTGATTGAGAGCGAGAAGAAATCATGAGCGTTTCACCTATTGGTTTGGGGACACACGCCTTTTCAAGGGCGTGCGAGGCCGCGCTTCACTTCTCTAGGGGCTGTCCAATTCTCGGTAACACAAATCTTTTTTGTGGAAATTCGAAAATTGGATGCGAGAAATGAGCTTTGGCCAGGGACTTCTATAGGTTCGGTAGCTCGAAACCAACGTTAGCGTGAAACAAACCGCTCCGCAAGGCGCACATGCTGGCTATCAACAAGTCCTTGCGGGGGGGGCGTCGCCATCAAGGCGTGCGTCGTTCCATTTATTTCCTTTGATCCGAATAGGTGTGCTGAACGTGTTGAAATCATGGTTGCTTGTCCTCCCACTGTTCATTGTTGGTGCTTGCGTCGTTGGGTGCGGCGGATCGCAACCCTCCGTGGTCGAAACCGATGAGCTATCCGCTGAAGAGGCGGAAGCGCTGCGTATCGCCAACGAAGAATACGAAGCCTACATGAATGAGTGATCCTTTTTCCCTCATGCATTTTTTAGGCGAGATGAACTCGTCTTTCCTTTCACGTCATTTGAAGAATTCAAACATGAAAAAGCGAAACATTCTTAAACAGAAAAGACCGGCGTCCGGTTTTACCCTGGTCGAACTCTTGGTCGTGATTGCGATCATCGGGGTGCTCGTCGGGCTCCTGTTGCCTGCGGTTCAGGCGGCGCGTGAGGCTGCACGCCGTATGAGTTGCAGCAATAACTTCAAGCAGATCGGATTGGCGGTCCACAACTATCACGCCGCGTTCAATCAATTGCCGCAGCAAGGTTGCGGATCCGCTGAAACCGCGTTCGCGCCCGCCAATGCGAGCCAGTCCACGGCTCGTTTGTATCTGAGTTGGCTGGTTGCGATCACTCCGTTCGTGGAGCAGCAGGCGATTTGGGAAAACATTGTCTCGGGAGTCGACTCCGACGGGACTCAGTTTCAACCGATGGGGCCGCAACCTTGGGATCAATCGTTCACTCCTTGGATGACCGATATTCCCGCGTTCCGCTGCCCGAGCGACCCGGGGTTTGGGTTGCCTGCAAACGGCCGGAGCAATTACGGGGCGTGCATCGGCGATCACATGCGTCTGACCAACAACGGGGGCCGTAACGAGCGTGGCTTCTACGAAGGTCCCGATGACGACAACTGCGGTATGGACGGCGTTAGCCTCAGCGACGACTCCAGCGCGGCAGTCGAAGCACGCGGAACCAACCGTGGAATGTTCTGGACCCGCCATTCGACGCGTTTTCGTGACGTCCTCGACGGGCTGTCCAACACAATCATGGCCGGCGAAATCGCAACCAGCCTCGGTGCGAACGAAGTCAACGCGAACGTTGCCCACTTGGTGAACGACAGTCTGATCAGCGCGAGCGATTGGAACGTCCAGGTTTGTTTGGACCTGGTAGATGCTCAGCGTCCGAAGTTCTTCACCGCGGGCACGCAGTGTGCCAACAGCGCCGGCAAATCGGCACGTGGGTTCGTGTGGGGCGACGGAAGGTTGCTGTACACCTCGGTGCAGACGATCCTGCCGCCGAACAAACCCTCATGCGTGCGAGGGCGTGACAAGGCTCAAGGCCTCTCCACCGTCGGCAGCCGTCACCAAGGTGGCGCACACGTTTGCATGGGTGATGGCGCCGTTCGCTTCATCACGGACTCGATCGAAGCAGGCAACTACAACACGCGGCCTCAGGTTGGCCGCGAAAGCCCGTTTGGCTTGTGGGGTGCTCTCGGAACCCGTGCGATGAAAGAGCAAGTCGACGAGTTCTAATCAGGTCGATTGTTTCATCAGATTCTGTTTACGAAAGATGCGGCGGTTGTCTCGAGACGACCGTCGCATTTTTTTGTTGTCTGACCAAGCTGCCGCCGCGGGATAAATCGCGTGGTTGGTGGTTGAGCGATCTGCGGCGAGTTGATCTGAGGGTGGCGAAAATCGCCGAGAGCTTTTTAGGTGGCTCGTGAATCGCCGAAAGTCTCGGCGGGCTGTTGATTTATTCGTTTAACGTCAATACCGTTCAATTTTCGTTTAACCCGTGCCCGAAGGGTAGGTTGTGTTCCGTCAAGCGTCGCCTACGGCTACCGGTTAAACGAAACAGGTTGACTCTTGATTAAATCGACAAACCGTCGGCGGCTTTCGCTGCGGCCGTCGCATCAGCAACAGTGAGCTTGTGTTAGCGAATGGTTGTCGACGAGGTTTGCCGAATCGGGTTCGCTGTTGATTGGAAGTGGCGGACCGAAGTCAGTGCGACGCCTCGCTTGGCTGCTTCGTAGCGAAGTGCCCGCTCGAAGAACGGGAACGCGTAGCGTCGGTTGCGGCGAATCGCATACTGCTCGATCGCGACAACGAGGCGTAGTTCGAGCTTTTCTTGCTCGACGAGCTGCACGATGTAGCGGATGTACTCCGCCTGTGTGTCGGTCGTGGCGTGGAGGCGATTGATGAGTCGTTCTTCGAGCCGGGCCGTGGAGTCGGTTTCGGCGGATAGCACTCTCGGTGCGGTGATCTGCGCCGAGGCAGGAACGGTGAACAAAATGGCCACCACGAACAGCCCCCAACGGGTACCGGCATTTCCCAGAAGCGTGGTGCACGAGCGGTTCGTTTGGTGTTGGTTCATGTTTCCGTTTTCCACAAAGTCGCGAGTCGGACGGTGGCGGTCGTTTCGAGCACGATAGAACGCCGCAACGTGGTCGGTAGCAAATTGGTGCGGTGCGTTGCAAGCAGAAAAAATTGACGTGACGTGTTCGATCGCTGTTGCTGCATTAGCCAGAGATCAGGCAACCGAAGTCGGGCGACCTTGGCTGGTTTTCTATAGGAACGCTTTGAAAAGCTACATCTATCTATAAAAACAGCGTGGCAGAGCCGTTGAGCTCTGCCACGCTGTCGTGACATCGTTTCAGTTCATCGAGAGCCGAGCAAAAACCGTCTCGGTGATCCGGACTATATCAGAGCCGGATTTCACCCGGCAAAACCATCTCGCCTAGGGTGGTTCGGCTCGATCAGAACTGGATGACGCAACCCAAGTCCACACCGTGGACGAAGAGTGAATCGGTCTCGAGGCCTTCGAACGTTGGGCGTTCGGCAGGATCCACTGCACCGGCACCGTCGAGAACCAAGTATCCGGAGTTGATGTTGCGGTTCAGGTTGTCACCGACCAGCAAGACGTCGTCCCACATGATGAATGAGTACCCAACCGAGAAGCTAACGTGGGGTCGCAATTTGTATGCGAGTTTGATGTTGGCTTCAGGAGCGAAGCTGAAGTTGCTTTGCTCGATCGACTGTTCTGCGTTGTTGGCGAAGATGCCACCGGCTTGATCTGCGAATCCGGTACGGCCACGTGAACCGTTGCTGGTCCAGGTTTGGTCCATGTTACCCAAGTGCACTTTGGTCAATGCCGTCAGGGTCCAGGCACCGCGGCCCACCGTGGTCAAGAAACCGATTTGACCGCCGAAGAATTCGTTTTCTGCGGTGATGTCGTCGTTGAAGGTATACACGTCGCCTTGACCGGCACCGATTTCGGTTTGCGTCGCGGTTGCGGCCAGCGTGAGGCTCTCTTCGATTCCGAAGTGCGAGAAACCGCCGATGAAATCGCTGCGGTAACCTTTACCGCCGAGCAATCGGAGTCGGCCGTAGCCTTCCGCACCGTACATTTCCAAAGTGGATTCAACGTTGATGTTGCCTTGGAAGTCGGTGTCGCCGCCGCCCGTTCCGTCGCTGTACGCGACCAGGATCGAGTTTTCTTGATCAGCAACGAGGTCGGAATCGAAGAACGGGATACCGATCGAACCGGTCGTTCCGTCGCCGCTCGCACTGTAGCTGTCTTCTGCTTCGCCGAGCATCCAGAAACGGCCGCCCATGCCGAAGTCTTCGCTGAGCATGACGCCACCGTCGAGGCGGAAGCCGGCTTGCAAGTCACCACCGAAGGCGTCTTGTCCGCCGAATGCTGTCGCGGCACCGAGATCCAACTCAGGCAGGGTGCCGGCGGCGTTGGTGCTGACCAAAGGAACGGTCGAGCGAACCTGCGGGAACCACAACAGGGCTTCCGCGGTCATCCACGCGCCCGTTTTGTTGGCGACGCGGCGTTTTGGTTGCATGCTGGGGCAC
>NZ_ANOH01000486.1 GCF_000346505.1 Aporhodopirellula sallentina SM41
CTGGATGTTCGCCCGACGTCTCCACCCGAGGCCTGACGGCCGTCCGGCTCACTTCTGGCAAAGTGTTCCGAGTATCCGCAAACTCACCGCATATACGTCACAGTGAGCCGAAGTGCGTGAGCACTCGGGTTTTGGGCGGTTAGGTCTGGATGATCGATCGACGCTTCCACCCGAGGCCTGACGCCGTTTGGCTCACTTGTGGGGAGAACGTTCCGGTGCGTGGAGTATTTCCGGCATCCCCCCTGAATTCCATCCAAACGCAGTACTAAAGGTCTGCGGCATCCAACTCGGGTGCTTCCGCTGCGGCGACGATGGTGTCCAAGTCATCAGCGGTTTCGACTTCGTTGTCGAGGTTGAGGAAGATCTTGTTTTGCACAATCTCCTGCAACACGATCGACATTTTGTCGTGCGTGTCGATGTTCACCAACGCACGCGAGCCTTGGTTGAGTTGCACTAAGCGTTTCTGAATCAGCGTACTCAGTTTGAATCGCCCGCCGACTTTGTTGACGATCTCTTCTTCTTTTAGTTCTTCGAGCACGAAGTGGATTCCTTGTGAATTTGCAAAATGTGGCAGATGTCGTCGACCGCCTGGTCGACATTTTCGTTGATGATTTGGTGCTGGTAGGCCCCACGGGCTTCCATTTCGCCTGCGGCCGTCTTCAGGCGTGCCTGGATCGCTGTTTCCGTCTCCGTCCCGCGGGTTCGCAACCGGCGTTCCAGTTCGGTCATACTGCCGGGATGGATGAAAATGGTGATCGGTGCGTAACGCGAATCCTCCAGCACCGTCATGGCGCCCTGCACGTCAATCTCTAAAATTACCCACTTTCCTGCGTTTAGGCCAGTGGCAACTTGGTCCGCGAGGGTTCCGTACCAGTGTCCGAGGCTGAAAACCTGCTTCGCCTCAAGGAACTCACCGGCGTGTCGACGACGTTGAAACTCCTCATCGGAGAGGAAATAGTAATCGACTCCGTCGACTTCACCATCGCGGGGTTTCCGGGTAGTCGCCGAGATTGAAGGGATCAGCGGCAGCGTGCAGACCTCTCGCAGACGTTTGGTCACCGTCGATTTCCCCGAACCGCTCGGCCCGGAGACGATGATCAACTGCCCTTTCTCCAATTCACGTCGGTCGTCATTCGTAGGAGTGCTCACAGGTTTGATTTCGGTTTCTAGTGCCATCTCAATCGTCACTCCAGATTCTGCACAAGCTCTCGCATCCGTTCGATTGCGCACTTGATTTCAACAATATGTTCGGCAATTTTCGCGTTCCCCGCTTTACTGCCGATCGTGTTGGTTTCGCGGAACATTTCTTGAATAATGAAATCTAGCTTACGCCCGACCGCCTCGTTCGCGATTTCGCTAGAAGCCCCGCCTTTTGCGTCGGCCGTGTGCGTCCCCTCCAACACTCCGGTGAACAGCTCCAAATGACTCGCCAGGCGGGTCAACTCTTCGCTGATATCGCTCCGATCGGCGAACAACTGGACTTCTCGGATGATGTCGACGGGCTCCACCGGGAGGTGATGCTCGGCGAGCAACTTCTGAATCTTCTCGAGCAAACGATCGCGGTAACGGTCGATGACGCCGGGAGCGAGTTCTTGAATTTTGGTCGCCCGATAACGGATCGCCGCCAAATCCTCTTGCAGGACCTTGGCCATCGAAACCGCTTCGTGGTGACGCATGTGGTTGAAACGTTCAACCGCAGCGGAAACCCCTTCGACAACAAACTGCCGCCGACGCTTGAGCACCGCATCGCTCTCATCCGCGACCGCCTCGGTGGAAAGAACGCCGGGCAGCGTCAACAGTACACTCAGATCGATTTGAGTCGGCACGCCGATTCCGTCCGCCGCACGCGCCAAGTCGCCGGCGTACTTCGCCACCGCGTCCTGATTGACCCTCGACAATCCTTCGCCGGCGGGCATTTTCAACGTGGCGTGCACCGTCACCGTTCCGCGCTCAATTTGACCGCGGAGGGTTTCCGTGATGACGCCCTCGAACGCGCCGAGGGCCTCATTCGTCCGGAGCACCAGTTTCAAACCGCGGTTGTTCACCGACCGCAGTTCGACCACCAGATTTCCCTCTTCCCCCGAGACTTCACTCCGCCCTTGCCCGGTCATGCTTCGCAAATGCGGGTAAAGGTCCTCAGTCATGAAGTTCAGTCGTTTCTAGAGAGAGGGAGCGGTCTCGAGCAGAATACTACTCGGATTCTTCTTCGGTAACGTCTTCTTCGACGACGGTTTCTTCAGCGTCGGAGGCATCGTCGGTCGATGCAGCCGCGTCTGCTTCGTCGCTCGAAGACTCAGACTCTTCTTCCGCTCCGGAGTCCGCAGGAACCAAGTCGCCGTTGTCGGACGACTCTTCTTCATCGTTGGTAGGAATCACCAAGCCACTGGCGATGTCCTCGGCACCTTCTGACCCTGGACCGGCCGATACTTCGGGTTCGATCAAATCGGCAACACGTGGTGCGTGCATGCCGAGTGACCACATCGCGAACGCACAAACAAAAATCCACACACCCGCCAACGAAATCGTCAACACGGTGAACGTGTCCCCAGCTTTGCTGCCAAATGCACTTTGGCCACCGGCGCCGCCGAGGGCACCGGCGAGTCCACCACCGCGGCCACGTTGAAGCAGGATCAACATGATCAGGAACACGGAAAGGAACGCCATCAGCATTCCGAGAACCATGCTGCCAAAATTAGCCAGCGGGCAAAACAGAGTCAGGGGAAGGGAAATGGTCATGTTTGTTCAGTCCGTTTTAGGAACCAAATTCTAAAAAGGTTCAATTGGGTTGGGTGACGAAGTCGACGTGACTTCGGCAACACTAGGAGGCAGGAGCCGCGTTGATGATGCCAGCGAAATCCTCGGCCTTGAGGCTGGCGCCGCCGACGAGGGCTCCGTCGATATTCGGTTGGGAAAGCAATTCAGCGGCATTGCCGGGCTTTACGCTGCCACCGTACTGAATCCGGATTTGTTCCGCCACGTCGGGCGTGAACATTTTGCCAAGAAGATCGCGGATAAAGGCATGAACCGCTTCCGCTTGCTCTTTCGAGGCGACTTTCCCGGTTCCGATCGCCCAAACCGGCTCGTAAGCGATGACGATTCCGGCTGCCCGGGCTTCGTCGAGCCCTTCGAGCGAGCCGCGGATTTGCGTTTCGATGACCGACTCGGTTTCGTCCGCTTCACGCTGTTCGAGCGTTTCGCCGACGCAAACGATCGGGGTCAGGTTTCCGGCCAACGCGGCGTGCAGTTTCTTGCTGACGCAGGCATCGGTTTCGCCCATCAATTGACGTCGCTCGCTGTGCCCGAGAATCACGAATTGGCAGCCGACGTCGGTCAACATCGCCGCGTTGACTTCTCCGGTGAAGGCACCATCTTCGGCGGCATACAGGTTCTGGGCACCCAGCTCGACGGGAGTCCCGGCGGTCACTTCCGAGACCGTCGCGAGATAAACCGATGGCGGGCAAAGAGCGATTTCGACGGCGGGCGACTTGCCTACCGCTTCAACAACGCCCTTGGCGAGCGAAGCGGCAGCAGCCGAACGCGTGTTCATTTTCCAGTTTCCGGCGATCAAGATACGACGAGTCACGCGAGGGCCTCGGTAGGTGGTTGTGGTGGAGTTGGTCCGCCGGCATCTTTCGCCAACGGGGAAATGGTCTTGCCGAGCAAGTCGGCCATCAATCGCATTTGATGCGATATTTGTTTGTATTGTTCAGGCAGCAGTGCCTGCGGTCCATCGCTCTTTGCCTCTTCCGGGCAATCGTGCACTTCGATGTGCACGCCGTCCGCTCCGGCGGCGAGCCCTGCCAACGCACACGGCGGGATCAGGTCCGGTCGCCCGGTGGCGTGCGAAGGATCGACGATGATCGGCAGGTGCGTCAACCCTTGGACAACAGGCACCGCCGCCACGTCGAACAGGTTTCGGGTCGCCGGGTCGAACCCCTTCACGCCGCGTTCGCACAACACGACGTTCGAATTGCCCTCGGACAAAATGTACTCGGCGCTCATCAACAGGTCCGCGATCGTCGCACTCATCCCGCGTTTGAGCAGCACGGGCCGGCGACTCTTGCCGACCTCGGTCAACAGCACAAAGTTCTGCATGTTGCGCGCCCCGACCTGCAACATGTCGGCGTACTGCGACACCAATTCAACGTTCCGAGGATCGGTCACTTCGGTGACGACGGGCATCCCGAACCGGTCCCCGACTTCACGCAGAATCTTCAACCCCTCTTCGCCGAGACCCTGAAACGCATATGGGCTCGTCCGCGGTTTGTAGGCACCGCCGCGGAAGACGTTCGCTCCTGATTGACAGACGCTCTCGGCGATCCGCATCATCCGGTCGCGGTCTTCGACACTGCACGGTCCGGCAATCATCCCGAGATTTCCGCCGCCGATTTTCACGCCCGAAACGTCGATCACGCTCGATTCCGGGTGAGCCTCTCGCGACGCCAGTTTGTACGGTGGCAGTACCGGAATCACCTGAGCGACGCCGGGCAACGTCGACAGCGACTCTTTGTTGACCAACGACTCATCGCCGATCAAACCGATGATCGTGCGGAAAGTGCCACGGCTGAGATGCGACTGCAACCCGATTGCTTCGACCCGTCGAATGACATGGTCGATTTGCTCGTCGGTGGCACCGTTTTTCAGAATTACAATCACGACGACAGCCTGCCAGGCGGGAAAATGAGCGAAACGCCCCCGAAATCAGAGGCAACACCTTAGCAGGCCGTATACAGAATCGTCGAGAGGAGGTGGGGGGGAGTAGGTAAATACGCCGCACCCGCACGCGGCGACCGGTCAACGGGCGTCCATGAGCAGCCACTCAAGCAGGCCAGTGACCCTATGAGCCAAGTGACCCCATGAGACCTTCAGAAGCACACCGCGCCCGCGACGGAGCTGTTTTCGCACGCAGGGCGGCCGATCTCTCGCTGACATCGCCGGATCTCGGTGTAATCAGAAACCCGGGGTAATCAGAAACCCGGGGTAATCAGAAACCCAGTGCAAGCAGCCCCCCCAGCGCAATCAACTCACCGGCCAGTCAGCCCCCGCCGCCGCGAGGCCTAGCCTTTGCGTTTCTCAACTTCTGATTTCATGAACGCGAGTCCCTCTTTCGCGAGAGTCATCTCGTCACTGAACATGCGTCGCCAAATCTTCGTCGCCGCAGCGATCTCCGGCAGCGCCAACCCGAACGCTTCGATCACCATCCAACCGTCATAACCACAGTCGGCGATCGCATCGAAATTTTCCTTCCACTTCACTCCGCCTGTTCCAGGTGTGCTGCGATCGTTTTCGCTGATGTGCACATGGAACAATTTGTCGCCGCCGGCCTTCACCGCATCGGCGACGGACTTTTCTTCGATGTTGCTATGGAAGGTGTCGTACATGATGCCGCACGACGGATGGTCGACTTCGCGAGCGAATCGGGTGGAATCGGCGTGCGTGTTGAGGAAGTAGCACTCGAACCGGTTCAACGCCTCGATGCCCAAACGCACACCTACTTTTTCGGCGTGCTCTGCGGTCTCCCGCATGCTTTCGACGCCCCATTTCCATTCGTCTACGGTCGGGCCGCTACCGCTGAACAAACCGAGCGCGGAGTGATAAGGGCCAACCAACGTTTCCACACCGGCGGCGGCACAACAATCGAGCGTTTGCTTGTTGCGTTCGACACCCAACTTGCGGATCGCCGGGTCGCATGAAATCGGGTTGTCTTCTTCGTTGCGGATCGTGACCGCGGTTCGCCCGAGTTGCAACGAATCGAGCTTTTTGCCCAACGCGGCATAATCGAGATCGAGGTTGAACATCGGCAACTCAACGCCATCAAAACCGGCTTCTTTGAGCTGTTCGCAAACCGGCAACATCTCCTCGGTCACTTCGCCGGACCACAACAACAGATTCATGCCATACTTCATTGGATTCTTTCCACCTCACTCGACAGGTAAACGGGACACGTACAATTCAGGTGCCGAAGTTTACTCTAGCGGCGGGTACGGCGTCGATTGCCCCGGATAGCTGAGCAAACGTTCGTGGTTCCGCAGCACCTCCTCGCGGGCCTGCGGCAACCATCGGCCGACCTCATCGGGCAAGGCAGCCAAGCCGACTCTTGCCATGACCTGATTGAGCCGCATCAACAACGATTCGTCTTCGGCGTAGTCATACAGAAACCGCGCATCGGCAAACCGCTGCAACGTCGCCGGAATCCGATCGGTCGGCTTGCCCGAGATCCGGTTCACGCAGACCTGGATCTGCTCCTTCGGAACGACATCAAACAGATCGTAGTAACGCTCGGCCCAACTCGGTTGGTGGATGATGTAGTTCGCGTCCAACAACATCTCGATCAAGATGTGGCCAACGAAAGACGGCCGAAACCCGGAATCCCCCGGCAACCGATCACGCAGCGCGACGGCGAACTCCAGATTCAACCGGGCGAATGTTTCGCCACCGTGAAACCATCGATCGTCGTCCACGTGAGTCATGATGCCCCGTGCCACCGCTCGCATGATCGGATCGTCCGACTGCAGATACGGCTCCGCCCCGCGTGCCCGCGCGCGAATCTTTCGGTCGATGACCGAGAGGAAGTCAGGAATCCCGGTACAGACCGCCTCAACGGCCGATTCCAAAGACGATGAGGTGAGGATGGGCAACGCGTGACAAAGAAAGTTCATTGCCCTAATTGACCAAGCCAACCGGCCATCGACCACCGCAGAGAATCCCGATTATCGGAAATCGCGTCGTTGAGGCGGTTGACCAATCGGCCGTTCTCCTTGCGCACCCATACCTTGCCGATCGTCTTTTCGGCTAGGTCCCCGATCTCTTCCGCCGCGTCGCCGCCAAGCTTGCTGATCCGGTCGACTTCGAATCGCACCACTTTCAAAGACGCCTTTTCGATTTCAACGTCCAACTGCATCGCCGGGGGCACTTCGGCAAAGTCGGCCTCCATCGCCATCGTTAACCCGGTTCGCAATTGCAATTGCATGTCGCCAACAATCTCAATGCTGTACCACTTTGCCCCTAAATTCCATCGCTCCACACGCACCGTAAAATCGGCCGGTGTGAACGCCGAGGCATCAACCCGCCAACGATGAAAACCTGCTTGGTTTGTCGTCGGGGTGACGCTGTGAATTTGAATCGTGTCCGCCGCCGACGACGACAACGACGACTCCGCAACCGATCCCAATGCCGTCCCGACGTTAGAAACGGGGACCGTTGTTGGCGGCAATCGGATCTCGTATCGAACCCATCGGCCATGACGCAGTTCCTTCCAACGACGATGCGTCTTGAGCTCCCACCCATCACGCCGCATCTTCACCCCAGCCCAAACCCGTTTGGTGTTCCCCCAATCATCGTCGCCTTCGATCCGCCGCGGAACGTGCATCATCAATTGATCGGCGAGCCACTGTACCGACTGCCGGGTCTGCTCCGACGTCATCGACACGCCGCCGATCGGCATCGCTCCCGACATCACGTTCGGCGAGCCAGCCATCGCGGAGGGACGCGCGATCGGCGTCCTCATCTCGGTCGGTTGAATCGATGCCTGTCCATTGCGAGGTGCGTTCAAACGCAAAACCGCGTCGCCCGGCAATTGTGCAAACGCGACGGTCTCCGCAACGGCAATCCAAACCACCGCCATCACGATCACTCGGCAACCGATACAACCTCGCACCGGATCGCGGACGTCAAAGTTCCAAGACAGACGAAGCAAGCAAACGCTCCCGCAATGAGGTTGGGTTCTTCAGCATTCAATTCCACTCCACCTGCCGACAAGTCCCCAAAGAGCCGAACGAAGCGTCGACTTCGAGGGCAGGGCAGTAAAGCGTAGGGAAAGGCACTCGGGCCATAGGTTGATTTCTTACCACTCCCCTTAACTCCCGCGTCTCGGAACTCCCAGGCCTCGGAACTCCCGAGACTCGGTGATTTCCCTCAAAAGCCAGCCGCGAGTCTAGGAACCGATCGGTTTCGCGCGGCCGATGATAGCCCAGCCCACCACCGTGCTGTCGAGAGCGTTTTGAAAGAAAACCCAACGGCTTTCCAGGAAAAACGCCCCTGTGACCAAACGTGTCACCCCCACCGACGATCATTCTGACATCTCGGAAACGGACACCGTCGTTCACGATGGATCCCCCTCATCGCCCCCAACCTCATCGCCCCCCAGCCCTGCATGTCATCAGCCACGCTCAGCATCGCCCCTACGGCTCCTGTCTCGATCCCGAGCACGGCTCCGAGCACAGTCCAGCCCGCTCACAATGGAGACTTCGGACCAGTTGTGAAGCCAGCACGGCGGACGAAACCCAGACTTTCGCCCGAACGCATGCTACGCACCGCAATGCTCGACGCAGACGAGTGGGTCGTTGAATTCGAGTATTCCGACAGCAAAGGAAAACGCACGCGTCGCACCGTCAGCCCGATCCGTTTCGCCGCGTCAGGCCGCTTCCTCGCGTTGTGTCTGTGCCGCGAGGAACCACGTCAGTTCTATCTCAACCGCTGCGAAAACTTTCGACTCATCCGAAGTGCGGACGTCATGATGCCGGTTGAAATGACTCCCCTGGATTGATCACAAGAAATGAGCTGACTCGATTTCCATCCATAAATTTTGCCAATCAGACTTGCCCCCCGGCAAAAAACCCCTTAACGTGAATAACGCATCCCTCACAAGGGACACAGCGGTCTCGAACCTGCCTTTTCGGCATCTCAAGGGGCATGCCGCAAATCAGAGGCATATCGAGTCGTCATTATTACTGGCGATGCCAGAACCCACTTGAGTCGTGGTCGGCGCCCCACCGCCGGCCTCGACGCGAGCGGCTATCTTCTCACGGTCCTACCGAATCGCCACGAGCGACAAAGAAGGTTTCGATCCGTAGCGAAAGTCGCCAAGACTTTCGGTAATTCAAGAGCCTTCCCGAAACTCTTGGCGACTTGTTGATTTAGTCGCATACCGCATGACAACGATTAGCCGATGAGCGCATGCCTCGGTTGGCGTCTGGTTAACCGCCTCGAACGCGGTACGCCTCATCTAATCGTCAGCCCGTTGGCAAGTTTCGCTACCCCAACGTTTGTCTTTGATGCATCTCTAGCCCTGCGATCCTCTCCCGCTGATTGGAAGACAGTGCAGTCGATTCCCGACTCGCAAAATCAGGCACGAGGATGAGACCGCCGGCGTGGCGCCGACGCGGCCTCCGAGATCAAAACTGCTGACACGCTCCTTCGCCGCGCTCGCTCGAGTGACATGCGCGGTCCCGTCGAGTGAGAGGAACAACAACTGTTCGCCGACGATCACAGGCGACGCCCCGAAGTTGCCGCCCAACCGTTGGCTCCAACGCTTTCGTCCCTGATCGCTCAGGTCAAAGCAACTCGCGATACCGGAATCCGAAACGGTGAATAGCAAACCGTCCTTGGAAACCGAGGAAGGCACATACGGCGCGGCACTCGTCACCCGAAAGAGTTCCTCGGGCTCTTGTTCCTTGCTAGAAGGAATGCGGACCGCGGACAAGATATTTCCGCCACCACCACTGCCGCTGCTACAGACCGCGATGTCACCGACCAACAAAGGGGACGCACAACAACGTTTGTTAAACACATCGAGTGACCAAAGCAACTCTCCGGTCGTCACATCGAGTCCAAACATTCCGTTCCCCTTGTTCGCACCGATCAATTGCCGGCCGAAACCCGACTCGCCATTGGACGGTTCATAGACGGCAGGCACGCCGTAACAAGGCCGTGTTGCCCGCAGTGGTGTACTCCAAAGGTCTTCTCCCGTGGCTGCATCAAACGCCATCATGTGGCTGGTCCCTGCGACTTGCCACGCGGCGAGCTGATCGACTTGCTGAGAGTTAAACAGAACAACCTGATTCTCGAACACCATGGGACTCGTGCCAAACCCATGCACGCCCGACCATGGTCCGAGTTGCCTCTGCCAAAGCGGTTCGCCAGCGAGCGAATAGGCATACAGATAGGCTCCGTTGGTGTCGCCGTAGGCAATGAAAACACGACCATCGGCAACCGCAGGCGTGGTCGACGCGGGAGAGTTTCGCGAGTGCCGTTTCGTTGTCGCCACGCGATGACTCCGCCGCCACTGTTCTTTCCCCGTACCCAGATCCAACGCGACGAGATCAATCGAACGTTGACCTCCTCCCGCCGCCGTACTGCTCGACGAATCCAACAAAAACACTTGTGTCCCCGAAACCGCCGGGGACCCGACGTCGGTTCCGTTGAGATCGACCGACCACGTGTAGTCAGCCGCGGTCCACGATTCGGGCAACTGGCCGTGTTCACTGCGGCCCGTTCCGTTGGGCCCATGGAACCGAGCCCAATTCTCGCCAGACGCCACAGGTTCGTCGGCGTCCACGCGTGCACTGGCTACCACCATCGCAGCGATCCATGTCATGACCAAACGAACAGATAGTCGTCGCATCGAAACGAAATCAATCATTACAGGGAGTCTCGCGGGGGCGGAGGACAGGAGGTGGGATATTGACGTTTATGGCGATCCGGCAGGACACACCGGCCTCGATTGTAGACAAATGAGCGTACCGGCGAAGCCTTCTGCGTTCCGGGCAACCTAACTTTTCGCATGAATACCATCATTGCCTACCGACACGCCGATAGCCTTTTCGAACACTCGTCAAAATGGGACGCGTTAGCATGCGGCATCCCGTTTCGGCAGTCCGCTTGGTTGCATTCATGGTGCCAACAATTTGGCAACGACAATGAACTGCTCTTCATCACCGTCCTCGACGACAACGAAGACATATTCGGCGTCCTTCCGCTCCAACGACATGGACAGCGTGGCTGGAAAACGATCGCGGGGGAAAGCGTATGCACCGACTACGTCTCGGTTCTCGCACGGCCTGAAAACCTTCCGGTTGTGACCGAAGCCGTTGTCGACTTTCTAATCGAAAACGCAACGGATCCGCGACTCGGTTGGGATCAACTCCTATTCGACGGGATCTCAGCGGGAGATCCTGGGATGTGTGATTTGCTGCACGAGTTCGAACGACGCGACACCGCCATCCGCCTCACGTCGCGAATGAACACATGGTTTCTTCCCTGCCGAGGCGACTGGGACGATTTCGTCGAATCCAGTTCGCGACGCGCGAGACGCCGACACCGCTCCACCATCATTCGAATCGGCGAGGCTGGACCGGATCATCCCAAGACCGACCTGTCGATCCGCATCGCATGGGATGAAAAAACAATCACCCAAACGATCGAAAAACTTATCGAACTTCACCAACGTCACTGGCAATCGCAGGGCGAAACCGGGTCCTACGCCGACCCGCGTATGAAAGAGTTCGTTCTATCGGCCGCCTTGAAAGCGTTCCCCGAAGGACACCTCTTTCTACCTTCGTTGATACATACCGATGCGAACACCGGTGAAGAGAAAATCATCGCAACGCAGCTCCACTTCGCCGGCGACGACGGACGTCTCTATTGTTACAGCACCGGAGTCGACTACGACTTTGCAAATCTCAAACCCGGATCTTTGCTAAACACCTTCATCATCAAATACGCCCACGATCATGGATGCACCGGCGTGGACTACATGCGGGGTGACGAAGAATACAAACGCCGACTCAACGCTCATCCGATCCCCGCAATTCATGCGACCGTTTCGGCACCGACGCTGCGTGGTCGATGCCGTTCGGTGGTGGATGACATGCTCTTCCGAGGCAAACAGATTGCTCGAGCAAAGCTGAATCGCCCGCTCGTCAAAACACATTCGTTCGAAGAAGCGTTCGACCGCACTTACCGCGACCTGCTTCCGACTCCTATCTCGCCGACAAACGATTCCGATCAAGACAACACACCGCCTGACAAACCGGCACAGGAAGGCCCCGTCATCCTACCGTTCTCTTCCGCATACACGCCGCAATGCGACCTGCCTCTCCCGGGCCTGGACTCCTAGCGCGATCGCATGATGGCCAGATGTTTCGGGCCCCTCGTTGTGCTACGTTCACCGAAACACACGCTTGTACGCTTGGGAAGCGGACGTTTCCAACACCAACGGTGCGTCTTTCAAAGTTCAGGTAACCGATGGCCCAATCGCCTTCCCGGTCCGGCCGCTCAGCCATTCCGACTCCCTCCGGCACGCCCGCGCCACTGCGGGTCAACAGCCGACTCGGCAAATACCGTCTCGACCGACGCATCGGCCGCGGCGGTTTCGCGGACGTTTACGCCGCCACCGATACGCTCTTATCGGTCAAAGTCGCGTTGAAAATCCCCAATGCCCAGTGGGTCTCTGAAGAGCTCATCAATGAGTTCCGCCGTGAGGCCAGGCTGACGATGGGACTCGAACATCCCAATATCCTGGCGATCCGTGATGCCAACTTTATCGACGGACGATTTGTGATCGTCACGCCACTGGCTTCGCGGACGCTCGACGATCGCCTCAAAAACCGAATGAGTTTTGAAACCGCGTTCGATTTTACTTCGCAACTCCTCAAAGCCGCAGCCTACGCGCACAACCGAGGCGTGATTCACTGCGACATCAAACCTGAAAACGTGATGCTGTTTGATACCGACCGTTTACGTCTCGGCGATTTCGGAATCGCCAAAGCGGCGCAGCGAACGATCAACGGATCCGGCACCGGGACACTTGGGTACATGGCTCCGGAACAAGCGATGGGCAGACCGTCCAAGCGAAGTGATGTTTTTTCGATCGGATTGATCGCCTATCGGATGTTCTCGGGGAAGTGGCCCGAATACCCATTCGAGTGGCCATTCCCGGGGGTGGCGACGTTACGCAAACGCGTTCACCCCGACCTAATCGCGGTGATCCGCAAATCCATTGCGATCAAACCACGTGACCGGTTCGCCGATGCGGATAAAATGGAAGCGGCGTGGGAGAAAACACGCCTAAAAGCCATTCGATTCGCAAAACGCAATCGGAAAACAGCGTAAACTTCAACATCGCGATCGCAAACGATTCTTCATCTCTCCCTCGCTACTCAACCTGCCGGCTTTGGCTCGACGCTAGCCAACATGCAGACTCTGACTCCATGACCACCACGCTTACCGCATCGACAACGTTTTACCTCGAATCCGAGATGGAAACGGCGACGGTACAACGGTGTGATCAAGGCAGTGTGGCCGCGTACTCGCGCGCATGCCCCGGCAAGGAAGAGCCCAACGATGACAGTGCCGTCGTCATCCATACCGCCAACGGCGGACTGGTCTTAGCCGTCGCCGATGGAGTGGGCGGTGCACCGGTTGGTTACAAAGCGTCCGCCATCGCGGTCGAGTGTCTCGCCGAAAGCATCGCGACGCACGACCTCACCGATGACTTACGTCCCGCCATCCTCGACGGGATCGAAAAAGCGAACGAAGAAATCCTCGACATGGGAACCGGCGCCGCAACCACCATTTGTGTTGTCGAGATCCAAGACCGAATCGCTCGCGGGTACCAAGTCGGCGACTCCATGGCGGTCTATGTTGGTGGACGTGGCACCGTCAAATGGCGTTCCACACCACACTCGCCCGTGGGCTACGCGATCGAATCAGGGATGCTCGATGAAACAGAGGCGATGCACCACGACGAACGACACATCGTTTCGAACCTCGTCGGTTCCCGTTTCATGCACATCGAAATCGGCCCCTCGATACCGCTCGCTCCACGCGACACCGTGCTCGTTGCGAGCGACGGCTTGTTCGACAACTTGCACCTGAGCGAGATCACGGAACTGGTCCGACTTGGGCATCCACTGGAACGTATCAACTCGTTGCTCCGCCTGACCAACGATCGCATGCAAAGCGCAGCGACGGACTCGCCAGGCAAACCAGACGACCTCGCAGTGTTGTTACTGGCCCCTTGAACCGCCTCGAAACGGCTGAAGCCACAGCCGTTTCAATCATCCGATGGCGATTCACTGCGGCCTATCCCTACCCTTTTGTCACGACCCTTTCATTCGGCAGTGATTGAGGATTTCGTCGCCGGTTGCACGATAGCCAACGTAGAACGGACCGAACTCGCCGTACTTCGCACTCGCTTCATCAAAACGCATTTTGTAGAC
>NZ_ANOH01000487.1 GCF_000346505.1 Aporhodopirellula sallentina SM41
GCTGCATGAGGATCTTTAACAAGATCCACTACGTGAAGATAAGGCCGCCGTCAACGACTCTTATTGCTGCGGATCACTTTGCAAGTTTCCTGCAGGCTCATCCTCCATGGCCGAGCCACGGTAGATGGTTCTGCCGGGCTTCGCTCATTTGCCGGTACTTTGTTTCCGGGGATCGATAAAAACAAAAATCGCCGCTCGAACTCAGTTCCAGCGGCGATTCTGCGAGCGATTGCGAACAATCGAGAGAGTCGAACTAACCGTCGAGGTTACATGCTGCCAAACAGCTCATCGACAGCGTCCTCGTATGCGGGGTAGTTGTCGGTAATGTCAGTGATGTCATCGACATCGCTGAAGGTGAAGTCGTTCAAGCCACCCAAAAGGTCGACCGCCACATCGGATCCGCGGTCTGTCAGGGCAAAACGGTCTTTGCTGACAACAGCCGACTTGACATCGCCTTCCTGGACAACCACCAGGAGGGCTTCGTCACGATCTTCATTGATCAGGAGTTCGACGAATTCTGCGTCACCGAAATCACGACCAACGAGGACCGTGTTTTGGTCAAGGATATCGACTTCGGTATCGTCGACGAGAACGGTTTCTTCGGTGAAGAAGAAGGTTGAGATTTCGCCAGGGGTGACGTCGAAGTCAGGATCGTCGGTACCAGGTTGAGTCGAAACGATGTTTCGTCCCGAGGTGATGTAAGTCCCGAGACTTTCGATGGTGAAGTTGCCTTGAGCGGCGGTGTCACCGACGAGGCCACCGGCTGCTGGGATGAAGACAGGGATCACGCCACTGGCACCTGGGCCGCTGACCTGCATGCCCGGTGGGAGGTCGTAGACGATCTCGTAGCTGCCTGGGGGAACATTCGTAAACGTGTAGCGACCTGACGTGTCGGTTACCGCGGTGCGACTCGACCCGGCCGCTCCGCCAACTTCGCTGAGTTGGACGCGTACGCCGGCGAGTGTGGTTTCGCCTTGGTCGTACTGGCCGTTTCGCATCGGAGCAGCACCGTTGTTGATCACGTCACTCATGTTTGTAATCGAGTCCAGATACAACTGGCCGGTGACTTCCGATGGTATGAAGTCTTTGACGTTGATCGAAACCAAAGCGGTGTCGGTGCCACCGTTTCCGTCATCGACGGTATAGGTGAACGAATCGGTTCCGGAGTAGTCCGTGTCTGGAGTGTAGGTGATGATGTTGTCGCTGATCGACAC
>NZ_ANOH01000488.1 GCF_000346505.1 Aporhodopirellula sallentina SM41
TGCTCAGCGTCATGATTCTCGGTGGTGTTTCCGCCGTTGTCATTAAAATGGAATCGTTGACCGATCCGGGACGCAGTTTTGCATTCGATGTTTCTCGGCAACTTAAAATTGACGATTCCCTGTTGCACTACACCGAATCCGAACCGATCGCGTTGCCGGTAACCGACTCGCATTCATTTGCCGTCGCGCCGGATGGAAACATCGTGCTCTGTGGCGAAACATCGGTCACCATCCTGGATGACGCGGGCGGATTGCTGTGGGAATTGCCACTGCCGTCACGCCCACGCTGCGTCGTGGTGGCGGGCCAGCAGCATGTTCATGAAGGACGCATTTACGTCGGTTGTGAAAACACCGTTGAGGTCTTTGCTGCCGACGGGATGCCGGTTGATTCGTGGTCGATCGATGCAAAGTACCCGCTGTTGACGGCGATTGCCGCCTCAAACGATCGCGTGTACGTCGCGGACGCGGGGAACCAAACCGTGATGGTATTCGACGCATCGGGAAATCGCGTCGAGGACATCGGCAGCGGATTTGTTGTGCCGAGCGAATATTTCGATTTGTCGGCGGAGCCCAACGGATTGATACACATCGTCAATCCGGGGGCGCGCCGAATCGAGACCTATACCGCGGACCGAAAAAAAGAATCGGAATGGGGCCAGGCAGGGGCGAACATCGAAGACTTTTTCGGGTGTTGCAATCCGGTGCATATCGCAGTGTTGCCGGGCGGACGATTTGTCACTTCCGAAAAGGGTATCGCTCGGATCAAAATCTACGACGACCGAGGCAACATGCAGTGTCTCGTCGCAGGCACGCAGCAGTTGATGCAGCGGCACTCGACACAGACGGACGGAATCCAGAACGAACTGGTCCTCGTTGCGGACGTTTTTGACATCGACGTCGACCCGCTGGGCAACGTGTTGGTGCTCGACCAAGCACGCGATGAGATACGGAAGTTCGTCTTGGTCGAAAACAAAGTCTTCGTCGAAAATAAAGAGAACGAGCAATAAGATGAACCGCCGCCAATGGATCCAAGCGAGCGTTCGATGGTCACTGGCAACGGTGATCGCGGCGGTGGCGTGGATTTTGGCCAAGCGACGTCTGACGTCCGAATGCAGCGAGCCGGTCGACGCCTGCCGCGATTGCATCGTGGTGCAGCGTTGTGCATTACCGGCCGCCGCGATCGAACGAGCCAAACGCCGGGAGCCTCGTCGTGTCTGATCGAAACCAACACACTGGCGCAAACCAACCTACCGGCACGGGCGCTCTTCCCGTTGCAGACCGCCGCGAGTTCATGATGCGTGGAACGCGTGTTGCCGGCGCGATCGCGCTGGGGACGCTCGGTGGACTGCTCGCGGGGAGTCACGGTGACGCGGAGGAAACACGGTGGCAAATTGATCCCGATAAATGCATCGGATGCAGTCACTGTTCGACCTACTGCGTGCTCGATGAATCGGCGGTCAAGTGTGTGCAGTGCTTTGACATGTGTGGGTATTGTGATATCTGCACAGGCTATCTCGACACCAACTACGACGACGTCAACACCGCGGCCGAGAACCAATTGTGTCCGACGGCCGCGGTTGTTCGTGAGTTTGTGGAAGACAAGGCGGGCCAGCGGTTTTATCAGTACACGATCGACGAAGACGCTTGCATCGGATGTGGCAAGTGCGTCAAAGGTTGTGCGTTGATGAACGGATCGTTGTACCTGCAGGTGATGCACGACCGATGCGTCAACTGCAACGAATGTGCGATCGAGAAAGCATGTCCGACGCAGGCGTACACGCGAGTCCCTGCTGAGAAACCGTACCTGGTCAAAGCTCAAGCACAGTCGCTTTACGAGAGCAAACTCGCTGATGAGGCTCTCGCGCAAGACGATCCGGTCGCAAAGTTGATGCGGATGGTGACGATGCGATGAACGCTGCATGCTCACTGCCGGAAAGAGACACCAAGCCGCGAATTGCGTTTGCTCGGTGCTTTGGCATTCGGCAGTCAGGTATTTGGCAGTCAGGTATTCGGATCAGGAGCGTGATGGTCCGCATCCTGGTGATCGGGTTGGTTCTGGTCGTGTCTTCGAATGCGACGGCGGAATTGATTCCGACGCCAGATTTCACTTCGCACGCGATCCCGACGACGGAGGTTCCACCGGGCGATGGTGCCGGTTGGGAATACGTCGACGTCGCCGCGTTGGCGATTGCGTTGGGATTGGCGAGTTACTTTGCGTTGGTCACGCGTTCTCGCAAGCATCTGTTTGCACTGTCGTTTGCATCGCTCGTTTGGTTCGGATTTGTGCGGCAGGGGTGTGTCTGCAGCATCGGTGCGACGCAGAACGTTTCACTCGCTCTGTTTGACCCGGCTTACGTGATTCCGATCACGGTTGTTGTGTTTTTCCTCTTGCCGTTGTTGTTCACGTTGTTCTTCGGTCGCACGTTTTGTGCGGCGGTCTGCCCGCTCGGGGCGATTCAAGAATTCGTGTCGATCAAAAACGTCCAGATCCCGCGTTGGGTGGATCATTCGCTCGGCCTGCTCGCGTGGATCTATCTCGGTGCGGCGGTGATCTTCTCTGCGACCGGGACTGCGTTTTTGATCTGTCGCTACGACCCGTTTGTCGGATTCTTTCGACTCGGGGGAAACGCGAACATGATGATCGCCGGCGGTGTGCTGCTGCTGATCGGTGTGTTCATCGGGCGGCCGTATTGTCGTTTCCTCTGTCCGTACGGAGCCGTTTTGTCCGTGTTTTCGCGTTTTTCGCGGTTTCATGTTCGCATTCCGCCGACGCAGTGCATCACCTGCGGACTGTGTTCGGAAGCGTGTCCTTACGGCGCGATCGAGGCCCCGGTGGCTCCTGCGTTACCGAGTGAAGCGTCGCGCGGCCGCAGTCGGCTCGGTTGGATCTTGTTGGCATCGCCATTGATCGTCGCTGTGTTTGCTGCGACCGGATCAATGATGCGTGTTCCTCTCTCGCAAATGGATCTGGACGTGCAACTCGCGCAACAACTACGCATGGAAACGCTAGGCCTGGCCACGACAACGACCGATGCGAGCGACGCATTTCGTAACGCCCGGCGTGACGAGCGAGTGCTGTTTGAAAGTGTCCTCGTCAAACAGCAGCAGTTCGGCCGTCTCGGTTTGCTGTTGGGAGCATGGATCGGCGTGGTGATTAGCGTCAAATTGGTTTCGCTCGCGATTCGCCGGCCTCACGCCGACTATCGGGCGGACACTAAAAACTGTGTTTCATGCGGTCGATGCTTTTGGTACTGCCCGGTGGGTGATGCTCCGGCGGGAAAAAATGTGGCGAATGAACAGCCCGAACCGTCTCAATTGGTGCAAATCACATGAGCCGACCGCTGCAACCAATGTGGGAATCGTTGATGCGTGACGAACGTGCGTGGCGGCGGATCGCAATCATCGCAGGGGCGCTATCCGTTTTGATCGTGACGGTCATGTTGGTGAGCTTCTTCGCCCGCGAGACGGATCCGAGTCTGAACGGGACATTCGCGGAGTTGAAACAATCCTTGCAGGATACCCGAGGCAACGTGGAAAGACACGGCGCGATTGCCAATCAGATTCGCGTGCTCGACGTTGAACTGCGAAAGGAGTACTTCGACCGCAGGGCGTTCATGACCGTGGCGAGTTGGTTGCTGTTGGCGAGCGTTTTCGTCGCCGTTGCGTCGGCCAAGATGGTTGCGACGATTGACAGGCGGGCTCCCATCCTTGGCGAGATGGTGAGCGATGGCGGTGATCCGGACGCGACGATCAGTGTGCAGTCGATTTCCGCCGTCGGTGGTTTCGCGTTGGGCGTGCTGCTGTTTTCAGGTTGGCTGATTGTTTCAGCTCGAAGTGTGTTGCCGTCCAATGCGAACCAGCTCGCGGCATTGTTTCCTGAACCAGAATCAATCGTCGCTATGTCGACGGGCACGAATAGCCAGGAGACATTGACTGAAGCAGCGAGCGATGTCGAGCAAACGGATCGAGCGGCGATCGAGGAAGACTTGCTGCCGACTTCTCAGGCGAAGCCATTGCCCACCCTCCAGACGAGACTCAAAAACTGGACACGTTTTCGCGGTACCGACGGTTCGGGTGTTGGGCTCAACGCGTCGATTCCCGAAGCGTGGGACGTCGAATCCGAGAAAGGGATTTTGTGGAAATCGCCGATGGAGTTGCCGGGATCGAACTCGCCGATCGTGTGGGAAGATCGCGTCTTTCTCTGCGGTGCGACCGCGGAACGACGAACGGTGTGCAGTTTCGATGCTCGCAGTGGCGATCTGGTTTGGCAAACGGATGTGCCACTGCCTGCGCCGGAGTTGGATGACGGAGAACCGGTGGAAATGGAGGTCAACGACGACACCGGGTTCGCGGCCCCGACGATGACGACCGACGGCGTGCGGGTGTATGCCATGTTTGCGCACGGGGACGTGGTTGCCGTGTCGTTCGATGGCGAGATCGCATGGCGTCGCGAATTTGGCTTTCCGAACAATCCGTACGGGCATGCCTCTTCACTCGTCGCGGAGGGCGATGTGGTCTTGGTGCAATTGGATCAGGGCAGTGAAGACGAACCGGAATCGCAGTTGATTGCTCTCGCGGGGGCGACTGGTGAAACCGTTTGGGAGACCAAACGTGACGTCCCGGCGTCTTGGTCGACTCCGTTGGTCGTTGAATACGAAGGCGAACGCCAAGTCATCACGTGTGCCAATCCGTGGGTGATCGCCTACCGAGCGAGTGATGGTGAGGAATTGTGGCGGTGCGACGCGCTGTACCAAGACGTCGGCCCTTCTCCGGTCGCCGCCGATGGCATTGTTTATGTTTGCAACGAGGTCCCCGGCGGTGCCGCAATCCGGTTGGGAGGCAGCGGTGACGTCACCGAAACGCACGTCGATTGGATCGTCGACTTTGGCGCCCCCGACACGACTAGCCCACTGCTGGTTGACAACATGATTTTGATGTTGGCGTCGTTCGGAACGTTGACCAGCTATGACATCGTCGAGGCCGGCGATCCTTTGTGGGAAGTCGATTTTGACGACGGGTTCAAAGCGTCGCCGACGCGGATCGGTGAACACGTTCTGTTGATCGGCGAGTCGGGATTGTGTTGGTTGGTGACGGCCACGAAAGAAGGCTGCGAGACGGTTTGGGAAGCGGACTTTGGCGAAAGGGTTTCGGCCAGCCCCGCGGTTCTCGGTGAACGGATTTATGTTCGTGGGGACAACCATCTTTTCTGCATCGGTGGATCATGAACGAGACCACAAGTGAATCTCGAAACGGAACCTGCGACGACCTGGCGTCGACGCAATGCGACGTTGACTTGGCGTTTGTCGAATCGGCGGTGACTCAGAACGGTCGCGGAGTGGAGGCGGTCATTCCGATCTTGCAAGCGATCCAAACCGAGTATCGCTATCTGCCTGATGCGGCGTTGCGTCGGGTGTGTGAATTGACGCAGATCGCACCGTCGACGATCAAGGGAGTGTCTACCTTTTACACGCAGTTTCGCCATCGGCCGATGGGAAAACATGCGATTCAGGTGTGTCGCGGAACCGCCTGCCATGTGAAGGGAGCTGACCTCATCGAGGAGGCGATCGCGTTGCATTTGGGTTTGAAACCCGGTGAGGATACCGACGGTCGCGGGCAATTCACGATCGAACCGGTCGCGTGTCTGGGATGTTGCACGTTGGCTCCCGTGGTCCAAATCGATGAGGCGACCTACGGACGTTTGACTCCTCAGAGTGTTCCGGCAACCGTGCGTGGGTTCGCACGCCAGTCCGCCGAGCAGAAGACCGCTCGTCGTGATTTGCGAAACCGAAATCGCTCAGCAAACGCAGTTTCCGTCGGCGAGATCCGTGTCGGGCTTGGGTCGTGTTGTGTCGCCCAGGGCAGCGGTCACGTCTTTGACAAAGTTCAGGACGTGGTCAGTTCGATTGGTGCCGCCGCGGATGTGAAACGGGTCGGATGCGTTGGCATGTGCCATCAAACGCCTCTGCTCGAAACTGTGCAAAGTGATGGGACGAGCCGGTTGTACTGTCACGTGCAGGCGGAACAGGTCGAGCAGATCGTTCTGCAAAACTTTCAGCCGTCGGGACTCGGGGCGCGGATGCGAACCTCGTGGTCGAAATGGGTTGCCGGGTTGTACGGACGCGAGAACGGCGCGGACGCTCTCGTCGAAGCGGTCTCGCCACAAGAAGGTCCGGTCTGTGAGTTCCTCGGCCCACAGAAACGAATCGCGACGGAGTCCTGTGGCGATATCGATCCGTTGGACCTCGACGAGTACCGACGGCATGACGGTTTCGTGGCGTTGAAACAATGTTTGAACGATCTTTCCCGCGGGGCAACTGGCGAGACAACTGGCGAGATAACTGGCGAGGCGATCATCGACGAGATCGAAAAGAGCGGACTGCGAGGACGTGGCGGAGCGGGGTTCCCATCGGCGATCAAATGGCGGACGGTGCGGGGCGTTACCGCGGAGACGAAGTATGTGATCTGCAATGGTGACGAAGGTGATCCGGGCGCGTTCATGGACCGCATGATTTTGGAGTCCTTCCCGTACCGAGTGATCGAGGGAATGGCGATCGCAGCGATCGCCGCGGGGGCTCATCAAGGATACTTCTACATCCGGGCCGAGTACCCTCTCGCGGTGCAGCGGATTCGGCATGCGATCGCGGAGTGTGAAGCCGCCGGTTTGCTCGGCGACTCGATTCTCGGCACCGACTACTCGCTCCATTTCTCTGTCAAGGAAGGTGCGGGGGCGTTCATCTGCGGCGAAGAAACGGCGCTGATTCATTCGATCGAAGGCGGGCGGGGAACCCCACGTTTGCGTCCTCCTTTCCCGGCCGAATCCGGTTTGTGGGAGAAGCCGACGTTGATCAACAACGTCGAAACGCTGTCGTTGGTGCCGTGGATTTTGCGACACGGAGGTGATGCGTTCGCCAAGTTCGGAACGGAAACCAGCAAGGGGACCAAAGTCTTCGCGCTAGCAGGGAAGATCCAACGGGGAGGTCTGATCGAAGTTCCGATGGGTGTCACCATTCGCCAAATCGTTGACCAAATTGGTGGCGGTGTTCCCAACGGTCGGCGGTTCAAAGCGGTCCAGATCGGCGGGCCATCGGGAGGTTGTGTGCCGGCGAGTTTGGCCGACACGCCGGTCGACTACGAGGCTCTTCGCGATGTCGGTGCGATCATGGGCAGCGGCGGAATGGTGGTCCTCGATGACTCCGATTGTATGGTCGATATCGCTCGCTATTTCCTGCGGTTCACCCAAGACCAATCGTGCGGGAAGTGCACGTATTGCCGCGTGGGAACGAAACGAATGCTGGAGATTCTCGAACGGATTTGTAAAGGTCAAGCAAAGAAGAAGGATCTGGTTTTACTCGAGGAATTATGCCACAGCGTCTCGAGCGGCAGTCTGTGCGGGCTCGGCAAAACGGCGCCCAACCCGGTGCTCTCTACGCTGCAATACTTCCGCGATGAATACGAAGCCCACATCAACGGTCATTGCCCGGCGGGCAAGTGCAAGGATCTGATCGCGTATCACATCAATGACTCCTGCATCGGATGCACGCTGTGTGCTCAACATTGTCCCGTCGACGCGATCCCGGCGGTCCCCTATTCCCAACATGTCGTGGACGTTGATCGATGTACCGCGTGCGATACCTGCCGCGTCGTCTGTCCCGAAAACGCTGTCGAAGTGGTGAGAAGATAAATGCCCACGATATCGATTGACGACCAAACGATTGACGTTCCCGAAGATTCCACGGTGCTCGATGCAGCCAATCGGTTAGGCATTGAGATTCCGACGTTGTGTTTTCTCAAGGGATATTTGCCTTCGACATCGTGCCAGGTCTGTTTGGTGCGAGAGCGAGAGAGTGGCAAACTAATGCCATCCTGTGCCACCAAAGTGACCGATGGCATGCAGATCGACAGCGAAACGCCGGAGGTGCATGCGGCGCGTCGGACTGCTCTGGAGTTGTTGCTCAGTGATCATGTGGGCGATTGTTTGGCCCCGTGTTTCTTTGCCTGTCCGGCGCACATGGATATTCCGTTGATGTTACGACAACTCAGCAAAGAGAATTTGCACGGGGCGATCGAAACGATCAAGAAAGACATCGCGATCCCGGCGATCTTGGGGCGGATTTGCACCAAACCGTGCGAGAAAGGTTGCCGTAGGAGTTCCGCGGACGATCCCGTTTCAGTATGCGAACTGAAACGCTACGCCGCCGACCAAGATCTCGATGCAGAACAAGTGTATGCGCCGGAGTGTGCCGCCGACTCCGGGAAACGAGTCGCGATCATCGGTGCGGGACCGACCGGTTTGTCGGCGGCCTATTACTTGCGCCAACGTGGTCACGCGTGTCGTTTAATCGAAGCGACAAAACAACTCGGAGGCAGACTGCGTCACGAGCCGGACCCGGAATCATTGCCGCGAGAAACACTAGACGCGGAAATCCAACAGATCGTTCGATTGGACGTCGATGTCCAAACGGAAACGCCGGTCGACTCACGCGAAGCATTTGAAAATCTGGCCGAGTCACACGATGTTGTGCTGATCGCTGCGGGGGCAGACGCAATGAATCTGGCTGACGAGTGGTCGTTGAAAACTTCGCGTCGCGGTCTCGAGATCGCGCGCGAAACTTACCAAACCGAACGAGCAAACGTCTTCGCGGCTGGATCGGCAGTGCGTGGGAAATGTCTTTTTGTGCGGAGTGCCGCCGACGGCAAAGAGGTTGCTCAGTGCATCGACCAGTATCTGTCTGGAAAGTCCGTCGCCGCGCCGGCCAAACCGTTCACGTCTCGTTTGGGACGGGTAGCGACGGACGAGATGAAACAGTTCCTCGCCGGTGCGGTGTCCGTGCCCGTGCAAATCTTGACCAAGCAGGAAGAGTATTCGTCCGATCAGGTTTCCGATCAGGTTTCCGATCAGTCCAACCGGTGCCTTTCATGTGGCTGCGTCGCCCACGGCAATTGTCGTTTGGAAAATTACTCCGCCCGATACGGTGCCGACCCCAACCGTTTCGGGTCGCGACAAGGGAACTACGAGGTGCTCGGCCGGGGCGGCAATGTTTTGTTCGAACCCGGGAAATGCATCAAGTGTGAATTGTGTATTCAGATCGCTGCGGAGTCTCGTGAATCGTTGGGGCTGTCGTTTGTTGGCCGTGGTTTCGACGTTCGCGTCGGTGTTCCGTTTGGCGGCAGCTATGACGAGGCGATGGGCGAGTTGGCTGAGAAATGCATCGCCGCCTGCCCGACCGGTGCGTTGTATTTCGACCCAAAGGCAGAGTGAAAGTGGTGCGAAACGGCCAGAAAAGCGGGGGCTGAGTTTGCGGTTTCCGTGAGCTTTGCGATTGCGGTACCATTCCGGGTGCGTCATCCCACATCAACACCCGAGTACCGCGTTGATAACCACCACGCCCCCCGCTGTATTGGTGAACGAGCTGCGAAAGAGCTACGCTCGGGAGGGCGGTGTGTGGCCTTTCGGAGGATCGCGTCAATCACGGCATGTCGCCCTCGACGGGGTTTCGTTTGAACTCCGGCAAGGCGAACGGCTGGCGTATCTCGGCCCCAACGGGGCAGGGAAGACAACGATGATTCGATGCCTCTCGGGGCGGACGCGGCCTGACTCGGGGAAAATTGAGTTGCTCGGGAGACCGGTCGATCGATCGTCCGCCCGCGAGACACTCGGATTGGTACCGCAGGAAATCGCGTTGTATGCCGACCTGACGACGCGCGAAAATCTCACCGCGTTCGGCCGCTTCCACGGACTCCGCGGATCGGAGCTTCGCAAGAGCGTTCAGTGGGCGCTGCAGTGGACAGGGTTGAAAGACCGAGGCGATGACCTCGTGTCGACCTTTTCGGGAGGGATGAAACGACGCGTCAACTTGGCGTGTGGTGTGTTGCATCAACCGGAGGTCTTGTTGCTCGACGAACCGAGCGTCGGGGTGGACCCGCAGAGCCGGCAGCGGATCTTTTCGATGCTTGATCAATTGAGCGATCGGGGCACTTCGATCCTGCTAACGACTCACCATCTCGATGAAGCGCAAACTCAGTGTGACCGGATTGTGATTGTCGACCGTGGCCGCGTCGTGGCGTCGGGCACGTTCGACGAACTCCTTCGACAGACGATCGGCGGTGACCGCAACGTTCACGTGCGGTTGGATCAAGAACTCCGTGGGGAGGGAAACGAACCACTCGCGACGTGTGGATTGCCACTGTCGGTGACTCCGGGGGAGCATTCCATTTCGGCGAAGGTGGCCGAGATCGCGATCGGACTGCCACAGTTGATCGACGCGATCGGGGCGGCGGGTTACGGCGTCGTTGACGTCGAGGTGCAAAGCCCGTCGCTGCATCATGTTTTTCTGCACCTGACCGGCCACGAATTACGAGACTGAACCGAAGTGATTTGGAAAGTCATCGAAATTCATTTACGTCGCCTTCGTCACAATCGTGTCGAATGGTTGCTGACGTTCGTCGTGCCGATCGCCTTCTTCAGCATTTTTGCGTTGATCTTCACGCGCGGTGTTGGCACAACGCCTCGGGTGAAGGTGGTGTTGGTCAACGGTGCGGCGGAAACGACAGACGCGCCGACAGTCACCGATCGATGCCAGGAAGTGCTCGATAGCCTTGGCGAAAACGAAGGTCTCAAGGTGATCCGGGGATCGTCGGATTCCACCACCGTGGATCGAGCGACGGCGGAGTCGATGGTGCGTCGCGGGACAGCAACGATCGCTGTGGTGATCGATCAAAAAGACGAACAACTCGCCGCAGAACTGCTCAACGACGCGTCCGACCAAGTGGCCAGCCAAGTGGTCACGGCGCTCGTTACTCGCGCGATCATCATGGGCTCCGCACCAACGCCACCGAGCGTCCAACCCCCTGTGTCGACAGCCGACAACAGGGCGTCGAGTCCAGAGCAGCCATTGCAATCGGAACGCTCGCAACCGGAACACTTGCGGCCAGGGCAAATTCAGTCGCGGCAACTTCAGTCAGAGCAACTTCAGTCGGGGCAATTGTCGCCTCAGCAAATGCAAACCGAACAAGCCGACTTTGCCCAGTTCGTTCGCAATGTCGCGTCGAAACCGGCGGCGGGCGAATCAGGGGCATCGGCAAACGATGGGAACGCGATCCTGCCGCCGTCGTTTGCTCCTCCGAAGATAGACGTGGTCAATGTCATTGGCGAGGGAAAGACCAATCCTGTCATCAGCGTCTATGCCGCCGGAATCGCAGTCATGTTCCTGCTCTTCGGTGCGACGACGGGAGGCGGTGTTTTGTTGGAAGAGCGAGAGAACCAGACGCTCGAACGTTTGCTAGCCACGCACATGACGATGGATCAATTGTTGTTAGGCAAATGGTTTTACCTGACCCTTTTAGGGTGCGTTCAGGTGACAGTCATGTTTGTTTGGGCGCAACTCGTTTTCGGATTGAACCTGATCGAGCATTTCGACGGTTTCGCGATGATGACGGTCGCGACGGCGTCTGCGGCGGCATCGTTTGGTCTCTTCCTGGCAACACTGTGTCGAACCCGCGGCCAACTCGGCGGACTCTCCGTTGTCGCTGTTTTGACGATGAGTGCACTCGGTGGGTCGATGGTGCCGCGTTATGTGATGAGCGAACCGTTGCAACGTGCGGGGCTGTGGACGTTCAACGCGTGGGCGCTCGACGGATACGACAAAGTCTTCTGGCGTGAGCTGCCGCCGGGCGAGCTAGGCCCGCAACTCGCAGTGCTGATGGCAACCGCGTTTGTGCTGTTGCTAGCCGCCCGGTTGCTGGCCATCCGCTGGGAAGTCACCTAGAACCTGTCGAGCGTAGCCAACACCACCGGAACAAGATCGAAAAGAGAAGTTTTTGACCCCGAAGACATCTGAGGTTTATTCAAGGGGGCGCGGAGTTTCAGGCCTGGCTGCGATGACCCCGGCCGGCGGCAAATCATCATTGGGTGCCGGCATCCGTAGGTGTCGCTGTGCTCAACCCATGGCTACTTGATGAGATGCCTGCGGGATAGTCGCCGGCTTCCGGGGAATCCACAGCCCTCAACCGGCGTCGTGAGCCGAATGGCCGTGAGGCCTCCGGTAGTGACGCCGATACGGTTTGCCAAGCGAGCTCGTCCCCGCGACGAAGAAAGCCCCGCCACGGAAAAAAGTGCCCGAAGAAAAACGCCATCAAAAGCGAGGGCGTATTCATCCGAGACCTGACCGGTCAACAAACCAGCCGGTTAAAACTCGGCCAGCTAAAATTGACGTCCGGCGGTAGATGGCCACCGGGACAGATGGGTTAGCCCGAGTACTTTTCGAGCAGTTTGGCGACTGCGGCCGGGTCGTCGGCTTCTCGGAGTGCCTCGATTTGCGATTCGGAAACGCCGATCTTTTCCAGATGGCTGGCCAACCGCTTCCAGATGGTGGCGCGCTTTTTCCCTTCGCTGAGGTAGAGATCCGTTACCGCTTCGGAGGCTTTTTGCAGCCCGATCACGTCGCGATTCTCGTAGTAATTGCGAATGATCTTTTCTTGGTGCGGGGTTCGGTTTTGGCTCATCGTTGGTTCAATTTCTCTTCGGCTTTGGCTGCGCGGAGAGCGGCTGCTTCACGCGGCAGCTTGAACTCTGGCCCGGCAGGGAAATACTGGACGTCGTCCTGTAGATAATACGGGCTTGGCAGCGTTTGACCATTGAGCGACACCTGGCAGCCAGTCGTCGCGGTCAGAAGGGTCAACAACGTAGTCGCAGCCACGAATGTGCTGACGGTCGTTCGTAGATTCATCTTGTTTGTCATCGTGGTACGCCTCTCGTGCGATTCGAGTCCAGCCAATCGGTGGCACAATCGTTATCGACGTTACAGCCGTTACAACTTCACTGGTTTCTTGGAAAATCGCACGTTTCTCGATCAGGCGACTTCCTGATATGGTAGATCGTGCTCAGTCGCTCCCAAAATGACGCCGTTCTTCCGAAAAGGGGACATTTATGAACCGCTCATCACTCGATCGCCGTCGGTTTTTGCGAAACGTTGCGGTCGGAGGCGGCGTCGCGGCCGCGTTAGGGGGGCTTTCCCCCCGAGGACTCTCCCCCCGAGCCCACGCGGCGATCCCCAAACCAAAATGGCAGGAGGCGATCAACCGCGGACTGGATTGGCTCAGCAGCAAACAGTCTTCGCGCGGCCAGTGGAATACGACGGTTTACCCGACCGCGATGGCGGCCCTCGCCGGCACTGCTCTGATCGCCAGCGGCAGCACGACGACCCAGGGACCCTACGCCCGTCAAATCGCCCGAGCGGCTGACTTTTTGATCAGCAAATCCCGCAGCAACGGGCTGATCGGCGACCCGCAAACAGATTCGCGATACACCTACGGGCACGGGTTCTCGATGCTCTTCCTGTCACAGGTGCTCGGCGAAGAAGGCCTGCTCGACCGACGCGAAGAGCTCGTCGATGTGCTCAGCCGGGCGGTCGAGTTCAGCGGCAACGCCCAGACCGCCGCCGGCGGGTGGGGGTATGTCTCGGCGAAGGAAGGTAACGATTTCGATGAAGGCAGCACGACCATCACGCAGGTTCAAGGGCTCCGCGGATGTCGAAACGCTGGCATCCCCGTCAGCAGCGAGGTGATCGAAAAGGCGAAAGAGTACATCTACCGCTGCAAGAACCCTGACGGCGGAATCAGTTACAGCAGCCGTCAAACAGGCAGCAGCCGACCCGCGATCACAGCAGCGGCTCTCGCGGCCCTCTACAACGCCGGGGACTACGACAGCGAACACGTTCCCGAGATGCTCGCCTACAGCAAAGAATCGCTTCACGATATCGGACAGGCCGGCCAGTCGTTCGGCCACTGGCACTACACCTACCTGTACTACAGCCAAGTCGTTTACCGACAAGGAGACGAGTTGTGGTTCCCGTTTCGTGACCGGTTGTACGATCGGATTTCCGCCGAGCAGCAAGCCGACGGTTCCTGGGAAGGACAGATCCATCCGGTGTACGTCACCGCCTGCAACCTGACCATGTTGCAGATCGATCGAGGCTTCCTGCCGATCTATCAACGTTAAACGCGACCGTCAAAGCCACCTGCCAATGCAGCCCAGTCTTCGGATAGACGGTCGTGGATCTTGTCAAAGATCCTCATGCAACAGGATCTTTCACAAGCCGTTGATTACCGACAAGACTCTTTCCGCCGAAGGTGTTTTAGCAATTTGCCGGCGGCCGAGCGAAGCGACCACCGCCGGACTTGTGAGTAAAGCCCAGTTTCGACCCCGAAGGTGGTCGCAGATTCATCAAGACGGTTGCGCTGTGACAACCTTTGGGGGCGGTCAGAACTGCTTATGATCGATCTCCCCAGGTGCGCTGACGCGACCTGGGGCTAATGGCTCGAAATCCCGCCCGGGATAAGCACCGACCTATGGGTGACTGACAGCTTTCACAAGATCCACTACCCGAAAAGAGAGCTGCACAACCTGCTAGCGCGTCTAAGCAAATGATGTCGCCAGAATCCGAGGCTTGAATTCTGGCGACTCACATAACGAGAGCGGATACGTCCGATCCCAAAATGCTCTAGATGCCGTCGATCTCGTATCCCTCGCGGCTATCGCGAGCGAGGAACGAGTTGGCTTCTTCGTCGCCGATGATTTCGCGTTTGTCCGGATCCCAATTCAGTTCGCGTCCCAATCGGATCGAGATGTTGGCCAGGTGGCAGGTTTCTAGCATCCGGTTGTGCGACCAAACATCTGAAATCGGTTGCGTCCGATCCCGCATCGCTTGGATGAAGTTGTCCGTATGGTTGCGAGCGACCGCGCCGCCGTAGACTTCTTCGATCGCTCCTTCGGGCAACGGGTTCGATTCGAGATCCTCGACGGGCTTGCCAACGATCTTACCGCGGTTGACGAAGAAACGTCCTTTCGTTCCTTCGAACATGATGCCGTTGTCGCCGCTGCTGGTGATTACCAACGGGATGTCACCGGGCATGTTGACCAGGATCTCAAACTTGGTCGGAACGTTGTAACGATCTTCGACGGTTGGGTAACCGTCTTTGTATTCGACCGGCAGCGAATAGCTCACTGGCGTGACTTTATTAGGACCGGTCGTGTCTGCGCCCAACGCCCATGTGGCGATGTCGACGTGGTGGGCACCCCAGTCATTCATTTGACCGCCGGAGTACTCGAACCAATTCCGCCATGCATAGTGACAGTTGGTGTAGCGAGGTACGCCGCCGCCGTAACCTTTTCGCATTTCAGGCAACGCACGATAAGCAGTCTTCGGTGCCGGTCCAAGCCAGAAATCCCAATCCAGTCCTTCGGGCACGTCGACCTTCGGAAGCACTTCGGAGCTTTCCGAGCCGCCGATCCCGCAGGTGATTTTCTTGATGTCGCCGATCCGTCCGTCTCGAACCAACGCGACCGCTTGCAGGAACCGTTTCTTGAATTCGGTTCGCTGCATCGTGCCGACTTGGAAGACGCAACCGGTTTGCTTGACGATCTTTTCAATCAGTTTTCCTTCCGCGATCGTCAGCGTCAGCGGTTTCTCGCAGTAGACGTCTTTGCCCGCGAGCATCGCTTCGACAGCAACTTTGGTGTGCCAGTGATCCGGTGTTGCGATCATGACCGCGTCGATGTCATCGCGATCGAGGATCTTCCGGTAGTCGGCATATCCGTCGGGAGCTTTGCCTTGCCGCTTTTTGGCACGTTCAACGTTCTCACCGAGCACATTGGCATCGACGTCCGCGAACGCGGCAAAGTCAGCGAACTGGAACGACTTATTCGTGATCGCCCAACCTTGATTTCGCAATCCGATCGTCGCGAAGACCGGGCGTTCGTTCGGTGATGTATCGGCAAAGGATTTCTGCGACATCGGGAACGCAAAACCAGCAGCACCGATACCGGCAGCGGTCAGAATTTGCCGACGGGAAGGACGTAGGGACGGAGTCACGGCGGGCCTCATTATGGGAAGCGGGGAAGGTTAGGAAATAGAGCGGAACTGTCTGGAAAAGTGTGTTTAGGCTACCAAGTGCGGGCAGCTCAAACCACCCTCGGGGTCCGGTGCCATTACCGCACGGCCACTCACCCGAGCATACGACGGGGAGGTGTGCGCGGTTCTGTATCGACGCCACGCGATTCCCCCAAGATCAAACGTCAAAGGGCGGGAAGGGGGTGGCGAGAAAGGGTGGAGTGCGTGTATTTCGCTCGAACCGGTTCACCCAATTCGAGCATATTGAGTGGTTAAATCTCTCGGTCGATTCGAAAAACGAACGCGTGTTTGAGTTGCAGATCGCTCGGCAGTTCGATCGACAAACCTTCTGTCGACTGCTGCCACTGGAGCGAACCGTCGTATCCGAGTAGTTGAACGTCGTCGATCGCTTCGGACATTAACGCCGATGATAGTTGATGAATCGTGACGGTGTGGCCGGAGGTCGGTTCGCCCAACGCAATTGCGTAGA
Source organism: Aporhodopirellula sallentina SM41 (assembly GCF_000346505.1). GTDB lineage: Bacteria > Planctomycetota > Planctomycetia > Pirellulales > Pirellulaceae > Rhodopirellula > Rhodopirellula sallentina. The sequence goes on from NZ_ANOH01000488.1 coordinate 16,378, forward strand.
GAGTGTTCCCCTGCGTCGTGAATCGGATGTCTTCGCCCTGGAAGCCTTGGAAGTGTTGATCGGCCAAGTGCCCGGTCGGCGTTTGCGACGGCCCTTCACCGAACACCAGCCACGGACGCGAACCGTAGATCGCCTCCCCGTTGATCTTCAACCACGCGCCGACTTCTCGCAAAATCCGCTGCTGCTCTTTGGGGATCGTTCCGTCGGGGTGCGGGGCGATGTTCAATAGCAAGCACCCGTTTTTGCTAACGATGTCGACCAAGTCATCGACGATTCGGTTCGCGTCGTAGTACGTGATGTCGTCCGCATACGACCATGATGATGCGGAGATCGATGTATCGGTCAGCCATGGTTCGGGGTAAATGTCAGGCATGCGTGCACGCTCTAGATCAACGGTGCCTGTCCCCAATTTCATGTCCGGTCGTTTGAACGTGAGCACCGGTTCTTGCGCACCAGCGATCGCATGGTTGTAGAACTCCGATGCCATCTTGAGCCGAACGTTTTCCGTCAAGATCTGCATGCGATTGTCGAACCATAGCAGGTCCGGTGAATAACCCTGGACGACCTCGCGGACTTTGTTCAGCCATTGTTCTTCGAACTGAGGCGTGGGACGCGGATGGATCACCATGTTGTTGTCTCGACGTCCAATCAGTGCCATCTTTTGCGCCGTCGCAGGAAGTATCGGCCCGTAGAGTTCACGGAATTCGGGATCCGTGGTGTCGGTGTTTTCATCCCACGTTGGGAACCATCCCCAATACCAACTGTGATGCATGCTGGTGACAAACTTCAGACCGCGTTTCTCAATCGCCGTTTTCATCTCCGCCACGACGTCGCGCTTTGGCCCCATCGCCGCCGCGTTGAACGGATTCACTTTGGAATCCCACATTGAAAACCCGTCGGCGTGTTCGGCGACCGGGCCTGCGAACTTGGCTCCTGACTCGACATATAAATCGACCCACTGATCGGCGTCAAATTTTTCAGCGGTGAGCCGAGGAATCAGGTCTTTGTAGCCATGCTCGGAAACCGGACCATAGGTCTCCTCGTGAAAGACGCGGTTGGGATGTCCTTTGACATACATATTGCGTCCGTACCAATCCGTGTTCCGTGTCCCCATCGACGCGGAATAGATCCCCCAGTGCGCGTAAATGCCGAACTTGGCATCACGAAACCATTCCGGGCACTCGTACTGCTCGAGTGATTGCCAGGTGGGCTCGAACGGTAGGGCGGGAGACTCGGCGTGCACCCGAGCGTTTGCGATCCATGCGGCGAGGATCACAGCCCCGACGATGGATTTTGCAAAACGAGGAAACAACGATTGCATCGGTACGCTCCAATTCAAAGAAAGTCGATCGAGTTAGCTGATTGATATTGGACGTTTGCGGAGTCAACAGCCCGTGGCGTTCGAAGCCGATACCACCACAAACGCTTGTGTTCTAAAAGTTCATCCATTCGTTGGAACGTGGTCGCGATCGCATTGCGTTTGCCTCCGCATCGTCGATGAATTCTTCACGTTCGGGGTCCCACTGCAACGGACGCTTCAGTTTCATTGCGATGCTGCCGATCAGCAGGGTGGTGCTGAGTCGGTGAAGGGCTTCGGCGTCGTAGTTTGGTTTCGCTCCAAAACGCACGCAGTCCAAGAAGTTCCTCTGTTCGCGAGGAGGACGCGGCCACATTTTGTTGTCGGTGTATTTTTCGTCGAAGATCGAGTGGTCGTCGCTCATCAACGCGGTGTTCCATTTGTTGTTCCCGCACCATCCGTCGGAACCTTCAAATCGGATGCTCGCTTTCGTTGACTTCACGTGCATGACGACTCCGTTGGCGAACGTGTACGTCAACTCAAACTTATTTGGAACACTGTTCAACGCGTTCTCGGGGATCTCGCCCACGCCTTCGACTTTCACCGGACTGGTGTTCTCTGAGAAGTTCGCGACCTGCGCCGTATCGCAGAGGTGCATGCCCCAATCAGTCAGGACACCGGCGGCATAGTCTTCAATTTGTCGCCAACATTGTGGATGCGTCCGGTTGGCACAGTACGGAGCGTACGGCGCGGGGCCGAGCCAGAGTCGGTAGTTCATGCCTTTGGGCACGGGGGATTCGGGAAGCTTCTGCCAAACCTTGCTTTTGTACGGCAATCCGACATGGATCGTGTGCAGTTTCCCAATGCCGCCATTGCGAACCACTTCGGCGAGTTTGTGATAGCGAGGCAGCGATCGATCTTCCAATCCGACCGTAAACACGCGCCCGGTTTTCTTCACAACATCAACCAGTTCGCGACCTTCCTGAATCGTCAGAGTTGGCTTTTCAGAAATCACGTCCTTGCCCGCTTCCAAAGCCATGGTCGACATCGGAACATGCCAATGGTCGGGCGTTGAGATACAGACCGCATCGATGTCGTCCCGCTGAAGGATCTCACGGAAGTCATCGGTTACGAAGCAATCCTGGTTGCCATAGGCGTTGTTGACCGATTTAGCAGCCCGTTGTCGAGCCTCCGGTTTGACGTCACAAACGGCGACCGCCCGGCAGTCGCTCTGCTCGAGAAACATCTTCAGGTTGACGCCGTGTCCCTGCAGTCCGACACCGATGAACCCCATCGTGATTCGGTTCGACGGTGCGTTCTTCCCGAAAAGGTGGGCCGGAACAAACGCGGGAGCAGCGGCCAATCCCGTCGCCGCAATTCCGGTCGCTTTGAGAAGGTCGCGTCGATTCCTTTGAACGGTCATGGGAGTTGCTCCTTTGTCGAGTTGTTCGAGTTAGCGAGGTCACGTACCCAGATGTTTCGAAACGCGACTGGGCTGCCGTGACCCTGAAACAGGATTGGCATCCGATCGGCATGCGGTTCATAGGGAAGTGACTTTTGATGTCGTGTTGGCCCCAAAATCTCAGTGTCCACCTGCACGAAGACACCGTTGTGCAAAACGGTGATCAGGGCCGGAGCGACGAGCCGGTCTCCGTCAAACTTTGGCGAACCAAAGAAGACGTCGAACGTTTGCCATTGCCCAGGTGGGCGACACGCATTCACCAGAGGTGGTGTTTGTCCATAGATCGCCCCCGCGGATCCGTCCGCATAGATCTTGCAGGTGTAGGAATCGAATACTTGTAGCTCGTATTTTTGCATGAAGAAGATGCCACTGTTCCCCGCATTCATCGGGTTATTTGTCGGCGGATCAGGGGTTCGCCACTCGACATGCAATTGGCAATCTCCGAAAGCGTCTTCAGTCACCAAGGGGCCTGCTCCCGCAACAATCCAACCTTCACGCACCGTCCACTTGGTCGGCCGGAAGTGTTCGAGCGAACGACCGTCAAAGAGTACGATCGCGTCCGACGGCGGCGCCTGCGAATCCATTTCGCCCGGGATGACGCGGGGAGGCTGCGGACGATCCGTTTGATGGACAGTGAACTCCGTACCCGGGATCAAAGGAGTTTGATAGTCGGTATGGCACTGGAGCACATGAAAGCCGTCTTCGGCAATGATGGGTCCGGAAGAGACAAGCACTGCGAGAACGATCAATGCACTTCGCAAGAATGGTTGCGGCATGGCGTGACAACATGGGAGGTGGGATATCAAGATACAGGACCTATTCGAAAGCTCATCATCCGTTCGACGTTCGTCGCGGCGAGGAAGCGTTCACCGGGCCGAAGTTTCGACGCGCGGTCGATTCATCACACGGTTCGGATAGGTGCGAAGCGAGCAATCGCTATCAAGATAATGGACCAGTGTCTCACGTGTCAGATTCGTGTCACCTGCCATTTCACCAGAAAGGACAAATCACCACACCGAAAGCACTTACGTCAAAAGTCAATAGAATTGGCGCGCCGTGTTGATGGGCTTGATTGGCAAAAGGGGCCACACAAGAAACGAGGTCTTTTTCGCAAGCGAGCAAACCAATGTCGCCAGTTGTCGGTGCTTTAAATTCGATGCCCTAAAGTCTGACGAATCCACCTACAGGATCGAACACGCCAAATTCAGAATCCAAGTAGCTAAACTCGCCAACGGGCGGTTGATTTAATAGCCCGATGCGCTAGCGAGGGATGCACACAACCACGCGCTCCAGCATCAGGCGAATTCATTGTCGTTAGCCTCGGGGGGCCAACAAGTCAATGAACCGGCACGGGTATCATCAGACCCCGTGAATCGCCGAAAGTCTTGGC
>NZ_ANOH01000489.1 GCF_000346505.1 Aporhodopirellula sallentina SM41
CGGATTGAAACTGCTCAGTTCACCCGCAACCGCGGTACGGGGCAACCAGCTCTCCTCGCTCGGGATGCTGGTCGCCGTCGTTGTCACACTTGCTTCCAAAGAGATCCTTGATTTCCGCTGGATCGCCGTCGCGGCGGTACTCGGGACCATCATCGGTGCCGTCGCCGCACGACGCGTGGCGATGACCGGCATGCCGGAAATGGTGGCTCTGTTTAACGGTTCCGGAGGTGTTGCGAGCCTATTGGTCGGATGGGCGGCCCTCGACATGGGCGGCAACCCCGAAACCACCGTCCCTCAATCAACCTTCACCATCATCACCATCCTCGTTTCGATCTTGATCGGTGGTGTGACATTCTCGGGCAGCATCGTGGCCTGGGGAAAACTCTCCGAAACGATGCCGAGCCGAGCGATCACGCTGCCCGGGCAACAATTCATCAGCCTGTTACTGCTGATCGCGATGATCGGATGCGGCGCGATGATGGTCGCTCAACCGGAAACCTGGAACGCGACCCTGATCTACGCGGTCATCGTGCTGTCGCTGGTCCTCGGTGTGATGGCGGTGATCCCGATCGGCGGTGCGGACATGCCCGTCGTGATCTCACTGCTCAACAGCTACTCCGGACTCGCCGCCTGTGCCGCCGGTCTTGCCATCAACAACACCATTTTGATCGTCGCCGGATCGCTCGTCGGTGCCGCCGGAATCATCCTAACGAACATCATGTGCAAAGCCATGAACCGTTCGCTCAGCCATGTGTTGTTCTCCGGATTCACCGCAGCCAAAACGGCGACCAAGGTCGAAGGCGAGGTCAAACCGATCGTGCCCGATGACGCATACCTGATCCTGGAAGCCGCCTCATCGGTCGTCATGGTCCCCGGCTACGGAATGGCCGTCGCTCAGGCGCAACACGTGGTACGCGAACTCGGTGAACTGCTCGAGCAAAACGGTGCCGAAGTCAGTTATGCGATCCATCCGGTCGCCGGTCGCATGCCCGGTCACATGAACGTTCTGCTCGCCGAAGCCAACGTGCCCTACGACCAACTGGTCGAGATGGACGACATCAACCGACGAATCGACAACGTCGATGTTGCGATCGTGATCGGAGCCAACGACGTCGTGAATCCGGCCGCCCGCGAGGACGAGAACAGCCCGATCTATGGGATGCCGATCATCAATGTCGACCACGCCCGAACCGTTTTCGTCCTCAAACGATCCATGGCCTCAGGCTTCTCCGGCGTCGAAAACCCGCTGTTTTTCGGTGAAAACACACGAATGCTCTTCGGCGACGCCAAGCAATCCCTCTCCAGCGTGATCGCGGAATTCAAGGACTAGGAGTCCGTAGATTTCGCGAATCAGCCAGGTACATTCTTCTTCGAGAGTCGTTCTTAGTGTCCCGGTTGACCAATATCGGTCAGCCGACGCAAGTCTTATCTCTCGTCTTTCTCACCGATGACCTCATCCCCCAACCGACCACGTTTTGTGTCGGTCTCCAATGGCATCGAGTTCCTGCTGATACCACGCTCAGAACTCGCCCATGCGGAAGCCAATGGATACTACCGGCCCGAAAACCGTGGGCTCAAAATTCTTGAAAAACACGGACGCCTCTACGAGGTCCCCGCAGACTCCGCCCCCCCGGCTGAACTGCAAGGGTACCGGGATCTTCTTCAGCGAGAACGGCGTACTTCCTCCACGAAGCAAACCTCACCCGCCGCCGCGCCCACCCCAGAAGACAGCGTCTCGGAAGATCCGGAAGACCGCGTCTCGGAAGTTTCAGAAGACAGCATCTCGCAAGATAACGTCCCGGACGACGCTTGCCCCGAATTCAACAACCCCGCAGACAACACCGACAACGTCGCGACTTGTTCGGATACTCCTGTCCCCGACGCATCCGAGTCCCTCTCGATGGCAGCGGTCATCGAACAGTCGCAACGAGAAACTGAGCAACAACAGCTCCAACGACAACGCCTGATCGACGAAAACGAAGGCTGGCGGAAGCATTGGTTGCGATGGAATTTTTGGTTCGCCGAGCGGCGTGATGCGATCTTCCGTCAAATCGGAACCAACAGCATCAGCATTCTCGTCCACGTCGCGATCATCCTGGCCTTGGCGAGTTTCTACTTGGTGAGTCCACAGGAAGACAGCCTCGTGATCATCGCTGCGCCCAGCGAAAACGAGACGCTCGTCGAAGAATTCACTATCGAGACCGACCCCGTCGAGATCACCGAACCGGTCGACAACGAACCTGATTCAGCCCCGGTCGAAGACGTCGTACCGGAAGTCGTTGAGTCCGCCGCCGTGCCCGACTTCCTGTCGACCGTTAGCACCGCATCGATCAAACCGCCCGCGATGCCGGCGAAATCATCAATGCTGCCGGGCAAAGGCAACTCGCCTACCAAAGGCAAACCAACCATCTTCGGTAGCAAGTTCGCAGCAATCAATAACGTCTTTGTGATCGATAACTCAAACAGCATGACGCGGGGACGATTCGAAACCGCCCTCATCCAACTGATGATCACCATCAACCAACTCACACCCAAACAACGTTTCTACGTCATCTTCTACAGCGACACCGCCTACGGAATGATGCACCCGAACACGGTGCGAAAACTGGTTGCCGCCACCCCGAAGAACAAAGCCTCGCTGGCGAACTGGCTCGACACGGTGCCGCTCTGCCTGAGGACCAACGGCAAAAAGGCAATCCAGGTCGCGATGGATCTGAAACCCGACGTCATCTACGTGCTCGGTGACGGTGCCTTCACCGATGGCGCTGCCAAATACTTTGCCTCCAAACCCAACCCCAACGTTGTGATCCACACGCGGGGAATGGAAGTCAACAAAGCGAACGCGGCTCAATTCAAACTGCTCGCGACATCGCACCGAGGGAACTACCGGGATGTCGGCGTCATGCCCGAAGGTCTAGCCATGTCAAACCGTTACCCGCGGAAAAGAAATAAAACGCGTGGCCCCATTTGGGGAATCACCCTAAAACTGCAATAGCGAATCGCAATCCTCTTCCCCACTGGCTTGAACGCACGGAGTCTCCTCGATCGCTACCGCCGCTTCCTACCGTAAAGGCATCTGTCCGGTTTGCCTCAAAGTGCACCAACTCGATCTGAACTTCAGTTCGTCATTGAGATGCCAGTGCGGCGCGACTCTATTTCTATCCCCCAAAGGAAGACTCATCACTGCGATTGACGCGCAAGCGCCTTCGTTTGACGAAACAGACCTCGGTCCCACGGGAAACGATGACGCCTCTTCCGAACTGGTGGTCGATATAAATGAAGTCGATGCAGATGAAAACGTCTCGGAGAGTCCTCTCACCAGCGACGAACGTGAAAAAGAACCGGAGTCAAAATCCCCGATCATTATTCAAACGGAGGAGAAGCCACAGCAAACCGATCGCGATCCCGGCAACGATCGAAAACACCGTGCCAAGAACCGAAACAACCGCACGCCGATGATCGCCGGACTCAGCTTGGTATCGCTGCTGCTCGGAGCCTCGCTCGTCATGTTTCTGACGCGTTCGCCGGACAACGCGGCAACGAAACCATCCGCCACACAATCTCGCGCAACACGGCAACTCCAAACATCCGGGGAATCGTCTCCCCAAACCATCGCCATCGCTCCTGGAACACTCAAAGCCCTTGCCGCCAAGATCCCGACCCCCAATCGAAAGGACACCTCGGAACAACTCACCTCGCTCGCAAGTACAAACGACTCCCGGCCCCGGCCGACCAACAAGAAAAACACTGACAACAGGAAAAACACTGACAACAGGAAAAACACTGCCAACGAAGAAAACACTGCCAACGAAAAAAAACCGCTCACCCTTTGGCGGACCGACGGTAGCCCCCGACCTCGTCCTGCCACGCCCCTCCGAGCCTCGCAAACGAATCGCGATCATTGCACCGGCACGAACGTCTCGGTACTTCGACGACGCCTACAACGATGCCTACCAAAAATACGAGTCCTGGTCCGAACTCGACGACAAGGCGACCGACAGTGATGAATACGAGACGCAGTTTGGACAAGCCCTCGGCGCGATCAGGGCAGCCTATGAGATGTCCCTACATCGCGATGATCGCCAACGGCGAGAAGAGTTGCTCTACCTGCTGACGTATCTCTCGCATAAAGCAGGCCGATTGATGGAAGCGGCCATCTATGGCGAAACCATCGCTCGAACCGGAGATCCGTCCGCCAGTGCCACCCGTGACGGTGCATCGATCGCCTTGGCGGCACTGCAGGAGGCTTCCGCGATTCACTGGGGGAAACCGGACGATGTCGGCGAACTTCGGTACATGCAATCGATCGCCGAGGTTATCGACGCCCGCTGGCCGGACGACTCACAACACAACGAAATTTGGTTCACGCTCGCTCAGTCTTACGCCGCTTTTGGACAATACGAACACGCGACCCGAGCCTATGCCAAAGTGCGCAAAGAATCATCGCTCTATGCCGATGCCAAACTCGGTTCCGGCACCGCGTACTGGTCCTTGTTTCTGCACCGAGCGAGCCAACCTGACGTAGATCCTGACGCGATGCTCGCGCTCTTGTCCAAGGCGTCCCAACAATACAACGCGGCGGTAAAGGTTCTCGAATCCAAACTCCGCAGCCCAACGCTGCCGCTGCTTACCGCAAAACAAATGATCGCCATCATCGCTGACCGCACCGGCGATTCGAACGCGGTCATACGCTCGACAACGACCGGCAAATTCCCTCTGGTTCAATCACTGCGGATCGGACCGCCAAGCCCAAGAGGAAAACGAAAAAGAGGGCCCCCAAAAACACTCGCTGTCCCAAGCGATTTTTCGAGAACGGTCCTTCAACTCCTCTACCGAGCACAAACTCAACGAGGCGATCTGCAGGCCGCGCAAAGGACACTCTCGCAACTCGACAAACTGCCCGACGCGAAAGGAGGCAAAGACGTCGAGTCGATGCAACTCGCAACCACGGTCCGCCGATTCAAAGGAATGATCGCCAAACAGCGGATCGTCATGCCCGAGATCAAAGAGCTCGATGCGATGCTAGCAAAACTGCCACCGAAATCAAACGCGGTATCGCCGCAAGATTGGCTGTGGATTGGCCAGTCCTGGGCACAACTCGCATCCAAAGCAATCAACGCCCAAACCGCAAAGGCGTGCTATGACCGCGCCGCGAAAACGTGCAGCGTCGCCATCGCATTGCCATCCTTTCCCGAAGACCGAGTCGCTGCGACACAAGTTCGCCACGCAGAATGGCTCAGACGAGCAGGCAAAACCCAAGCGTCACTCAACGTCCTCGCCGAGATCCTCGAAAAATCTCCTAACGTATTCGACCTGCAAACGCAGGCCGCCATGTCGCTCGAGAAGTTGGCCATCGAGCAAGATTCTGAACCGGACCTGCGAGCCGCAATCCGCGGCCCAGACGACCAGCCCGCAATTTGGGGTTGGTCCAAACTCGCCGTGCAACTGCACAAACTGCGTTACTCAGATCGCGGAACCGTCGAACATGCCGACGCCTTGCTCGCCGCTCATTTTCACCTCGCTCGCTGCCGTTGGATGCTCGTCGAAGTTCTCGGCTGTGCCATTGAAGACAGTGCCATTGAAGACAGTGCTACTGAAGACAGTACCCCTGGAGGCGTTGCGTTTGATGGCGTTCGCCAACAAAACACTCTTCGCAAACAAACATTGAAACAGATCGCAAACGCCCGCTTGGCGATCCCGCCGGACACCGACCTGGACGCCAAATGGAGCAAAACGTTTGGCCAGCTCGAATCGGAATTATCCACCAACCAATAGCGAGAATACACTCCGAACTCTTCACTCTCTTCGAGTATCCCAACTCAACTAGGCATTCGGGTAACCCGTATTGGATCTAATTTAAGATCCCGCGGCATGAGGAGCTTTAACAAGCAGGATCTTTAATAAGATCCACTCCCCAAAAATCGAAGTGCCATAAACCACTAAAGGTTCTCTTCGATTTCCTCTGCGCTCGCCCGTGTCCCCAGTGCGCCCCACAACCCGTATGGACTGATCGCTCCCGGTTCACGTCCGGCGGTTCCGCCCGAAATAACTGTCCCCGATTCGGTATTGCCTGCCTCGATGGAGTCAGTAATGAATTTCACGGCATCATCTGCCATTAACGCATGCGCGCCACCTTGGTGCCGACTGGACATTGACGCCATTCCGATGCCCGAGTCCCCGCCCGCAAAACACACCCCCGAATTCGGCGGCAAGATCGTGTTGAACCCCGTGTATAGCGCCGCCCCGTCCGCCCAACGGAAGCCTCGCCGTTGATTCTCGCTGCCAATGCTCGCCGTTACCGCATCCTTGTTCGCCACGTCCCAAAACATCGGTCGTTCCGGATCAAGCTGTTCCCGGCACAAGACCGGCGAATCATGAATCATCGACCACGGATTCAAAAGCGATCCACTCGTTCGGCTATCGTGGTCACCTAGATCCGTACAAATTTCTCCGGCCATGATTGTGTTGGCCAAGCCGTCGAGAACATCCCGAAAACGGATCACCTTTCGTGGCACGAACACACCACGTCCCGACGCCTTGATTTGCGATTCTCGGTCATTCGCCCACGCAGACAATTCTGCATTCCAACGAGTCGGCCCGGTATTGAGCCAATGAGTGGCGTCACCAAGGCATGCGGCGTAATTAGTCCGGCCATGCGACGGCAAACCCAATCCTGGATCGGAGGGGCATCGAAATGTCGGAATCTCCGTTTGCCACGGATCAAACTGCCGAGTCCACGGGGCAGGCCCCATCGGCGAAAACTGTTTGCTCTCCCCATCAGATAACTCCCCCGCCGACACGTCTTCCCAAATCATCTGCTGTTCCACAAACGGCAATAGCCCGACGAGAAAACTCAATCGATAGCGGTTGTTTCCGGGTGCAGACGTGCCGCCGGAATCCGATTCCGAATCGTAGGTTCCTCCCATCTGCATCGGTAACTGGCTGTACGCCGAGTGATAGTTGTGCAAACCGAGACCGATCTGTTTGAAGTTATTACTGCAACTCATCCTCCGCGCAGCCTCCTTCGCCCCACGCGTCGCCGGCAGCAACAACCCAAAGAGCACTGCGCAGATTGCCACAACGACGAGCAATTCCACCAAAGTAAACGCGTCTCGCTTCTTTTGCGTCAACATCCCCCACCCCTCCACATGCAAAACTTGTGCGTGACCCTTTATTCAGTCTGCCCGACCGAGAGTTCATGCATTTCTTGATCGTACTGCTCATAGTCGGCGGGACTTGAGAACTCCGCGTCATCGGCCGGCACCCGCACCAACGATTCGCCTCCGCACCCAACCGTCGCCAGAACAATCAACACGATTCCGCCCCAACAAAGGCTCCTGCGAACCCGATTTTTCAAACCTGTCATGGAACCGCCTCTTTTTCAGTGGGTATCGCCGCTGCACGATCTGGATTCCATTCTCTGCGCGGACGGCGGGCAAAGCAAGTTTCGTAAACGATCAGCGGAATCAACCAACTGATCCAAGAGTTCAATTGGTAGGACCGTTCGGATTCCATCCCGGTCACAATGGCCGCGCCGGCGATCAAACGCAGCAACAACGGCGATGCGAGCAAGACAAAACACCTCATCGCCCATCGGCGGTGTGCGACGAAGCGGCGTTCTCGTGCCCGCAGCACCGCGAGGGCCAAACACCCCGCCGTCGCGAGGTTCAACACCACAAAACCTGCGGCCGAGATCGGCCCGGCGTAGGCGTCTTTTGCCATGATCATTCCGCTCGGGACAACCACCAACATCACCAACAAAAACTGCGTTCGCCCTGCCCAACGATGCCACCACCGCAAACGGCCTTTGCCTTGACTGACAACGAGAAACGTCGCCAACATCAACGCTATCGGGCTAGACAAGATGTGGACGTAGAAGGCCTGCCGATACACGCCCGTGAACGAGTGCCGCCGTCCACTAAGAAAGTTGGATTCAAAATCGGCAGGAAAATAACGTCGATACTCGAGAACAATCGACAGAAAGACCTTGGCCAGCAACAGCACCACAGCCCACCCCAACAACCGCAAAAGCAATTCTCTCGAAGAACGCTTCTCGCTTTCAAACTCATCTCGTTTGAGCGATTGAACCATGCGGGGCCGCTAGCAAGGGATGGTGATTGGAGACCTGACGTCTCCTTCACTATAACCCTTGCGAAATCTCTGCGTTGACTAGCTCGCCCCCGACTGCCTACCGAAATAGCGTTCAATTAGGTCCTGCATCGCTTGCTGCGCCGCCTCACCGTCGGCCTCGCTATATGTCGCCGCCGTGGCACGATACCACCCGGTTCCGTACAGCGGGTTGGTGAGTTTTCCGAGCCCCTTCGGATAGACCCGTTTGAGATGCTGGCGAAACTCGCCATTGTCCATCGGAATCAACGTCTTGTAGTGCAACAACCGGTCACGGATTTCCTTCGACGGTTGCAAGCCTTCTCGACGCATCATCCTCGCGAGTACCTGAGGCCGTTCGGGCTGAACTCCCCAAAAGTGTATCAACGGTGTCAGGTCAGCCCCGGCCGCCTTGGACAATCGCAAGATACGCGCGTCGGTCGGATCGGAGTTGTTAGGAACGCGATCTCCTGGTTTCCAACTGGCATTCTCCTCCTGCCAAAAACGACTCAACGCGTCCCAACCAAAGAGGTTGGCGATCTCGACATATTTCCCATAACCGCGGTGCTGATACTTCACCTCGTCACCGGGTTTGTTGCTGATGTTCATCGGTTTGCCGTTGCGGAAATTCTCCGTAACCATCCACATCACGGCAACCTCATCAATCGTGAGGTGATTCATCTTGTTCACCGAAGAACCGAAGGCTTCGTCCAAACTGAATCCAAACTTGCGGTTCATGACCGCAACGTGAGGAAGGTTGACGAGAGCTTCCGTTTCGCCACGGAACTTGGAACAAAACTGCGAATGCCCGACTTCGTGGAACACCGTCCAATCTGCGAACTGTGGTCCTTTCAACATCCATGGATGCCGGCACTGTTCGGGTTGATATGCGTTGTACGGGTAATTCGATTGAGGATAGCCGGGGAAGTTCGCGTTGCCTCGCATCGCCACATCGGCTTGCAGGTACAGCACCGTTTTCGATCGAACGAGCGGATGGCCGAATAATTCGGATACAGCATCCATCGCCTTATCCCAATCCTGCATCAGTTTGATCGGGTTGTTCAACTTGCTGAGCCAAGCGGTCGGGACTTGCATCATGAATTTGTCGGTCTCGAAATCTGCCCACGGCCCTGGCCACCTCTTTTCAGTTCGATTCCACTCGGCCAATGTCGTCGAATGTGTCTTGGTCATTGAAAAAAACGGTGCCCGCGCCGCGTTCTTGACCCACACCTTCACCGCGCCAAGATTGGCTTGATACGGAACCTCAATGTAAACACCGCCCCCGAGAGGATTCGCGATCAGGGTCCGCGCCTCGGTGATCGGATAGACCAATGACACGCGATCGATGCGTTCGATCGTTTTCTTCTTCGACAGATCCCAAGAGTGCGCCCCGACTCGGATTGAAAAGCCCTTGTTGACCATGGTAGGTGGCACTGCGACTTCCGCGATCTGCCCTGGCACCAGGTACCAACCCGTTGGTCGACGTGCCGCTCCGTCCGCACCGGCCACCGGACTTCCGACCGCTTTGGGATGCGACGCGTTGATCAACGCCGAATGAATCCCTTTTCCCGAACTCGCCTTGCCGACCGCACCGGGAAAGTACACTGATGTTTTGAAGAACATCCCGTCCATCATTCGGCGATACTTCTTCAAGTTGGCTGATGTGTACGCGTTGTCCAGCAACCCTTGTTGTAGAGCCAACATCGTGTGCTCGAGTTGCAGGTCAGGCGATGGCTTTCGCGGAAACCCATTCTTCGTCTTTGGATTCAAAAACAGCGGCCCTGCCTTCTGCTCATAGAGCTCAACAACCGCAAACGCTTTCGCCATTGTTTTGGAATCCGCACCGAGCACGCCCGCGTTCTTTTCGATGAGCGCACGTCCCCGAGCGAGTTCTTCCGGAGACAACGAGGAGGTGCCCTCGATGTGCTGCTGCAGTCGCACCAACGCGGTGGTGATCGTGTCTTCGCTCGCACATACCGGGATCGCAAATCCGACACACACGAAGGCTAGAAAGAATCGAAGATTCATGGGCTCACTCTGATGGAATCGTACTAACGGTGAACAGCCCAATAAAAACACCACATCCAAAGCAATCGACAATGCAGCCTTGATGACGATGCAACATGGATTCGGCTCTCGCTGCCGAATCATCATGCGCTATCAACGGTCGTGAGAAACGTCCCAAGGCGAACGTCAACATGCGGTTTGCGATCCAACAATGACTCCACAAACCACACACATTGGACGACATCTCTCGTCTGTATTGGAGCTGTTCTTTGTTGCTAGCTTTGTCAGTAAAGAACGTCGTCGCAACCGTGATCATGCAGATAGGACAACGAATTTAGAACTTCTTTCGCTGCTGTGCGCCGGCGACCGAGACCCACACCGCGACGCGCACGGGGGGCTCTTCATCGCCCCGATGACGACTACGCACCATCGCCGAGATCGAGACGACTCGCGTAGCGCCGCAAGACCTGATCTCGCAGTCCCTCGAGCTCTTCCGCATCCATCTGCGGGTCCTCATCGATCAGGTCCTGAGCCATCTCTCGGGCGACCTGCAGGATCTCAACATCACGATTGAGATCAGCAATCCGCAGCGGTGCCAAACCACTTTGTTTCTTCCCCAACATGTCTCCCGGACCACGCAATCGGAAGTCCGCCTCGGCGAGTTCGAAACCATCGTTGGTTTGTTCAAACACTTTCAAACGCTCGCTCTCCTCAGGTGATCCCTCCCCGTCGGTAAAGACACACAGATAGCCCGCGTGAACACCTCGAGAAATTCTGCCACGCAACTGATGCAACTGAGCGAGTCCAAATCGATTGCCACCGAGGATTGTCATCACGGTTGCATTGGCGACATCGACTCCAACTTCGATGACTGTGGTGCTGACGAGAACGTCCACCTCTCCGTCAGCGAAACGCTGCATCACATCCTGTTTGGTTTCGGCATTCATCCGACCGTGCAGCAACTCAACCCGGAGCTTCGGAAACACACGATCCCGCAGATGTTCGTAAGTTCGATTCACCGACGTTACATCTTCCACCTCATCGACCGCCGCGGCGCCGTCCTCATCTTCTTGGCGATCGTTGCC
The DNA here is from genome assembly GCF_000346505.1 of Aporhodopirellula sallentina SM41. Taxonomy (GTDB): domain Bacteria; phylum Planctomycetota; class Planctomycetia; order Pirellulales; family Pirellulaceae; genus Rhodopirellula; species Rhodopirellula sallentina. The sequence continues at coordinate 11,199 of NZ_ANOH01000489.1, forward strand.
TCTTTCGGCGACATCATCACCCACACGTGGAGCGACGACGTAGGCTTGCCTTCCTTCGGCGATACGCTGTCTCACAAAATCCCACCATCGATCTCGCCATGAGTCCACCGCGAGATACGTATGCACCTCGCCACGTCCGGCGGGCTTCTCACGAAGCGTACTTAAATCGACATCACCGAACTGCGTCATCGCAACGCTGCGAGGAATCGGGGTCGCCGACATGACGAGGTAGTGCGGGTCGACGCCGCCTTCTCGCAACCGAACTCGTTGCCGGACACCGAACTTGTGTTGCTCGTCGATCACACAGAGCCCGAGCGAGTGAAACTCGATGTCATACACGAGAGCCTGCGTGCCGATGATCAGATCCAACTCACCCGATGCGATCTTTTCGAGAGTCTCACGTCGTTGTGCCGTCGACAATGATCCGCAAAGCAGACCGATCCGCACGCGGCTGTCGGCGAGGATCTTGCCGAACGTTTGGTAGTGCTGACGGGCGAGCACTTCGGTCGGTGCCATCAACGTCGCTTGATGGCCCGACGCGACGGCGAGCATCATGGCGAAAATCGCGACTACCGTTTTTCCGCTACCGACATCACCCTGCAACAATCGGTTCATCGGAAACTGCCGTCCCATCTCGGCGGCGATCTCATCGATCACACGATTCTGATCACTCGTCAGCTCAAAAGGGAACCGCCGAAGAATGCGTTGCCGAATCTGCGCGGTGCAGGTCATCGCCGGTGCCTGCAATCGTCCGGTCAGTGACGAACGACGCATCGCCAAGGCGAGCTGCATGACAAACAACTCTTGAAAAATCAGCCGAACGCGAGCCGCCGTTAGTTCCTCCTCCGACGGCGGATTGTGAAGGTCACGCAGCGTAGTCGCGATCGTCGGCAACGCCCCTTCAACTGCGACGCCGGCATCTCGCAAACGCCGCGCCGCATGCGACCGAATCTCACCCGGCATGACCTCTTTCACGCCGTCTGCGAGAACGTCGGCAACCCGCCGCGTCAGCCGCCGGAGTTCGTACTCCTTGATGCCTTCGGTCAGCGGATAAACCGGAAGGATCTCGCCGTTTCTCTCCTCATCGGCTCCGTCGACGTCTCCCTCGATGAGTTCGTACTTCGGATGCGTGAATTCCCATCGCAACCCAGCGAGCTTCGGCGTGCCGCTGATCCGCACGCGCCGATCCAAGGTCAACTGTTCGGCGCGGAACGGCTGGTTGAAGAAAACAATCCGCACCGCGCCGGAATCATTCTCCACGATCGCAGCAAACAGCGATTTTCCCGGAGTCCTCGAAACCAACTCCGCATCGGTGATCTTACCGATAAACGTCGCCGGGCTCCCTTCCTTCAAATCCTCCACCTTGGTCGGCGGTGGAGGAAACTGGTGTTCCCGCGGGAAAAAAAAGAGCACGTCTTGGGCTTTCCGCAGCCCCAACTTCCTCAGTTTTTCCGCCCGCGCGGGCCCCACCCCCGGCAGAAACTGCAACAAAGTCGACGTCTCGAACTCAGGCACCGGCGGCGAATCCGCCTGCGAATCCGGCGTCATTTTCGACGAGGAAAGCGATTGTGGAGTGGATTCGTTGGGTTCAGCCAAAACACTGCTTCATCGAACGCGGCTAGCAAGAAAACGATTGCACCATCGTATCCGGTGCGACGCTCTGCGGCACTCCACCCCAAACCACTTGCCAATGCGTCGCACACCCACTCAAACCTCCGGCAAAACCGGCCCCATCAGGCTTCACCGCGAGTGCGTCTTGCCGAAGCCCCCCGCAGCGGATATCTTCACGCGACACACATGCGGATGTGGCGGAATTGGCAGACGCGCTAGACTCAGGATCTAGTGCCCGATAAGGGCGTGGAGGTTCGAATCCTCTCATCCGTACTCCTACGAAAAAAGGGTTTTCGCTGAACGGCGAAAACCCTTTTTTCATTTGCCCATGGCACACACCAAGCCCCGCAGCGCAGATCGATCACCCGTGCTGTTCGGGGGCTGCGCCGTTTAAAAATGCCATGCTCGCAAGATTGATGTCCCCCTCCCGAACGCAGAGGCGGTGCAGTTTTTTAAGTGCTGTATTGCCAAGCGTTTATTATCACCCTCCGATTGGGAGGGTCGAGCGAAGCGAGAAAAGGGCTCAGCATCAAATCCAGCGTGCAACCCTCCGCGGCCCGAAGCAGTCCGCCCCCCCCCAAAAAAAAGGAGTGGGGAGGGTAACGCAATACTGAAAGACCTCCGCACTTGGGGAGGGTCGGAATGCGAGCGTTCAGCGAGAGGTCCGAGAAGGGCAGTGCCTGCCGTTTCCCGTGCTCAGGCCAACTCCCTTATAGTATCTCGCCGCCTACGGAAGCACGAGGTCGAGACTCTCCGTATCTGCCGACACCACAACGGGCTCGGGAAGAGTGACTTCCATCGGACCGCCTTCGCGTCTTCCTCTCGTTGGCGCCGCCCTTCGCGACGAAGGAGCTCCGGCTTCCACGGCCGGCGGCGGGCCTAACGAGGTCATCGTCACCACCACCGTGTGGCTGCCCACAACAGCCCCTTCGACGTCCCTGGAATACTCCAACGAGTAATTGCCATTGGCATCTGAGGTGCCATACGAAGGGCGCCCCTGAGCGGCATAGAACGTGATCGATGCATTCGAGACAGGCTGCCCGTTTTGCAACACCGTGCCCGTCACCGGAACAATCTCTGGCCCCTCGGGACCACACCCAACGCAGGCTACCAACAGAGCAACCGCCCACAGAGGAACACGCAAAACTTGTCGCGTTCCACTCAAACACTTCCTAATCATTCGAACTCTCCTGGTACGGTCCCGTCATACCGGTCCATCAGAGCGGTATAAATATCAAACTGAATGCTCTCGGTGAGGAAATGCACCGATCCGTCCGCGAACAAGAACTGCGCTCCGCCCGTGTGCTGGGAACGAAACGCAGTGTTGCCCCACGATGTTGTGTACTGGTTGTTTGCCCACGCACCGCTGACCACACCTTGGCTGCTCTTGGCGGTCCAGCTATCTCCCGAGTAATTGATCGGGAAACGGGTGACCACGTAATTCGACAGGTCTGAACTGTGCGTACCGGTGGCACAGGACCACATTCCGCCACGCACCGCACTGGCGCGGAAATCGTTGTCCAAACCGTGGAACGCACCCTGTTCACCAACTGCGATCGTATGCGACGTGCCGTCGAGCATCGTGGCGAATCTCGTGATCGTCCCAGGCCAGTTCTGCCCCATGTTTTCACGCCACTTCACGCCAAAAAAGCCGTTGTCGGCGATGACACCGACACGTTGCCATTCCGCGGATTCGTGCCAATCAGCCACGGTGCCGCCCTTGTAGTTGCAACCGTTGTTTCCCGCGTAGTCAGAAATCTGCACTTCGATCGTCTCCGGAGCCCCAAGAGCCTGTGTCGCCGCACTCGTTGGGTAAATCCAAGTCTTCGGCAGAACACTCGAGGGACAACTGTAACTCGGCACCCTCAACCGATTCATCGCATCCCACGCGCGAGCCGGTGCAGCCCATGACGCGTCCATCAAATCAAACGTCGTCCCCTCATAGGTAATCCCGTCGACGGCGGCCCCTTGTTCCAACTGCGGCAAAATCCGAATCAGCCAGGACGTCTGACGCTGCCAACCATCTGCCGACGGCCCCTCACCGAGCACCGCGAGCGGAAACTGCTTGTACGCGTCGTGATAGTTGTGAATTGCCAAACCAATCTGCTTCAAATTGTTGGAGCAACTCATTCTTCGAGCCGCCTCACGAGCCGACTGCACCGCAGGAAGCAACAACCCAACCAACACTCCAATAATTGCGATCACGACCAACAATTCAACAAGAGTAAAACCTTTACATCTTTTCCAACGCATTACGCCTAATCCCATATATCTGCAGGGCACTAAATCAAAATCAAACTTGAATAACACAAACGCAACTGCTGTTCCAAAAACACATTCCTACTCGCCCAACATCACTGCCGCCCCAAACAAAAAAACACCGATCACCTCCAGACGATCCTTGCGTCTTGCACAAAGAAGCAAAAACGCCCCCCGTAGCCAATCATCAATAACGCTTAAGCCACCCTCCACTCAGACAACGAAACGCGATCTGCCCACACACAAAAAACTAAAAACACTCCTGCCACACTTGCATCAAAACACACAAAGCAACACCCCCCTGCGCACAACTTAAGCACACACCCAAAAAAACGAGCACGCACACAAGGCATGAAACGCCTAATAAAACAACGCCTTACACCACCTAAAGATCGCGTATCAAACACACGTTCATCATCACGCAGCAGTGGCTCGACAGCCAAGAAACAGCCCGCCCGCCAAATCCACACCGCGACAACCCAAAGGCGCATAAAAACCAAAAAGCCAACCTCAACAAACCTATAATCCGGTGGGCGCCATCCTAAACTCCCCCATCAAAACCGCGGCGAATAAAGATCGGCTAATAAGTCCCTGAGCAGACTTCAAGACGCAAGAATGTCTACGCGCGTTTCACCAGAACAAACCTTGATCAAACCCAACCGAACAACGTTTTCTTGATCGGGCGATTATGTTTCTCGCGCGGCAATCCAGAATGCCGCAATAGCCAACAAGATAGACAGCAACATCCCTCGATAGGAAACGACCATCCGAGAGGAGCCTGCATTGCATGCTTAAGACAACCGGCCAGAGAAAGACCGCATTCGCATGAGACATACAGGACTTAACAAACACCACCAAACCTATGCATACGAATTCATATGCAATCCAACAATATCACTTCTCAACAAGCCAGCAGCCGACGAGCGTTGGTCCCAGTTGCCTCATTTAAACCGCCGACCATTCTCTTCGCCTGACATACTTCCAATCAGGCTCTTAATACAACACCACCAACACTTCACTGATGCCTACTAGACAACACTATCAATCGACAAGACATACAAACGAAAGAAAACACATCCCTTGCACATCAACGTCAACCAAGCATCAAACTCAATCCTTACAAACTTCGAAATCACTACCAACCAGTATCGCAGCATATCAACAATAAAACGGAACATTCCGTTCCCGCTCTCGGCACCCTGAAACAGGCAACTCTCCAGTCGCAACAAACCTGATGCAAGCCGACGTTGAACATAGGATAGATCTCGCGACAAACGAGTCTTGTCCGTTTCCTAGGACGTCGCTTGAATATGCGCACGCATCGCGCATTCTGAGCCACCGCGCACCCTCCAAAACACGCCCGCACCCTCCTCATGGGGGAACAAAAGAGGCAAAGAGACCGGCACTTACCGTCGTTTCGCCGCAAATCAGCGATCCGGGGGCTTCTCCTCCGGCGGGCTGCGTGCCCCTCCAGGATGTCGCCTAAATGCTATATTCTTGGCCGTGATCACCCCACTTCGCAGATACGAGAGACAAAACGATGAGTCGTGCCCTATTGGTAATTGATGTCCAGCGAGAATATTTCGAAGGCGCGTTGCCGGTCTCTTACCCCGATGGCCACTTGCAGCGGATCCTCGAAGTCATGGACGAGGCCGCCAAAGCCAAAGTCCCCACGGCCGTGATCCGTCACCATCAACCCGATCCGGATTCGCCAATGTTTCGGCTCAACTCGGACATGTGGCAACTGCACAGTGAAGTCGAAAATCGCCCTCGCGACATTTTGATCGACAAACAACTCCCCGGCTCGTTCACCGGTACCGATCTCGATCAATGGCTGAAGTCGGTCAACGCCGACACCGTTTGCATCACCGGATACATGACCCAGATGTGCTGCGACACGACCGCTCGCCAAGCTTTTCACCGGGGATACAAAGTTGAATTCCTCAGTGACGCGACCGGAACGCTCGACGTCGAAAATGAAGCGGGAACCGCCAAGGCGGAAGAACTGCAGAATTCGATTCTCGTCGCCCAGCAAATGTTCATCAGCGAGGTCATCAAGACTCAGGACTGGCTGCCGCGTCTCGCTACCAACGCTTGATCCGTCGCGAGTACATCCGCGAGTCGCTCGTACTGCTCGATCGAGTTGTATGCCTGCGCCGAAATGCGCAGGCAGCCTTGATTCCCCACCCGCAGTACTGGGAACTCAAAACGATGTTCCCCGCGCAGTCGTTCGGCAATCTCGCGTAGCCGCTCGTCAGTCAAACCGCTCCACCCCGGCACAGGAATCGTTGCCAAACTGCCGAGCATGGACTCGGGAACGGGCGCATCGACTTCCAGTCGATCGAGCAGTCTCGATCGACCAGCGACAACCAGCCGATGGTTACGCTGCATCAACGCCCGCATTCCCTCGGTGTTGATCCCAGGCCCCACATCACTGCCGCCTGCGAACAATCCGCTCAAAAATTTGATCGCCGTCGGAAGAGCGAGCAGCGGTGACGGATCGAATGTGCCGGGCCAATTGAAGTTGGCGTGAAACGACGTGTCGCCCAATCCTTCGGTGTTCGCCCCGTGACTGATCACGGTCGGCTGGATGTCGCTCTGCCATTCTTCGCGAGCAAACAAGAACCCGGACACTTTAGGGCCACACCACCATTTATGGTGATTCGCGGTGTAGTAGTCCGCCCCCAACGAAGAAAGGTCCACCGACAACATTCCCGGACCATGCGCGCCGTCTACCATCACGCGCACTCCGCGCGAGCGCGCCAAACGGACGATCTCAGCAACCGGCATCACGATCCCCGTGGGGCTGGTCACGTGATCCACCAACACCCAACGCGTCTTTGGCGATAACGCGGCGGCGATCGCATCCAGGATTTCATCGGAACCACGAATCGGAAACGGAATGTCGGCCACAACCACATCCGCGCCGGCGACCTCTGCCGCATGCCGCACGGCATTGTTGCACGCGTTGTATCCGTGATTGGTAATCAGAACCTCGTCGCCCTCCTGCAACGGCAGGGATCGGATCACGGCATTGACACCCTCGGTCGCGTTTCGAACGAACACGAGATCCCGAGACGACGCCTGCATCTGCGTCGCGACGACGTCACGCACCTCATCGAGCTTCGGCAGGAGCGTTCGCTCCGGTGCCAGAAACTCGATCGGCTCTCGCTCGAGCCGCTCCGACCACCCCCGCTGAGCCTCCAAGACACACTTGGGTGACGCACCGAACGACCCATGATTGAGAAAATCAACGTCAGGGCGGAGCAACCAATGCTCGCCGAGCGAATGTCCATCCACAGCCAACTGGGTCAAGTTCAAGCCTCCACACACGATAGACAAACACCAAGCACAATCATAGAAACAGGCACCATCATCGAAGATGAAACCACACCAGCCCTTCCAGACCTCCCGCGCGGACGCATCCCGGCGAGCAGCATAGAGCGAACAACACATTCTTCCCAGCCAACAGACTTCCCAGCCAACAGATCTGCGATGCGTGCCCGCACACAGTCGTCCGACAACCCTTCCCAGAGGTTCGCCTCGCCTCTTTTGAAACTCAGCGCCACCCATGCCCAGCGATTTCGAACGATCACCCGAACTCTGCCAATGGCTTCTCCAAGCCTTGTCGGCCCAAGACATCGTCAGCGTGCAACGTCTGCAATCACTTTGGAGCGGCTACGGAGAGATCGTTCGCGTCGAACTCAGCGGGGGCCCCGAAAAGTCAGTCATCGTCAAACACGTTTCCCCGCCAACACAGAAAAGCCATCCCCGCGGATGGAACACATCACGATCGCACGAACGCAAAATTCGCTCGTACGACATCGAGTCGAATTGGTATCGATCATGGAGCGATCGCTGCGACGCAAACTGCCGCGTCGCACGATGCCTCGCGGAAGACACAATCTCGGGCGGGCGTGTCTTAGTCCTCGAAGACCTCGACGCCGCAGGCTTTCCGGTACGACGCCAACACCTCGATAGCCAGGGCGTCGCAACAGGACTGCGTTGGCTCGCGAACTTCCATGCGACCTTCATGGGAACACCCCCATTTGCCAAAGACAGCCCAAACGGATTGTGGCCAACCGGATGTTATTGGCACTTGCAAACCCGTCCCGACGAATGGGAAGCGATGCCCAGCGGACCGCTCAAAGATGCCGCCAAAGCCATTGACGACAAACTGCAGTCGGCAAAATTTCAAACACTGGTCCATGGCGATGCCAAAGTCGCCAACTTCTGCTTCGCAGACGCCCCCTCCATTGCACCGGCGATGGTCGACTTCCAATACGTCGGGCGAGGTTGTGGCATGAAAGACGTCGCGTACTTCCTCGGCAGTTGCCTCAATGAGACGCAGTGCGAGCAATTCGAGGAAGCCCACCTGGAAACCTATTTTGAAACGCTACGCAGCGCGACGGCGAACAGTGACACCCACCCCGACATCGCCCCCGACATCCACACCGACATCGATTTGCTCGAACGCGAATGGCGAGACCTGTACCCGATGGCATGGGCAGACTTCGTACGGTTTCTCGAAGGATGGTGTCCCGGCCACGCCAAACTGCATCAGTATTCTCGCAGAATGGTGGACACCGCGATCGAAAAGCTGAACGCCACCTGAGCGTCAGCCGGCATAATCGGTACCCACGGCATCGGGAAATGGCCCACATTCAACACGTGCCGGTCTATAGAAATCTTGTTGAGCAGCCCTATTTTGCGAGGTAAACTGGTTGGTTGGGAACGGTCGCGACGGTCTGCTGCGAATCGTCAGGACGGCCGTTGCCGGGTGACCGATCGGGCTCGCCTTTTTGTTGTAAATTACACCTACGGGGCTGTGCCATTTCTCCCGCTAAAGGTTGGGTCCGCCGCGTGAACCCTTTGGGTCCTCCAAGGCTGGCAAACCCTCGATCATGACCGCCCCCCAGACCCGTTTGTACCGCTTCGGTTAATCAGTGAGTGTCCGCCCGTCGGCCCCATGCAATCATCTAGAAACCTGCCGACCAGGATCACCTTGCTCGAACGGGCACAATCGGGAAAAGACCATCCCGATTGGAACGAACTGCTGCAGTACTACGAACCGTTCATCCGTCGCTTCCTGATCGGAATGGGGACCTCACCGTCGGACGTCGATGACGTGTGCCAACAAGTCCTCTCGCGTGTTTGGCAAGAACTCGTCAATTATCGACGGGTTGAAGAGAAAGCCCGGTTTCGAACTTGGCTCACTCGACTCATTCTCAACGTCGCGACCAACGACTACTGGAAACGAAAACGGGCTCAACGCGTCGGCAGCACCGACGTTAGCAACCTCGAAGATTTACCACAAGATTCACCGGAGATCGAACAGCGTATCGAAGCCGAGTGGCAAAGGCATGTTGTTCACCTCGCAATGGACCGCATGAAGGAAATCTTCTCTGGAAACGCGATCGAGGTTTTCCTTCGCAGCACCGAAGGAGAATCATCGGCCAAAATCAGCGAAGACCTCGGCGTGAGTGTCCAGAGTGTTTACGTACTCAAGAATCGGGTGAAGAAGAGACTCGCCCAAGAAGTCAAACTGCTCCGAGAACAACTCGAATTTCCGGACTCTCCCGAATGAACACCGAACCTGCGACCACCTCATCGGACGGCGAGAATGACGACTCTCATCGTCGTATCGATCCACTGGTGAAACTTCTCTACGACGCCTCCGAGGAGATCACTTCGGAGGAGATGAACGATCCCTCGACGTTCGACGAGATCTGTCCGCTCTACACGTCGATCTGCAAAATCGACGACCGATATCAAAACCCGGAGTTGATCGGTCGTGGTGGGATGAAAGAGGTCTTTCGGGTTTATGATGCCAAGACCGTCCGACACGTCGCATTGGCAAAACCGCTCGCCAAATTTTCTCATGACCACTTCGACGCATTCCTGCGTGAAGCCCACCTGACGGCGCGTTTGGAACACCCATGCATCATCAACCTGTTTGACATGGATGTCGACGCCGACGGTCGCCCGTTCTTCACCATGGAATTCAAACAAGGCCGTTCGCTCCGTGCGATCCTTGATGAACTTCGCAACGGTCATGAACGCGATCGCTTTCCCCTTCGCAAACGGTTGATGCTGTTCATGCGGGTCTGCGAAGCGATCGCGTATGCGCACTCGCAACGCGTGCTGCACCTCGATATCAAACCCGACAACATCCAAATCGGCGAGTTCGGCGAAACCCAAGTCTGCGACTGGGGACTCGGCGTCGTGATGCCCTCCGATGAAACGATGCATGACTCCGAGGTTTTACTCGACCCCGACCTGTACGGGCCGCTGCTCGATTCCGTAAAGGGGACACCCACGTACATGGCTCCCGAGCAAAAAAACCGGGGCACGAAGAAGACGCCTCAAATGGACATCTACGCTCTCGGTTGCGTGCTCTGCGAGATCGTCACCTTGCAACCGATCACTTCCTACCAAAAGAAGCGACCGCAGACGGATTCCGCGTTGGCCGCGATGATTCAGAAAGCCACCTCAACCGACCCTTCAGATCGCTATGCGGACGTCGACTGTCTGCACGAAGACATCTCACGGTTCTTGGCCGGATACAGTGCGTCCGTCGAACAAAGCAGCGTCCTACGCGAAGTCGGACTGTTTTGGCGTCGTCACCGTGATGTGTGCGCCGTCGTCTCGGGGTCGGTCATCATCCTCCTTCTTTTTGCCGCATTGTTTGTTTCGCAACTCAGAGAAAAACACCAAACCGCAGTCGCCGCACGCGCCGACGCTGAGACCGCATGGATCCGAGCCGATACCGAACGAGCACTCGCCACCACCGCACAGAAGAACGCGGAACGCGCCAAAGAACGCGCCGAAGAGTCACTCGCGAAATACATCGTTGAAAAGAACAAATCCGAAGAACGCCTCAAAGCACAGGTTCATTCGGCGGTCGAGGTGTCCGATCACCTGACCAGCATTCCGCTGATCCCGAAAGACACCTTTGCCACGACGGTGAAGATGTCGATGCAACATATCGACACCGTGCTTTCTAACAATCCGCCACCGGAATCACGCGTCTGGCACAAAAAGTTTTGGCTGTATTTCCTGATGCAAGACTTCAAGTCAGCCACAAAACTGCTTGATGACGAAAAAGGAGTTGAACCCGACCTCGCCGACTTCGCTCGCCGCTACGTCGAAAAAACGAACAATAGTGGTTACCTCCACACCGCGGCGTTCAGACAACTCATCACCGACCTGTGCCACTCCAGCCGGTTCCGGGCCCCATTGGCGGAGAAGATGCTGATCTACGATATGAAATACCCACGTTCTATCGAAGACCGAGTGAAAATTGTCTACACCTGGGTCCGAATCAACAACCGCAAACCAGCCGACTTGGAGCTGGATTTCGATGCCGACAGCAAAGCGGTCCGACTCCGCGGCAAAGTCCAGTCACTCGTTCGAACACTGTCATCGCCATGGCCGCCCGGTGTCAGGGTAAACCTTCTTTACACGCTCCACCCAAAGTCACTCGACATGCGTGGCACGAACGTCAGCGATCTGTCGGAGCTCGCTGACCTTGAACTTCTCGAACTCGACGTTCGCGACACCAACGTCACCGATCTGTCCCCACTCGTTCAGAACCGCAGCCTACGCCGGCTCATCGTTGGCGTGGATCAGTTCACAGACGCGCAGCTAGCCCCCCTTCGAAACGCTCCCCACATCAACGTCATCAAAGAAAAGCAAACCGAAGAATAGAAGATGCGGAGGAACGCGAGCTCACGATCTAGCGGTCGCTAAAAGGGCGCGAGCAACAAGCACCGGAACCCCTCTCTTCGCGTAGTGGATCTTGTTAAAGATCCTCACCCACCAAGATCTTTAACAAGATCCACTACCCCCCTACCCGAAAACCAATCTCTGCCAAAGAGGGGAAGGCCTACACTAGACCCACCCACCGAACCACAGAGGGGCGATTTCGGAAGCGTTTTAAAAACACCTAGCCGATAACGCCGAACTTCGGTGGCCTGAATTCTGGCGAGTCCGACTACAGGCATCAGTCGCATCAAGTTTCTAGATGCACTCTTCGCATCCCCCTCACGTGCGCATGCAACATCTTGTGAGGCCCCTTCGCGCACAGACTGCAAAACGCGGCACGAAGAGAACGATTTGCAGTCCACCAAACGTGCTTAGAGAGCGACGAAACGCCACAAGAACACTCTACGGAAAGAATAGTTTCGTTTTTTTCTTCTCACAGTGTTTAGATCGGCGAGTTTGGCTTGTTTAACGCTATAGACAAGGCCTTTATCACAACACAAGGAGGCGGTCCGGAGCACTATTTCTCGCTTCGGAAATAGGACGCCTCTCCACCAAAAACAATGCCTATCAACAGTCTGGACATCCCCAAATGAAACTGATTGCACACCTCGCTTTGGCTCTTCTGGTCTCCGCCCCCCTCGCATGCACCGTCGGCTGCGGTGACTCCAACCAACCGGTTGACGTGCTTCAGGGTCAATCGCGTGAAGACCTCGACGCGCAAGCCGACGCCATTTCGGCTGAGTTCGAACGCTCTGGCGAAGAATCCGATACTCCAGGACCGACGGCCGAAGAAGAAGCAATGAACCGGTCATAAACCCAACACAAACACGAGGAAGCTTGGTTGCCACATCAGCAAACGCGGCGTCCTTTAAAGTCAACAAAACGAAGTCAACGAAACCTTGATCAGCTCCCACCAGGCGTAGCTGATTTCCCGAACATTTTTGTTTTTACTAAGTGAGAAAACCATGAACACCATGTCTCGTCCCTCTAACCGCTCCTCCAGAGACGGCTTCACCTTGGTGGAACTGCTCGTCGTAATCGCAATCATCGGCGTGTTGGTCGGCCTGCTGTTGCCCGCTGTCCAAGCCGCTCGAGAAGCCGCACGCCGCATGAGCTGCAGCAACAACTTCAAACAAATCGGCTTGGCGATCCACAACTACCACTCCGCCTACAACCAATTGCCCAAGAACATGTCCGGTACGGACGCCCGTGGCACCGGCGATAACAGCAAGAACAACGCTCTGCTGCTTAGCTGGCTCGTCGGTGTGACCCCGTTCATCGAACAGCAAGCAATCTGGGAACAAATCACCAACGGTGTCGACGCCGAAGGCGATCAGTACCAACCGATGGGACCAGCACCCTGGTACGGTGGTTTTCAACCGTGGGCACTGGATATCCCCGCCTTCCGTTGCCCGAGCGATCCAGGCGTTGGTCTACCGTCGCTCGGACGCACCAACTATGCGTGTTCCCTTGGTGACAACCCACGCATGTCTCACTCGGGCGGTAAGAACCGGACCGATTATTATGACTGGAACGGAACCGCGGCGTGGCCAGGTTGGAACTCGGTTCAAGACCTCGCGGCACGAACCACCAGCGACTTGGCAAACGTCCCTGCATGGGTACGTGGCAGCAACCGCGGTATGTTCTGGAGCCGCCACGTGACCAAGTTCCGTGACGTTCTCGACGGTCTTTCCAACACCATCGCCGCTGGCGAAATGGCGACCAGCGTCGGACAGAAAGAGCTTATCGCCGAAGTCGCTCAGAGTGCTCACTACAGCACCTTGTTCACACCGAAAAAGTGCCAAGATCTGGCCGACCCCACTCGCCCTCAATTCTATCCGAGCAGCCAAAACGTTCTCTCCGGAAACCAAAGCCGTGGCTCACGTTGGGCTGACGGACGTTGGGTCTTCTCGGCAGTGCATACCGTGTTGCCACCGAACTCGGCGACCTGCTCGACCGGCGGTGACAACGGCCAAGGCATCTCGACAATCTCCAGTCGTCACCAAGGCGGTGCTCACGTGCTGATGGGCGATGGTGCGGTCAAATTCATCACCGACTCCATCGAAGCCGGCGACGCCAACGCCGACCCAGTACAGAAAGGCGAGAAGAGCCCTTACGGACTTTGGGGTTCGCTCGGCACACGTGCTTCGAGAGAAATCATCGACGAAGAGTTCTAAACCTCCGCGTCCGAATCGACTCGATCGAACATCCCGTTGCCAAAAGCAACGGGATGTTTTTTTGTAGACAGAGCAGCATAGTATTCCGACGAGGCTTGCTCTTCGGATAGGCGGTAGTGGATCTTGCGAAAGATCCTCAGGCACCAGGATCTTTCGCAAGATCCACTACCTGAACGAAAGATGGCATAAACGACCAAAGCATTCTGAAATTCGGCGGATCCACCCCCGTAGCGAACGTCGCCAAGACTTTCGGTGATTCACCAGGGCCCGCCGAAGCTCTTGGCGAGTTTCGCTACCCAAGTGAATTCCAAATCTTGACGGGTCCAAATCCCGTAGCGAACGTCCCCAAGACTTTCGGTGATTCGCCAGGGCGCGCCGAAACTTTTGGCGAGTTTCGCTACCCAAGTAAGTTTCAAATTTTGACGGGTCGGAACCTCGTAGCTGGATTCGCCAGAATTCAGACGACCGAAGTTTGGCGACATCAACTACATCATTTCCAAGAACACTCAAATAAGCATTGGCCTCATTTCCGACCTCAACATTCGCGCACACACCGCGCACGAAAGCCGACCGATTAACGGATTCGGCTCCCGCCCTTCTTTCAACACAGCACTCACTCTACCCGAGGTGATTCCTCGAGTTCCTTTCCGTTGAGCACCGATTCATCAATCGATTCATGACGAAAAACGATTTGATCCACGTTCCAACGAATCGACCTGCCTGACATTACCAGGGTGTAGGTCTCACCCGCTTTGAATTCGTAAAGCGGCAGGTGCTTCTTGTGATGAGCGTCGAGCATCTTGGCCCATCCCCACGAGTCGGCATTTCCTCCATACAGCTTCGTGTCCACCGTCAGGATATCTATGCCTGCCCCTTTCTCGTTGGCCTGAAAATCGCCGACCACACGAAAATAGCCGTCGTTGCATTTGTCACCCGGTTCACCCTCGAGACGTTTGCGTGACCGCACAGAGAGTTGATACGTTCCCGGCTTTTCAATCGTGAAACGGTACTGCAATGGCGACTTGGGATTGCCGCCGTTTTTCGTGTTCGCGGTGAACTCGATGTGCCCCTTCCCGCGATAGTCTTCGACGTCAGTTTTCAAGACCCAATCGCCTAAATCGGAATGAGTCGATTCAGCCTCCATCACCACCAATCCGCCACTTTCTCGAAAGTGAACCACACCGCCACTGGAGTCATTCGTAGCTACTTCCCCGCCGAAACACGGTGCCGAAAGCCCGACGAAAACAAGCAATGCTGCGCAACGAAAATCATACTTCTTCATCAAATTCCACCTTAGCAAAATCAAAGTTCGATGAACCCATCGTGAATTGTGAACAAAACCCAACCGTGAATTCGCGAGCCGATCGCTTTCGTCCGGAGATGTCATCCAAATCAACAAGCCGTTGAGCATTTTAAAATTGGACGCATCCGATACCTGTATCCGGATTCGTCAGAATACAGACCACCGAAGTTCGGCGTTATCGACTACATCATTTTTGAATACGCTGCAGGCCCGTTATATCCGCGGCTAACGCCGACTGACTGAACGGTTCTCGGATCGATTCGTAATTCGAATGCCGTCGGTCGATCACCAATATCTTTGGGTAGGTTCGAAAGCGCGCCGCAGTGTGATCCGGCACGAAACCCGAAACACTCTGCAACACAACAAACAAACCGCTCGCGATCTCAACGGATCACGAAGTCGGTTTACTACATAGCGGTTCGTGTTGAGAATGAATTCGTGCACAAAATTTGTTTGAGATTTCTGAAATTCCATCTGCGTCGACCTCGCATCACTCTCCGTCCGATTCCCACTGACGCGTTCACCGCGGTCCCGGGTTGCCGATTGCATTTGGTACGATGAGCCTCATCCGTGGGCGGCGGCCGGAATGATCAAACGAGACCGATCGGCGAATGCCCCACGGGCACTGACGCATTTCTTCGATCCAACGTCTGCAACCGGAAACAACCCGTGCATATCGAAACGGCTGAAAATTGGGGACACCTACAAGACCTTCTGCTCGGCGGTGCCTGGAACGACCAGCTCGGCCGCTTTCGATCTTCCTGTGCATTCCGCGGACTTTCCGACGCCGCCTACCCGCTCGACACCACGTTGATCCGCCTCGGCGGCGCCTTCGATCGGCTCGAGCAACACCTGCTGCGTAACTTCAAAAAGTACGCCCATCGCAATGTAGTCGCCCGTGACTCGTACTGGCACTGGCTCTCACTCGCCCAACACCATGGGTTGCCGACGCGACTGCTCGACTGGACTCACTCTCCGTTGATCGCCGCCCACTTTGCAACGGTCAGCACCGACAAAACGGATATCGATGGCGCGATCTGGCGAATCGATTACGAGCAAACTCACAAACTACTCCCCGTAAAGATCCGCGACGCACTCCAAAAAGAAGGCGCCAACACCTTCACAACCGACATGCTCAATCACGCGGTATCCTCGCTGCGTGAACTCGACATGATGTCCGAAGATCCCTTTCTCCTGTTCTTCGAGCCTCCCTCGATGGACGACCGGATCGTCAATCAGTACGCACTCTTTTCGGTGATGTCGAACGCCACTCTCGGGCTGAACAGTTGGATCGAGGAACACCCAGAGTTGTGCTGCAAAATACTGATACCTGCCGAACTGAAATGGGAAATCCGTGACAAACTCGATCAGTGCAACGTCACCGAACGAGTCCTCTTTCCCGGCCTCGAAGGACTCAGCCGTTGGTTGCGAAGACACTACAGCCCGAAATCGCCCGCATCGTGAACGCGGTTGTTTTGTTCTAGAGACTGGTTTCGGTCTCGGGGAGACCGAGCTACGTGGGAGCGGGGCAGGGGAGGGAAAGACAGAATTTGCGGAGGGCGTGGATGCTTGGAATCTCTGGCCCGTGATTTGCATCCGAGATGTATTCGATTCAACACAATCGTAAACATCCCTGCAATCCTAGTGGTGCGTCACGATCAAGTATGAGGGATCAAGGCCGTAGCGAAAGTCGCCAAGACTTTCGGTGATTCACCAGCCCTCCCAAAACTCTTGGCGAGTTTCGCTACCCGAAAACTAGGCATTGACGCACCACGAGACATCTCTGGAGAGTACGAAACCCATGGCTACGCTCAACGTTCACTGGCGCCACACCGCGTTTTCCCACGATGCCGGCATGCGAACGAACCAAGAAACCGCTCGGATGAATACCGACGCGGCGCGCACCGGCGTTCTCACCGATGAACATCAAGAGGTCAATGACAACCGACCCGTCCTCGTCGAAGACGCGACCGGCAGAGTCTACCGTCCAGCCGACCTACCGCCCGATACGCGTGTCGTCGTCAGCGATCCCAATCATCTCAATGACACCATCGTTGACCACGCAAAGCGAGCTGGATTCGAAATCCAAGTAAACGCATAGCGCCTCGCCAAAAGAGAACGCGCTACACACCCAGCCACGAGCGATTCGCCGCCGGCTCTCGCATCACTGAGACGGAGTCGCTCGTGTCTCGAACACCCACCGGCTCGTGGCGGTTCGGTCTAACGGCAAGTTGAAAGTAACTCGGTACGTGTTCGTAGCCGAATCAAAATCCACCTGCCAAAAATCCATACCATGCACCGATTGGTCCAGAGTCACGCGGCGGCCATCGACCACCTCATGCAACTCAAAACCTTCCGAATTCGGTATGCCTCGAAACTGAATCGGGACCGCCCCCACACCGCCGTTGATTTCCATCGAAACGGTCGACTGCTCCACATCAACCACCACCGGATACCGCTGGCGCAACCGACCACCATCCACAGTCACTCGCAAGTCATTCCTGTTCACTTCGCGGTAGGTCGTTTTCCAGGATGACGGACTAGCCTCCAAGTGGTCGCGAAACGATTCGTTCGGACCGTAGTAGTCGTCCGCGACTCTTGGCAGAGTGATTAGCTCGAGATCCAACTCGATTCGATCTCCCTTGCGAAAACGCCGCATTCCCCCGGGAGGCAATAACTCGAGGTCCAGGTTGGTCGGTTCCGATCCATAGGAAGGACACCGGATCGTCGGCTTCTCATAATCTCGCCCGTTGATTTCCGCGTGATAGCGACGAACGATCAAGGATCGGTAGCCGTTCGGTTTGCTGCGTTTCGCCCCCGCTTCGGACGCGCCGGTGAACGAAACCCAATGCGGCGCGTCACCGGTGAGCTCAGTGGATTTCAAAAACAGTTCGCCTTTGGGAACGTCAACCGGAACGTCCAGGGATCGAATGATCCCCTCTGCATTGCCGTAGTCCAACCGCGGCGTTTGATAGGTAAACGTTCGCCCGAGTTTGAAAAGCCAAACCTTTTCGACGTCCAGATCACGTTCGAACTCATACACCAAATTCATGAACGTTCGACAGTAATCGTCGGTCCGCAAGGTTTGCACGCGAGCGGTAAACTCGACCTCGCGGTCCTGCCCGTAATATCCCTCATGGCGAACATCCGTGAGGCAGGGGCCGTGCGACAGGTACGCGGTTTTGAGTCCGTTGGGAAAGTATTTCGCCTGCCGCGTGTCACTTAGGTTGAGCCAATCACCTCCCCAACCCGCGTTGGTCCATCCCCACTTCTTCCCTTTTTCGCCATCACGCATCATCAATGTTCGGATATCCGTGACCGCGACGTTGACCAGACTCATGTCCATGTCGAAACAAATCGTCTCGCCCCACGAACCGATCGCCAACTGGTCCCATCGACCATTGCCGCCATACCCGATCAAACACAATTGCGCATGACTCGCCGCAGGAAGTGTCCCATAGAAACCGTAGACCATCTTCAATCGATAAGTGGTCGGCTCATCTGCGGGCGGCAAAATCGTGTACGTCATGACGTAGGATCCCATCGGTGCGTAGTGCCAGTTTTTGCTCAACTGAACGGGCAGCCCGTTCGGCCTGCCTGCTTCGTCACAGAGAACCGGACAAACCCCGACAACACTCGCGGGAGGACGCAGGTCAATCAAAAGAGGAACAGACCCGTCTGCTCCCGCAACGGTGATCTCAAACTCATCGTACTCGCGCAGTTCGCGTGAAGCGGGCCCTCGTCGCCTTCTCAGATCCTCCGCGGTTGCGACGTAGCAGTTTTTGAGACGATCGAAGCGGACTGGTAGAGCCTTGCCGCCGACCACGGAAACCGACACCTCGGCTGAATCAGCATTCGGTCGCGAGATTGGCGAGTCCTGCATGCAACAGGTGACGGACAGTTGCTTTTCCTGGCCGTCGCGCAGCGGTCCCTCAAACGCAGTCGTTTCCTGCCATTTCCCCACACGGCTATCCACACCGAGTCGCATCTCGCAACGATTACAATCCATTGCACCGGAGACGATCAGATTCAACGTCAAGGAATCCGGCCAAGCCACCAAATCCATGCGAGCATCGCACTTCAGAATACGTCCCGCCTCTGACCGAAAGTGAAGATCCAGGAAGTCATAGTGCTGAACGAAACGCCCTGACTCCCATAGCCGTACCGAAGAGAGATGTTTGACGCCTGACTGCAGTCCCGCCTCGCATGTTCGCGCGACATACTGCACCCCGTCAACTTCCATTTCGATCAGCAACTCAGCGTCAGGAAGCTGCAGGAATTTTTCCGTCTTGTGCTGAACGGCTTGTTCATAACTCACCGAGTTCTCAATCCACCCAAGCCGAAAACGATCAAAGTCGGCAACATCGAGGATCATCGCATACCGATTGGTCTCGATCGCAAAGACATCCGCGCTCGGGTCGTTCGCGTTCTTTCGCCATCCATTGAACCAGCAACTGAACGTAAACTCTTCGGCAATGGCAGGCGTCCACGTCGAGACGAAACACCCCAACACAAACAGGGCGATCCATCGCAACGGGGCGTCATGCATTCGCGGCCGACGGCGTTCGTCGGATCGACAGGACCTCATCGAATCCACAAGGACAGCTTTTCGAAGAACAAGGTTTTCATGCATGACAACTGGAATACTTCGGCGGAAACGAACAGGCAGGCAAACGGTTCTCGGGCAGGGCAACGAGCCCTCCAAATGCCGAACCAGCAACTCGAACAAACACAAACAAGCGATCATCAGCAACAACAATCGTCTGCTATCCAACGTCTAGATCATCGCTCAGAGAGACACAGCGTGCCGAGTGAGATTCGGTGCAAACGCTTCCATCATGCAACGTTCATGACGCAAAGACATGGTGCAAACGTAGGACAAGGGAGAAATAGGCGGGGAAAAACGCGCAGCGCATGCGGTGAAGGTTTGTCGATTTACCAGCCCGCTGCGCCAGCGAGGGATCACACACAACCACTCACTGACCGGTTTGTCGATTTAATCAAGAGCCAACCTGCTTTCGTTTAACCGGTAGCCGTAGGCGACGTGCAGTGGCAAGTAGGTCGCCTTCGGCTACCCGTTAAACGCAATAACGTTCAATTTTCGTTTAACCCGTGCCCGAAGGGTAGGTTGCGTTCCGTCAAGCGTCGCCTACGGCTACCGGTTAAACGAAAACGCCACAACCCGGTGCTTCATTGAACGGTATTGCCGTAAAACGAATAAATCAACAAGCCGTGACGCATCGGGCTGGTATCCGTTGGCTAACCTCGGGGCTTCTCATCAAATGAACAGTCCCGTGAGGGAGGATTGCGTTGAGGGGAAGCCTGTGTCCGGGAGGATTGGGCAAGGCAAAGTAAGCCAGGTCGGAGCAGGGCAGAGCGGGGCAGGGCAGAGCGGGGCAGGGCAGGGCAGAGCAGAGCAGGGCGGAACAAGGCAGGGCGGGGTGGTCGAAAATGCGACGATAATCGCGAAAGAATCGAGCGGCTAATTCCGATTCGGAGCCTCAACTCAGACTCCACCGACGACACCTCGTCGGCTCTCTTTGCTTGGAACCGTTGGCGTATGGCGAAATCGCACGTGGAAATCGCACCAAGGAATCTTCAGGCAATTCCGACTCACACGACCATCCTATCCCCCGCAATCTGCCTATAGCGAACATTTTGCGGCAACCAGGCAAGCATTCACGACAACCGCGAGCCCATTGAAGACAGCCACGAACCGGCCCACGCCGCGGCATGTCGATCACCCGGACGGCCGCTTTAGCCGCGAGCGACAAACGATTCCTTCACGAAACGTTCTTCATCGGTGGCTCATACCGCGATCAAACGCGAGCCAATCTTTACCGAAGGCATCTCACACAATCATCAAATCTAAATATGCGTCTGCTAAAAATCCGCTCGTCGCTATCCCCGACATGACCTTCCCACCGACGTCCGACACCGGACGAAATCGTCCCCAACAAAAGTGAATATTTCATGGCGCTTCAGTGGCTTGCTAATCGTTGCTTTACTGCGGTCCACCGTCAGAATTTGGTTTACAACACTTGCTGGGAAGATCCGGAAATCGATCGACGAGCTTTGGAACTAACTTCCGAAGACAGCGTCGCATTGATCACCTCGGCTGGCTGTAACGCTCTGGATTACGCACTCGAGAGTCCCCGCGAGGTGCACGCGATCGACGTCAATCCGCTACAAAACGCGTTATTGGAATTGAAGATCGCGGCAATCAACACGCTGCACCACGATGACTTTTTCCAACTCTTCGGCAAAGGTCGCCACGAACAATGGCAGTCACTCTATCGTGATGCCGTCCGCGACCAACTCAGCCCCGAAGCGAAAAAAGTCTGGGACCTGCGCAGCAATTTCTTCGACGGCAGCCATCGCCGACGCAGTTTCTACTTTCGTGGCACATCGGGTTTGTTCGCTTGGCTGATCAATCGATATGTCAAACGCTCTTCGGAACTGCGTGCCGCGATTGATGAACTGCTCGAAGCACCCGACATCGAAAGCCAACGTGAAATCTATGCCCGTCGAAACGTCGACCGGCTCCTCTGGACGCGTCCCTTGCGTTGGGCGCTTCGCCGTGACACGACGATGGCCATGCTCGGCGTGCCGCGCAGCCAACGCAACCAAATCGATCGCGACTACCCAGGAGGCATCGCCGGGTTCATCCAAGACCGCATTGCGTCGGTCTTTCAGAACACTCCGCTGAAACAAAACTACTTCTGGCGAGTTTACTTGACCGGCGAATACACCCAGGATTGCTGCCCCGAATACCTGCGTGCGTGCAACTTCGACCGTTTGAAAGACGGCCTTGCGAATCGCATTTCGGTCCACACCTCCACGATCGAAACGTTCCTGAACCATCATCAAGGCTCGATCTCTCGGTTCGTCCTGCTCGATCACATGGACTGGCTCTACGATCGATATCCAGAACACCTCGCGAGCGAATGGCAGGCGATCCTCGATCGCGCCGCATCGCACTCGCGTGTGCTGTGGCGGAGCGCCGCGTTGGAGGTCGACTTCATCGACCCGTTGCAGGTTTGGTACGATGGGAAACGTTGTCGCCTCGGTGAACTGCTCTCTTATCACCGCGAACTCGCTCAAGAACTCCACAACTCCGATCGCGTGAACACCTACGGCAGCTTCTACATTGCGGACGTCAAAGGCATGGCAGCATGAGTGCCTGGGCAAGCGATTTTCGAGTCCTGCGGCAACTGCTGCTTCACCGAACGACAGGCAACACCCACCAGGACCGGCTCGAGAGTTTCTACGGAAAACAGGCCGGTGACTACGACGGCTTTCGATCGAGACTGCTGCACGGGCGACGACCGCTGATCGAAAAAATCGAATTCGAGAAAGGTGGCGTCTGGGTTGACCTCGGTTGCGGCACCGGTGAAAACCTGACTCTCGCCGGCGACCGGGCACGTGAACTGTCCGAGGTACATCTAGTCGACCTCTCACCATCCCTGCTGAAGTTCGCCGAGCATCGCGGGTCGCAGGACGGACCGGTCGTCAAAACGCACCTGGCCGACGCGACCACCTTTCAGGCAATCGACCGGCAGGCCGACCTGGTCACTTTTTCGTACTCCCTCACCATGATCCCGGATTGGTTTGCCGCGGTCGAGGCGGCGATCAAACTTCTCCGGCCGGGCGGGCAAATCGGCGTCACCGATTTCTACGTTTCTCGGAAACATGCCGACAAGGGCATGCACCAACACGGCGGGCTGCGACGGGCGTTCTGGCAGCACTGGTTCGCCGCCGACAACGTGTTCCTCAATGGGGACCACTTGGCGATGCTGCAGCGTCATTTCGAAACGGTGCACCTGAGCGAAAACTTTGGCAAGGTTCCGTACCTGCCACTGCTGCGCGCCCCCTATTACGTCTACGTCGGACGCCGCGTTTGAGCACGCCTCGCTGACGGAGCGTGTTCACGAAACTTTCACGCCGGCCGGGCTCTGTCCCCCGAAGGTTCGTCGGGATGGCAAAAAGTCATAAGACGATTCACGCCAAACCTCTCTTTCGCCAGAAGATTACGGCCCGGGCAACCAGCGCGGATGACGCCCAAACACAGGGCCGCAATCTATGGAATGAACGTCAACCCCGGCGACCGGAACGCTGCCGCGAACATACCGCGTCTTCTGGCAAAAATGCCTGCTGCGTCGTCTGGTTTCCGGCCATACGTGTGGCTAGATTGTTCGGCTATGAACACGAACAACCTTTTTGACCTTAGTAATGATGTCGCCGTTGTGATCGGCGGCACAGGCGAACTCGGCGGCCACATGGCCGAGGCCCTCGGATCCGCCGGAGCGAAAATCGCTGTCGTCGGCCGCAACGCGGAACGCGGCAACGCCCGTGCCGAGAAGATTGTGGCCGCGGGTGGCGACGCGAAATTTTTCGCCGCCGATGGACTTAAGAAAGAGTCGCTCCAATCCGCCAATGACGCGATCACCGAGTGGGCCGGCACGCCGACCGTGCTCGTCAACGCCGCCGGGGGCAACCACCCCGACGCCACGATTCCACCGGGAGGCGACATCTGCGGCCTGCCGATTGACGCCTGGCAATCGGTGTTCGACCTCAACCTGGTCGGCGGTGCCTTGTTGCCGAGCCAAGTGTTCGCGCCCGCGATGATCAAATCCGGCGTCGGCAGCATCATCAACATCGCGTCGATGTCCGGCATCATCCCGCTCTCGCGAGTCGTCGCGTACTCCGCCGCCAAAGCAGCCGTGATCAACTTCACGATGTGGCTCTCGCGTGAATGGGCCACGACCGGTGTCCGGGTCAACGCCATCAGCCCTGGATTCTTCCCCGCCGAACAAAACCGCAAACTGCTGTTCAATGACGACGGCACGTACACCGAACGCGGCGGCCAAATCATCGGCCACACCCCGATGGCTCGGTTCGGTAAACCCGAAGAACTCGCCGGAGCCGCGATTTGGCTAGCGAGCCGAAACGCGTCTTCGTTCGTGACCGGCCAAAACATTGCCGTCGATGGTGGTTTCGCATCGGTCACGATCTGACCGACTAACTCAACCGAAACACCATGTTGCATCGCCGGAGTCTCGAACCCGCGACAAACTCCTCGAGTTCGAGACACCGCACGTCAGAAACACCGAGGCGGCGAGAGCGAATCGACGCCGATTTGCCGCCATCCTCCGTTAACCCGACAACGTTCTTGGTCACCGACGCGTCGGTCGCATTTGATTGACGCGGTTTCCACAACGCATCCCAATCGATCTTCCATCTTCACACTAAAGTTCTCAGCATGAAAATTCCTGCTTCTGGTGCCGACCTCGACTTCCTGGCTTTGGGTGCTTTGGTGCACCGCCTCGACCCCGGTGTGACCCCGTTCCGCACCGCCACCAATTTTGACATTCACGTTTCCGGTGGCGAGTACAACTGCGCCGCCAACTTGGCGTCTTGCTTCGGTCTTTCGACCGGCGTTGCGACGGCCATGGTTGATAACGGGATTGGTGAACTGATCCAACGTCAGGTCCGCGCGATGGGCGTGCGTCCGTACTACAAGCACTTCCAACACGACGGTGTGCGTGGTCCCAACATGGCGACCGTTTACAGCGACCGCGGCCAAGGTGTTCGTCCTCCTGTTGTGTTCTACAACCGAGCCAACGAAGCCGGTGCGATGCTCAAACCAGGCGACTTCGACTGGGATAAAATCTTCGCCGGCGGCGTTCGTTGGGTGCACAGCGGTGGTATCTTTGCCGCGTTGTCCGAAACGACCTCGCAAGTCGTCGTCGAGATGATGGAAGCCGCCGGACGCCACGGCGCGATCCGATCGTTCGACCTGAACTACCGTGCGAAACTGTGGGACACCATCGGCGGCCTTTCGAAAGGCCAAGAGATGATGGCGAAGATCGTTTCCAACGTCGACGTCCTGATCGGTAACGAAGAAGACCTGCAAAAGGGATGTGGGATCAAAGGCCCCGACGTGGAAGAAAAGTCCACCGGAAAACTCGACCCAGCGAATTTCTTCAAGATGATCGGCGACGCCGTCGAGAAGTTCCCGAACGTCAAAGCGGTTGCGACGACTTTGCGCGAAGTCCACTCCACCAACCGTCACTCCTGGAGTGCCGTGCTGTGGCACGACGGCAAAGAGTACGTCGCCCCGACCGCAGAACTCGATGTGATCGACCGCATCGGCGGTGGTGACGGGTTCGCCTCCGGCTTGATCTACAGCCTGCTCGACGGACGCGATCCCCAAGAAGCCCTGCGAATCGGTTGGGCACACGGCGCGTTGCTGACCACGTTCACCGGCGACGTCAGCCGAGCAACGCTTCCCGAAGTGGAAGCCTTCGCCAAAGGCGGCTCCGCCCGCGTGCAACGCTAAGCGTCCCTGCCCATCCGGGCAGGTGCTGGTTATTAGCTATTAGCTATTAGCTATTAGCTATTAGCTATTAGCTATTAGCTTTTAGCTCATGGCTAGTGGCTAGTGACTCATGACCGTGACTCTCGGCTTCCGCTCGGGCTTGCCCCGGCGGAATCAACGCCACTCGCTCTTCTCTCCGTCTGCATTTTTTGGCAACCATGCCCGCCAACGGTTTGTCAATTTAATGAGTGGCGCCGATCGGAGCGTCTCTTACAAACCGATCACGGAGTGATCGGCGACTTTCGCTACGGTTCTACTTCGATTGCATTTCCATCACCGGATTGACCTTCTTGGTCTGATTGGTGATGGCGTCGACGACGCGGCCTAGCAGCACCACGCTCGGCGTGTCGCCCGGGTGTTCGTGCACGAGCGACGCCAGTTCCCGCGCCGCCGACGTGAGGTCCGAATGGTGAAACGATCGCAGCGCCGACTCATACCGGTCGGCCATCGATCGCCACGTCGGGTCGTTTCCGGTCTGCAACTCGTGCAGCTCGACAATCTCTTTGACACCCAACGGCCGTACGTTCGCCAGCCGCCGTGTCTGCATCGCTTCATCGCACTCCGTCGCGATCGCTTCGCTGCCGAGAGCTTCGGCATGGCTGGCGCTGCTCTTGGCCAGCGCGTCTCGAGTGGCTTTCGTGATCAACGCCGACACCCCAAATCTTTTGGTGATCCCTTGCACACGGCTCGCCAAGTTCACCGTGTTACCGAGCGGACCGTACTTGAATTTCACCAACGATCCCGTGTTTCCCACTCGGGCCATGCCCGTGTTGATCCCGATCCCCACGCCAAACCGCTCCGGCGTAATCGCCTTCCATCGCTGCCGCAGCGGTTCGATCTGCTTGAGCATTTGACACGCCGCGTTGCAGGCTCGCCGGGCGTGATCGGGTTGCTCCGCCGGCGCCCCCCACATCGCCATCAACTCGTCTCCGACGTAATCAACCAACACGCCATCGGTCCGGGTCACGCACAAACTTAACTGCGTCAAAACATCATTGATCCACTCGATCGTTTTCTCCGGACCAACCCGTTCAGTGATCGCACTGAAACCGCGGATGTCACAAAACAGCACCGACACCTCCGCATCACGACCGGTCAGCAAGTCTTCGTTTTGCTGCAAACGCTGAGTAATCGCGGGCGAGAAGAACTGCGTCATCGACGCCTGAATCGCCTCTTGTCGCTGGCGCAGTATCCCTGCGGACACCGCACCGGCCATCACTTCGAGCAGCGTCGCCTCGAGGTCACCGATCGGCGTGTCCGGATGATTCGTACCGTAGCTACGATCACCGTAGAGTGCACCGATCACGACGCCGTGGTCGTCAAAGATCGGCGACGCAACCGCACGGTCGAGCAGCATGATCGATGATCCGATGGTGTGCTTGTAACTCTCCGGTTCGTAAATGACCGTTTCGCGTTTCTGCAAAACACGTTGCAACAACAACCGACTCCCTGAGGGCAGAGGGACATCGATCCGTGTATTCCGCTCGGCCGACGCCTCGGGATTGGCTTCCGCCTCGGCGTCCTCGACCGTTTCGTCGTTGTTAGACCGCTTTCGAAACAATCCGCCGCCGTTAGGTTCGGACGCCGATTCGAGGGACTCATCGGTTTCCTGTTCGCGTTGATCGAAATGGGCACGCACCCACCACTTCGACTCGCCTTCCCGCATCAAGACATACGCGCGATCCAGTTCGATCATTCCCGCGACGCTCTGCACCGCCGTGTCAAAGAACTCATCACTGCCCGCTGACTTCTTCACCACCGCGAGAGCCTGACGGACCAAGTCGACCGCCGCGTGCCCACGATTCGGGTTGGAATCCTCCGTGAACGTCCGGATGAAACTCGCCCCCGGATTCATCGGCATCGTGAAATCAGCCCGAAACGCGTCCGGATCGGGCGACGGCGGTCGTTTCGAATCCGGCGAAATCGTCCGGAACGACGCCGAACCATGAGGCTCAAATTCGCCGCCCGAATCCGATTGGTTCTGAGACAAACTCGTGCACAACACCACCTTCACGATCAGATTCTCGGGCAACAGAATCGTGAACTCACGGTCATCCTGAACGCTCGCCTGTGGCATCACCGGCACCGGATCCGACGCCACCTGAAACGTCGAGCGGGCATGCAGGTTTTTCAGGACGAGCTTCCCCTCGTCATTGACCGAAACGCTCAACGCGTGACGTGGCAACCCCAACGAAGTGATCGGCGCGATCGCGATGCGGTACTGATTGCCGAGATCCTGCACCTTTCGAAGAATCGCATTTTCCTCGTCGCGCGACTGCCGCCCAATCTCCAGCGGCAATCCCGACTCGCCGATCCAGCATTCCTGCTGGCCTTGCCAAAGCGTGACATCCACCACGGGCGACGACATGGGAAAACAACCTTGGGTAAAAAACGCGAGCTATCAAAGCATGAACAGTGTTCATCGTAACCTAATCAGAAGTCCACACTGAGGGGACTCGCAACGCGACAATTTCCCATCCCGCATCGGCCCTCGCCGCAACCACGGAAAAACACGATCTGCCGAACCAATCTTCCGGAAAACGCGCGAGGACGTGCGGCGTCCAATCGCACACGGAGCGAACTCCCTCTTACCTCGCGGGTAACGGGAACTATCATATCGCTTCCCTTCTCGCCCGAACCCGCACGCAGCCCAAACCTGCCCGCAGCCCAGCACGGCCCCGCACGCAGACGGAACCTGCACGGCGCGACCTTCCTTCCTCGTTCGGCCACCTGAACCTCCTTCGCGACGATCACGACTTTCGTGAACTATCGACACCTCTACCGATCGTCCATCCTGGTGATGCTCGCCGCTGCCGCGGTGTGCGTGCTGGGGCTACGCAGCGTCACGTCGCACAGCCACTCCGACGGCGACAAAGGTCACACCCATGCCGCCCTGCCGCACGGTTTGATACCTCACGTTCACCCGGCCGAGCACGCTCATTCTCACGGCCGCTCGCACCAACATGCTCATGCACATTCTCATGATCACGCGCACGAACATTCACACCCGCACTCGTCCTCGCACCCGCCCTCACAACCGACGATAGGTTCGTCGCACCCGGCACCTTCCGACGACCGACCGACGCTCGCCAAAACGTCAGATCCCTACTCGTCCAATAGTTCTGCGCCCCATCGTTCTGCGACCCTCACCGCGGCCAGCCACCACTCGCACTACGTCTTCTTCGGGTTCGAGTTCATCCTCTTCGAGTCCGCCGCTCAGAAATCCGCTGCATACGGATCAACTCCTTACCGAGCCACTCGCTACGATTGCACTCCGCGAGATTCGATCTCTCACGATGGCTTCTGCAACGTTGATCTCCGAGGCTGGCTCGCACGCATCTTTGACGTCCGCAGCCCGCTGCCTCCGGAAAGTCTGGCGTCGGCAATGACGCCCTCGAGCATTCGGTTCCACCGAACTCTCTGCCTAAACGGAGGACGCCTCGACGATCCTCCTTCCTCGCCGCCTCCCGAGTTGGTCTCTCACTGACGTGCGGCACGTCACCCCAACTCAATCCTTCGCAAATCGGCAGACGCCTGTTTGATCGCTACCGGCGATGAACCTTGCTGCCTGCGCTCGATCCCGCACTCATCGACCGTGTGTCGCTTGGGCGTTCGCCAGTATGGTTATCCAGCGCAGTTTCAGCGTGGTCATTCAGCGTGGTCATTCAGGGTGACCTATCCAGCGTGTTCATCCACCGAGATGACTGCGTCCGGAAACGGTCCCGGTCCGCCGTGGTCGAGAGCGAACGCCCCGATCGCGCTGCATTCATTGAGTTACGAGCCGTTCGCGTCAGCAAGTCATTCGTCAACAACCGCGCACGTTGCCATGAAGTGGCAATTGCCACGAAGCAACAACGTGCGCTCCCATTTATCTGTTCCAACTCAATCATTCCAACTCAATCCATGCATCACTCACTCTCTCCCTTCTATCAACACCGCAGAGCCTTCACTCTCATCGAACTCCTTGTGGTGATCGCGATTATCGGCGTCCTCGTCGGGTTGCTTTTGCCCGCGGTACAGGCCGCCCGAGAAGCCGCCCGCCGCATGTCGTGCAGCAACAACCTCAAACAACTCGCCCTTGGAATCCACAACTACGAATCCACCTACGGACGGCTCCCCGCGGGATACCTTCACAAACCGGGCCCGAGCGGTCCGTTGTTCGACGCCAACCACATGGGCGTCGCCTGGGGGACAGCCATTCTTCCTCAGATCGAACAGCGCGGCCTGTTCGAGCAGTTCGACTTCAGCCGTCCGGTATGGGATGTCGCCAACCTCGACGCCCGAGAAACTTCACTGGCGACCTTCCTCTGCCCCTCGGACACGTACTCCGAAGGCTCATACGTGGTTCGCGACGATTCAGTGACGCCGATCGAACGTTACGCCGCCGCCTCCTACGCGGCCAATTGGGGACCATCCACCGCGACAGTCAACCTCGACGACACGCCTTTGCAGAGCGAGGGCGTGTTCTATCGAAACAGCCCCACGCGATTTCGAGACATCCTCGACGGGCTCTCCAACACCCTGGCACTGGGTGAACGCACCAACGGGCCACTCCCGATGAGCAACCCGTCGACCGGAGGCCACATGAACTTCGAGACCGCCTGGTCTGCCGCCGTCCGCGACATCGACGATTTGGGCGACGACCACGGACACATGGTGCTGTTCGAAACCCAATACCGTCCCAACGAAATCGATGGTGACGACAAAGGCCTCTCCGCCCCACACGTCGGCCTATGCCAGTTCGCACTCTGCGACGGATCCGTCCGCGCGATCTCCTCGCAAATCGACGAAGAACTCTACAACGCGCTAGGCACCCGCAAAGGCAAAGAAGTAATCGAAGAGTTCTAAACCAAGAAGATCAAACACCCGGTTCATCCCTCCGAACTTGGAGGTCGTGCAGTTTGTCGAGGTCGCGTTTTAGCGGGTTTCAGCATTTGAGAACCTCTCCCGAAACGAAGTTTTGGGGGAGGTCGAGCGCCGCCGTTCAGGCGTACGCGAGGGAGGGGGGCCGAGCATGGGAAGCGGCGCGGTTTGCCCTCCCCCGGAAATCTCACTGAACGCTCGCTTTTCGCCCGCTCCCGCTGGGGATGTCGGTTGATTAAGGGCAGCATTTGGTAGTGGACGAGGCGACGAGTCCTTTGCGTGGGGAAGGACTCGTCGCCTCGCCCACTACGGTTCAGGTCCTGGGCCAAGGACGCCTCGAAGAACGTCAGTAATAAAATCGACGTCCCGCGCGGGCGGGGTTCTCAACGCGTTACTGCACAGCACTTAATAACTGCACGACCTCTTTGCCGCGTGGGGAGGGTGCTTCCCAACAGGAGCCACTCTCCCTGCGATCGGCCTGTCGCGTAATCTTCATCGGAAAGAAAGGGTTCACGGACAACTTTTCAGGTTCACCTGCAAGTGGCACTGTCTTGAACTTGAGTGCGGAAACGTTTTCTTGATCGAAGGAAAGGAACACTCATTGTCACTAATCGATGCGTGGATGCCTGCACCTTTGGGAGCTCTGAATTAGTGTGATCAGTGCGGATTAGTGTTCCCATTCTCCCATGAGACGATACCGGTTCCTCTCACGGCGGCTCTGCAAATGGAATTGGAGCTTTGTCTCGCGATTATGGAGGGGAGATGGCAACGCGTTTTACGTCTCTGCAACTGCGAGGGTGCAGATATCCAACCAACCCTGCAATCTTGCCACGGTAGTCGAGGCGATTCTTAGCTCATCTCTCTAGCCCAGCGGCGAACGGTTCTCTGAATGGTTTGAGTATCAAACGCGGCGAAGCCGAGAATCATCCCTTGCGTTTCGTGCGTTCGTGAATAGATGCTGACGGGATGAAACTCTACTTTCGCTCGGCATGCGGCGGTGATGAGTCTCTCTTCAGCTTCCTTGGCGACGCCCCGTACCGTGAGGTGCATTCCAGACTCAGGTTTCTGGACTTCAATGAAATCGCCTAAGTGTTTTTGCAACGATTCATAGAGCGTTGTCTGACGCTGAGCGTACAGTGAACGCATACGGCGAATGTGCTTGACAAAATTCCCGGACTCGATGAACCGGTGGAGAGTCATTTGAACGAGCTGCGGCGATGAACGATCTTGAAGGAATCGCACGTAGGCAAACGCCTTCGCCAACTGCGGGGGAACAATTAGAAAGCCCAGTCGGATGGCCGGAAACAACAATTTGCTGAACGTTCCCATGTAGATCGTTCGGCCGGAAGAGTCGAGACTGCTGAGCGAAGCATGCGGGCGTCCCGTGTAGCGAAACTCGCCGTTGTAATCATCCTCAATGATCCAGCTCTTGTGCCGCTGTGCGGTGGCGATCAGCTGCAGTCTTCGGTTCAGGCTCATGGTCATTCCCATTGGCCATTGCCCGCCCGGCGTCACGCAGATGAGTCTTGGCGTGGGCTTCATTTTTGGGGCTCGTGACAGGTCGATTCCTTCGGAGTCCAGCGGCACGGGAACCAGTTGTGCTCCCGCGATGTCGAGCAATCGATTTGCCGGTGCGTTTCCTGGTTCTTCTACCCACGCGTTGTCGCCTGGAGTCAGTAGCAACTGAGCGATCATTGTGAAGGCTTGTTGAGACCCCGAGGTGATCACGACCTGTTGAGGCGTGCATGACAAGCCACGTGAAACGGCCATGTACTGGGCAATGGACTCTCGCAGCGGAAGATATCCCTGCGGCTCGCCCAGATTCAGGTGCCTCGACGACCATCGAGCCTGCTCGTTGCTGAATCGGTTCCAAATTTGAAGTGGAAATTCATCGGTCGCGGGCAAGTGAGGCGTGAATGCTTTGGGATGCGTTGCCACGGGTGGCAACCAGTGCGACTCTTCGGACAGTTGCTGTCCCAAAGGGGAAAGATCGTCGAGCGAATTGACCGGAGGATCATTGGATTTTGATGCCGTGTCAAATTCAAAAGCCTGCGGCGGAATCTTGGCCACCCGCGTACCGCTGCCTCGAACGGATTCCAAATACCCTTCCGAAATCAGCTGTTCGTAAGCGGACAAAACGGTGTTTCGTGACACGCCGATCGCCGACGCGAGATTGCGACTCGAAGGAACGCGGTCTTCCGGTTGTAAGACTTGATTGGTGATGGCATGGCGAAGCTGGTTTTCCAGTTGCTGATAGACCGGAGTCGCGGCGTTGTTGTCCAGTTGAATCCAGTCAAACTCAAATTGTTCCTTTCTTCGCGGCATTGGCTCTCCAAAGTGGCTCCGTTGTTTCTGCCTAAAGTGGATCTTTCTAGGAGCCACCGGATATTTATGATTCTACTCAACAACGATGCTCGACAACCACATGGAGAAGAGAATGCGAGCCGACTATTTTCGATTGATTTCACGCGAAATTCAGCAGTTGTCCAAGATCGAAGCAACGATTGCGGATTACCCGATGGCGGCCGAGTTGCTCGAGCTGGTCAAGCTACGTGTGTCGCAACTCAATGGCTGTTCATTTTGCGTCAGTCTGCATACCCAACAACTGCGATTGATGAATGAAACGAATGAACGCATCGACTTGGTCAGCGTTTGGGAAGAAGCCGGTTGCTACACAGCGCGAGAACGAACGGCTTTTTGTTGGGCGGAAGCAGTGACTCGGCTTGCCGGTGGAGAAGGAGTCAGCGACCAACTCTATCAGGAAACCGTTGCCGTATTTGGCGAAGAAGGAATCTGCCAGTTGAGCATCGTGGTTTCCATGATCAACACATGGAACCGATTAGCGGTTCCATTCCAGACCGATCACAAATACATCGAATCTTTGTTGAAGCAACCAACCAAATTGACCAATTGAAGGAAAAGAAATGAAGACAAGCCCATTGATCACTCTTTCTCTGTATGTGCTCTTGATTGCTTCTGGCAGCACCTCGCATGGTCGAGACACCGAGTCCGGGGCGGCAAAAACGCCGCGTCATCCTGTGGCAGAACAACCGTCGCATTCAAAGATGCCGGTTGTCAAATTACTTCGCACCGATCCCATTTCAAGCAAGGTGGACGGAGCCCTCATGTCGAAGTCGCTGATCAAACTCACCTTCGCTCCCGGTGCGTCCTCTCCGCCACACCATCATCCCGGTGAAGTGGTCGGCTACGTCTTGAAAGGAACATTGGAATTCAAAATCGAAGGGAAGCCCCTGCGGGTGTTGCACCAAGGTGACACATTCTTTGAACCCACCATGGTTCTGCACGAAGTCGCCCGAAATCCGGACACCACAAAAGAAACGCAAGTCGTTGTGACCATGGTTCACCCCAGAAACGCTCGGCGTCTGACCATTCCCGCCGAAGAAGTCGCAAAAGCAAAAACTGATTCAAAGGCTGCTGCGATCACCGCGTCACCCCAAACGTGCACCATCAATGTGAACGACAGTGTCAATCGTGCCACGTTTGACAAGTCGTTGCCGACCATCGGTGTCTTGTTGTTCGACAATGTCTTGATGACGGAAGTCACTGCTCCGATCGATGTTTTCTCCAAGCCCAACGAAGAAGGCAAGCGGATCTTCAACGTCGTCACAATCGCCCAATCGCATCAACCAGTTCCGATGGAAAGCGGGTTGCGAGTGGTCCCGGACTATTCGTTCGACGACTGTCCGGATTTGAACGTGCTGGTCGTGTCCAGCTCGTATGACATGGAAACGGTGGTCGCGACGGATGCGATTGTGGAGTTTGTCAAAACGAAGGGGAAAACGACTGACTTCACGATGAGCAACTGCGCCGGAGCTCATTTGATTGGCGCTTCGGGTGTCGCGAACGGACGCAAAATCGTGACCTACATCGGTGGAGGCGACCTATTGCAGCAGACCTACCCAAGCCTGTCCGTGCAGGACGACAGTCAAGTGAGTTTCGTCAAAGACGGCAAGATGATCTCATCCAACGGGAATCTCGCCAGCTATATCTCAGCACTGGAGTTGCTCGAGGAGATGACGGATTCGGCGCACCGGAACTTCGTCGAATCACATTTGTACCTCGAACGATTGCAGAACTACGAACGCTAAAAGTGACCAGACAAAGAATTGGTGCCCGGCGCCGGAGAACCAATCTGCATATCGAGTTCGCAGGACCAACTTTGTTTTGGGATGGGTTTTGATTCAGTGCCACCCGCGGGTGGTATTAACCTTAACTTGAGTGCCGGAACGTTTTCTTGCCCGGAGGAAAGGAACACTCATTGTCACTAATCGATGCGTTGATGCCTGCACCTTTTGGGGTGCTCAGGATTAGTATCGATCAGTGCCGATTAGTGTTCCCTTTCCAATAAAGGTGTCGGACACCTTTTTAGGTTCCAATCCACGCGCTCCCGTGAGAGCGCGACGGTAGCGGCGTGGTGACACGCAACGTGCAGGTTGGTGTTTCAATCCACGCGCTCCCGTGAGAGCGCGACACGCCTCGATCGACCGAACGACCTGCGTGGCCGGGTTTCAATCCACGCACTCCCGTGAGAGCGCGACTAA
>NZ_ANOH01000490.1 GCF_000346505.1 Aporhodopirellula sallentina SM41
GCACAAAATCTCGCAAGCCGACGCCTCGCGGGCTGTCAATCGTATCACTGCGCCAGCGAAACTCGTCAACGGAACGTTGAACCAGCATAATACAATGCGCCCGAAATCATCAAACATCCGCGACATCCGGTTTGCATGTGCTACCCAACCTCTCGCGTGGTTCGCATCGGTGCGTTGACAACCTACTCTTCGAATACGCCCGCCACTCTCTCTAACAACAATCTACGAGACCAAACAACGCTTCGACATGCTCGATAACAAACACAAATCAACTAAACAAGCCGGAACTTACTACACGAACCAAACAAGCAACAGATTGCCTCATCAACTCTAATTCACCGCCGCAACGCTACGCTCTTTGCGTTGAGCCCATCGCCTCGACAGGCTCTTCTTCATGATCAGATCGGCAACACCATTCATGAAGCACTCAAAAGACCAATTTAAAGAATGTAATTTGCCTGTCTTCAAGAATTCCACGGACGCCTTAGCTGAAATCTTGAAATGACGAATCGGGGCATGAGCCCCGTAATAGTACTTGAACGCAGCATCCACTTCAGCATTTACATTTGGATCACCCGAGAAGTAGAAATCCCATTTCTCCCTAAATTTGCCATAATTGGCATGCGAGGAACCAGTCAAGTTATGCCCATGCGATCTTTTGAGATACAGACGCTCAGGCAAGTAATGAACTTCAGCTAACAGAGCCATCTGACAAAATATATCGGAATCTTCATGAGACCAGAAGGATTCCTCATACCCAGTAGTTTGCGAGAAAACGTTGGACCGAAAAACAGCGAATGGGCCTTGACCTGTTGCTGAATAAAACGTTTCAAATGGAGTAACAAACTCTGACGACCTCAATCGCCTAGGAAAACCTAAAAAACCCGATACATACCGCGAGCGATGCCCTCTTGAAACGAATCCACCGTCCTGATCAATAACATCAAACTGACATGCAGCGACCCCTACCTTGGGATTCTTATCTAGATAGCAACAAAGGGTCTCTAAGCACATGGACAGGAGTTATTCGGCGTAACGATGAAGCGACGGCATATAGGTCACTTCACCGAGTTCC
>NZ_ANOH01000491.1 GCF_000346505.1 Aporhodopirellula sallentina SM41
AAGGAGCGGCGGTGGCACGCTTTTCGTATTGCTTGCAAGTCTATCGCCGCCGCCCGCAAAACCCTGCCGTTATCCGAGTTAGCCACTACGCTCAAATGACTAACAAGACACCTGAAGAACTCGACGAGCAACTAATCGCGAGCATCATTTCGCTCGACCTCGCAGAGGCCGAGAACGCTCTGCAAAACGGTGCGAATGTCACGTTGCGCCGCAAACGCAAGTGCTACCCGATTGGCGCAAACCAGACGCCGATGCTGCTCATCGGAAACATGGAAAGTGCCCTTCTGAACAAACCCGATACTGAATATCGCAGAGTTCCACCGGCTGTGGTCAAGCTGTGCAGAACCTCTGCGGAATCGCTGATTGATATTCACGGCCGAGACGAATGTATTTCACGACTGATCAACATTCGGAACGCCATGGCCCAACACTTTACGCCACCGTTTTTGGGATGACCCAAATCTCACGCCAAAGCACGATTCGGATAACCATCGCATGCAACGGAGCGGCGGTGGTGACGTTTTAACAACTGGACGCATATCTTCCGCCGCCCGCTGATGCGGGTCGTTCGCCGGTCGGAAACGCATGGCTTCGATGACAGCAATCCCCGATGACCGTGATTTGTCGGTCAATGAAAGCCGCC
Organism: Aporhodopirellula sallentina SM41; assembly: GCF_000346505.1. Taxonomy (GTDB): domain Bacteria; phylum Planctomycetota; class Planctomycetia; order Pirellulales; family Pirellulaceae; genus Rhodopirellula; species Rhodopirellula sallentina. Next base: position 644 of record NZ_ANOH01000491.1, read on the forward strand.
TGGTTGAATGGCTGCTAGACCGAGGGGTACCGGAAGCAAAACACTACCGCTCGCAGCTTGACAGCGCCAGGATCGCCACGCGATGTTACTGCGGTTGCGCCAGCGTTAACTTTGCGATTGATGGCGTCGTCCCGAAAAACGGCGAACCAATAACCGTTCTATCGGACTATGAATGGACAGACAGCGAAGGCCGCTTATTCGGGGTATTTCTGTTTGGAAGATGCGGGCTACTGGCGGGGCTCGAAGTATGGTCACAGGATGGATTGGCAACTGCCGACTACCTTCCTGAGCTACCTGACCTTCGTCCCATCGGCACAGCGAAGATCGGCGAACCATCCGATGCAACCGAGCGGCGAAGTCGGGCGTTTTGAAGTGGACGATCAACCGTCGCCGCCGGCTGATCGGTGACGTTATCGCGGCTAGAAATGCGATGCATCAACAGATTCAGTATCGACCCGGCAATGTATCGAACGCTGCTATTGCCACAATCAATTCAACACACGCTCGTGAATTGCGCCGACCCTGGCTACGTTACAATCCCCAGATCTTTTCCGATGACCACGATGACTTGCGTGGTGAGCTAGTTTCGTGGGACATCGTCACGCGCCGGGTCGAAAACATGGTTGAACCAGATCGATACCGTTTAACGTTCCAGCTTTCGGCACCTTCCGGTCCGCACCATGCATTGAGTCCTGGCCTTTCGTTCCGACTTTGCGAGGGGCCCAGGACAGCAATCTGGACAGGACGCATTGAGCAGGTTTCAGAAATGCCGCGAGACCCCGGATTCTGGTATCGTGGCACCTCGTTTTGGCGAGAAAAATATGGCGCGTGACGTGATAACCATCGCGTGCACACGGAGCGGTGGTGGAGACCCGGTACACTTTCCAATCACATCGCTCCCCACCGCCCGGTGACGCTGATCGTTATCCGATTAGAAAAACACTGTAACACTTAAACATGCCAGCTCGAATTTACGCTCTCGCGAAAGAGTTCGACGTAGATAGTTCCGGGCTTGTCCAAACGGTCAAGTCAATCGGCATTGCGGGAAAAGGATCTGCACTTGCGTCTTTATCGGATAGCGAAGTGCAATTGCTTCGTGAGCACCTTACGGAACAGCGTCTTGCTAAACTTCGCGCAGAAAGCGAGGTGCGTCGTCGCGAGGCGGAAGCCCGTCGCGAAGCTGAACTCGCTTCTGAGTTGAAAGTCGAATCAGAACCAGCGCCGGTTCGCCCCGTCGCACAGGTACACGCCAGCGACTCGCGAGTGGTTCACCTCATCAATGCAATCTCCACTGATATGATGCGTGGGATCGACCATTTTGCATTGGTCGAGCTTGGAGCTGTTTTCGAGTGTGCGCTGTATTCGCAGATTCAATCAACGGAAAACCAGGGACTTCGCGCTGCAATCGAAGAAGCGGTAAGAAACTCGCTGCTTCCACCTACACTCAAAAGCGATTTGCTGTTTGCGAACAGAATTCGGAACATGATCGTTCATAGGCGAGCCGATCGTTTTCCAACGTCGCAACACGTTCAGAGGGCCAAAAAGTACTTCGCAACTGCGTTCATTGACTTATGCAAGACTTCAGGGGTGAACAGACAGTCTCTGGCTGTTCTTGCTGACTCAAATCCAGAGGTACTGGGCGTGCTCGATGATGCGTTCAACTTGCTCGATTAGAACGACGGATAACAATGTCGTGCACACGGAGCACGGCTTGCGTGGTTCTTACAAATGGAAAGTCCTCTCTCCGTGCCCGGTGACGACAGACGTT